>JADFVX010000064.1 GCA_015222755.1 Pseudomonadota bacterium | reverse complement strand
GTTCAGCACCTGCGTCAATAAAGGCCTTCAGTATGTAATCAATGCGCGGGTCGTCCAGCCGTGTGGTCAGCTTTCCATCGGAAAAGGTTCCGGCGCCACCCTCGCCAAACTGGACATTGCTCTCGGGGTTTAAATTACGCTTATTCCAGAAACTCTCAACGTCCTTCACCCTTTCAGCAATAGGCTTTCCCCGCTCAAGGATAAGGGGCTTCATCCCGTATTCGGTCATGCGGAGTGCCGTAAAAAGCCCTGCCGGCCCCGTACCTATGATAACGGGCCGTAGCTCTGTCTTGATTTTTGGAAATGGGGATGAGGGCGTCCTTTCAAAGACCTTTACATGCCTGTCCTCGGTAATTGCCGGGGGCAGTTTCTCTTCTGCCACCTCTACAAGCAGGGTGTAGACGTACTGGATGGAGTCCTTCTTCCTGGCATCCAGCGACTTTCTTATAATGGTCAGACTGTCTAGATCATTGGCCTTAAGGGACAGACGCTCTGCAGCCCTTTGGGGCAGCAGCGATTCCTCTTCATCGAGAGAAAGTCTTATTTCGGTGAGGCGTAAGAGCATAGCGGCCGATGATAGCAGATTTTTTCTGCCCCTTGTAGCAGTATAATATTTCGGGGGATAAAACAAAAAAACATATTTGCTTTAATCAAAGTGCTGTAAATAATCTGTATAATGCCAACATACGGGGGGATAAAGATTTATTTATAACTTTTTCTCTTCTTCTCCAGGTTAAGATCTATAGTCCCTAATTTTTCTATAGTCTCTTTCAGTACTTCATTGATTATTGAAAGTTCTTTATTCTGCTTTGTCAGTGCCTTGTTTTTCTTGATTAAAGTGCTTTTAACGCTTTTATTTTTTGATAAGTGCTGCATTCTTAACAAAAGAGTGTACAGGGTGTTAAGTTCTGACTCGTTGCTCCCTACATTATATACAGCCATGTATTTTTCAAGTGCAGTCAGTGCAGAGGCATAATCAGGGTCTTCATTTTTGTAGCTGGAATAAAGAATGGCCAGGCTTAAATAAACATCGACAGAAACCACTTTGCCCGTTTTATCTTCCGTGAGGTCTTTCAGCCTCACTATTTCAGCAGGGATTGCCTCATCACTTATTCCCGTTTCAAAAATCGATCCTGATGATAAAGTGCCTTTAACTGCTTTTTGATAAGGAACGCAGGCCCCCAGGATGAGACAGGCTGAGATAGAAAAACAAATTACATGATGCTCAGCTATCTTTAACATCAGTCCTCTCCACTTTTATTCGGCTTCGTATTCTCAGGCATTTTTTCTGCAGGATTCACTCCATTCCTTCTGTGGTCAACAACATAGACACTACCTGGTATCGACTTGGCATATTCTTTAAGCTCCGCAGCGATCTCTCCAAAAACAATATGACTGCTTACATTTCTCTCTCTATTGGTAACAACAGCTATTGAGAGGCTAGCCAGCGGGAACTGCCTGGCATTGCCCTGCCTGTCTGCAGCATCGATATGACCCCTTTTCACATCTGCTTCATTATAAAAGCCCGGGACTTCCCTATCAAAGGTCTTTACAATATTGTCACATGTTTCATTGAAACTATCTGCATCGGCGACGAGGACAAAGTCATCTCCACCTATATGACCGACAAAGTCATTTTTGCCCCCGAACTCTTTAGATGCCTTTTCAATTATATTTGCAGTTGCTATTATCATTTCATTCCCTTTGCCATAGCCATAATTATCATTATAGGCCTTGAAATTGTCTAGGTCCATAAGACAAAATGCCATAGGGGTATTATCCCTTAGTCTTTTCTTGACTATATTTTCCACGGCAATGCCACCTGGGAGGCGTGTCAGGGGGCTGGCATCAATATACATCTCCTCCAGTTTCTTGAGGCGTCCAGCCATCTTGACAAAAGAGGCTGCCAGATCGCCTATCTCATCCTTGTTCTGTATATTTGGCTTATAATCAAAATCCCCTTCAGATATTTTTTGTGTTGCCAGCTTAAGTTTGTTGATCGCGCCGGATATATTGATGGTGATAAAGATAAAAAAACCGACGGAAAATATGAAGCCCGTTAAGCAAAGCATTACAGAGATCTTGAAGGCAAGGCTTCCTATATTGGCTATCTCGGCATTCTTTTTGTTCTGGCCTTCCCTGACCTCAGTTGCCATACTTTTCAGTAGTGCAACTATGTTTTCCTGTTGGGCCTTGATAGATCTATCTAAGTCATCTGACAGCTCCGAGCCCGGCGAGGAGAGGTCTTTAACCCCTCCAATTAAAGCGTCACTGTACTTTTTATGTAGAGCAGCAAGTTTTTTAACAGGTAAGGGGGGGGTTCGTTTAAGTGAGTCTAGCAGCTTTACATGTTCCTCAAAAGATCTGCCTTTTTCCCAGAACAGTTTCAGTATCTCAGGAGAGCCAAGAAGGACATAGCGGCGGATGTAGCTCTCCTGTGCCAGTACCTCATCAAGCATGCTGCCAGTCGCCTGAATAATAGGCACATCAATTTCAAGAATACTTTGGTTCAGCAGGTTTAACCTGTTCAGGTTGCTTAGTGTATAGAAGGACACTATAAAGAGGAGTCCAAGCAACGAGATATACCCGACAAGCATCTTGCGGGCAATGCTCATTCTAAGGAAATAGCTAAAGGCTTTTTTTGAAAGCCTGTCTTTATTTTTTTCTTTCTCGTCCAAAGCGCTTATACCCCTGGATAGATTGGTAAAAATTAACTACTCCGGCAAATCCCATAATCAACAACAATCTTATACCACAATCCCTCTTAAAGTACTAACATTACTTCCCTTTTCCCAAGCCCAACTCCTCCCACCTCTCTGTAACGCGCCTGACAATCTCCTCGTCCATTTTGATCGGCGTTCCCCATTCACGGGTGATCTCTGAGCCGATCTTGTTGGTTGCATCTATCCCCATCTTGGAGCCAAGGGAGTCAAGGGGTGATGCGAAATCGAGGTAGTCTATAGGGGTCCGGTCTATCATTGTGGTATCCCGCAACGGGTCTACTCGTGTGGAAATCGCCCATATAACGTCCTTCCATGACCTTACATCGATATCTTCATCTACGACGATTATATACTTGGTGTACATGAACTGGCGCAGGAAGCTCCAGACCCCCATCATGATCCGCTTGGCATGTCCGGCATACTGCTTTTTGATCGACACTACAGCCATACGGTATGAGCATGCCTCCATGGGGAGGTGGAAATCGACTATCTCCGGGAAGGCCTGCTTTAGTAGCGGCACGAAGATCTCGTTAAGGGCCAGCGCCAGGATTGCAGGCTCATCTGGAGGACGGCCGGTGAAGGTGGTCATGTATATGGGGTCTTTCCTGTGCGTGATGCACTTGATATTAAAGACAGGAAAGGGCTCGGCTGCGTTGTAGTAACCGGTATGGTCGCCATAAGGGCCCTCCGGTGCCGTCTCCTCCATACTTACCTCACCTTCGAGGATGATCTCTGCTGAGGCAGGAACTTTTAGGGGCAGTGTTTTGCATTCGGTCAATTCAACTTTTCCGCCGCGAAGTAGTCCCGCAAAGGAATACTCCGATAGGGTCTCTGGCACAGGGGTCACAGCGGCAAGTATCATCCCGGGGTCTGCTCCCAGCGCTATAGCACATGGGGTGTTCTTACCGAGGGCCTTCCACTTCTCATGCTGTATGGCTCCGCCTCTATGGTGGAGCCAGCGCATGATGGCCTTGTCTTTCCCAATCTTCTGCATGCGGTATATACCGACGTTATGCAGTTCTGTCTCAGGGTCTTTGGTGACTACCAGAGGCCAGGTGATAAGAGGTGCAGGTTCATTCGGCCAGCATGACTGGATGGGAAATTTGTCGAGATCCACCTTGTCACCTTCCAGCACCACCTGCTGGCAGGGAGCCTTGGAGACCATCTTTGGCGGCATATTCAGCATCTGCTTTAGTATAGGCAGTTTGCCAAGGGCGTCCCTCATTCCCTTTGGTGGCTCAGGCTGTTTGAGATAGGCCAGCAGTTCTCCCACCTCTCTCAACTCCTCGGGTTTTTTGCCTATGGCCATGGCCACCCTTTCTACAGTACCGAAGAGGTTCCCAAGGGCCGGCATATCATGGCCCTTCACGTTTTCAAACAACAAGGCAGGGCCGCCTTCTTCGAGCACCCTCTTTTGTATCTCCGTCATCTCCAGATACGGGTCTACCTCTGCCTTGATGCGGAGCAGTTCCCCCTTCTTTTCGAGATCTTTTATAAATTCTCTCAGGTCATTAAAAACCAATGCAACCTCCTTTAGAGTACACCTGTAATCTTGTGTGTCTGCGGTATGATCCTTACGTCTTTAAGTCGCCTTGACGCCCGCTCCTGGATATCGAAAATCCGCCTTGGGCTCAGCCCCTCATCTGGCCGCCCGTCAACGGTCATAGCTTGTATGACAAGCGGGATGGCGGCATTGACAGACTCTATAATCTCAAGGGCATGGTCTAATTCCCCATCCTTGGTGGCGGCAGAGACTACGACCTTGACAAAGACCTCTCTTTCCGCCGCAATTTCAAGAAAGCTGCGGTGGGCCTCCCACTGCGGGGCTATTGCACCTGTTCCCGGCAGCTTTATATCCATGGAGATGATATCGATCTTGTCGATAAGCGATTTAAGCTTCTCCGGCAAGGTTCCGTTCGTCTCCAGATATATCGCCCGTCTTTTCTTTGCTGCCTCCAGCCAGCCCCTGATAAACTCTGCCTGAAGCAGAGGCTCTCCTCCGGTGATGCTGATGGAGTGGTGGAGACCGTCAAAGCCTTCGAGGGCAGTCAGTGAGGCCTCAAGTTCATCTATTGAGACGGGGTTTGGAAGATAGCTGAAGAGACCGATCCCAGCCTCCTTTTCTATGCGGCACTCCCTTAGCACTGCACGTTTGTTCTCCGTATCGCAGTAGCTGCAGTCAAGGTTACAGTCCAGAAAACGCACGAAGACCTGGCGCATCCCAATATAAGGCCCCTCACCCTGTATGGAGGAAAATATCTCAGAAAGAAAGGCTCCACCGCTCATGGTTCAGGAAACACCACGCACCTTGCAGCGAGCCACATTTACATCTTCCATCTCTTTGGCAAACCTGTCCAGCACTGTTTTGGCGAAGGCTTGCGTTTCTATGCCGTAGTCCTTAAGGCCCTTCGTAGGAACAGGGGTATTTTTCGATGAGATATTGATGCCCGTATGTATTATTCCGGAAACAGGGGTCAGCGTGGCGATGGAGACGCTCAGCTTGTCCTCCCCCTCATAGATGTCGTCCCCTCTGCGGACGACGGGGCAGCCCGAAAGTTCGGCCACGACGTCCTTGATTATGGCTATAAGAAGGCGCTGTCTGAGGATGGTCCTGTCAAGGTCATGGTCAAAAAACTCGCCTATAAAGTGGAGCATGTCCTCACTGTAAATGCCCGCCTTTTCCTTCACGTCGGCAAGGTCTACAAGGTCTCCTATCTTCACTTCACAGCCTCCCGAAAAAGCGACAAGGGATTCCCCCATTATGTCAAAATGCTTGTAGGCAAAGTGGGAGTGCAGTTCCTTCCCAGTGTAGTCGATACGCTTGTTTATATATTTTGTCTTCATATCCCTTTAAGCTCCCCTAATTGCTCTCTTTTTTACCACAAGACGGGGGAAAAGACAAAGAAAAGAGGATAGGGGATCTTGGTCAGAGATGCTTCTACTTTTTTAATTACCTCTCCCCCCTCTAAAAACTACTGCCAATGTCTAGATCTAATCTGCCGCCACAAAGGGATTTTATTGGAATAATTATTCTATTTATGGTATTAAATTATCTTAAAGTGGACAGGCATATTTATGAGCATTGAGGAACATATCAAGGAGTTTGAGCGCTACCTGAAATTTGAGAAAAACGCCTCCGTCCATACTATCCGTAATTACATAAGCGATATAAACCAGTTTGATGCCTTTCTCAAGGATAGCTCGGAGGGCATAAACAAGCGGGATATTTTAAATATAGATCATCTTGCTGTAAGAAGATACCTGGCGCATCTGCATAAAGAAAATTCAAAAAATTCTATAGGGAGAAAACTTGCATCTCTAAAAAGTTTTTACCGTTTTTTGCTTAGAGAGGGGATTATCAGTTCAAACCCCCTTGAGGGCGTAGCCACACCAAAGACGGAAAAACGGCTGCCCACGTTTTTCTCCGTAGATGATATTTTCAGGCTTATGGATGCGCCAAAGGGCGAAAAATCCGCAGCAGCGAGGGACAGGGCCATTCTGGAGCTTCTTTATTCCTCGGGGCTTCGTGTATCGGAACTGGCAGGCTTGGACATAGAAGATATAAATATCCGCCAGGAAATGATCAAGGTGCTCGGTAAGGGCAGAAAAGAGAGGCTTATACCGGTAGGCGGGAAAGCCCTTGACGCAATATCTAGGTACCTTGATGTACGGAATGAGTTCGGCAAGGAACAGGATGACAAGGCCATTTTCCTCAACCTGCGAGGAGGACGTCTGACGGCAAGGAGTATAGCCAGGATACTGGAGAAATACCTACGCAAAGGGGGCATACCGGGCAAAGGAAGTCCGCACACGCTGCGCCACTCATTTGCCACCCATCTACTCGATGCAGGTGCGGACCTCAGGGGCATACAGGAACTGCTGGGACATGCAAGCCTTTCCACAACACAGAAATATACACACATAACCACCGACAGGCTGATGGAAGTATACGACAAGGCCCATCCGAGGGCAAAAAAACAATGAGTGATGACAAGGGAAAGCATTCGATGATAAGAGGCACTACAATTGTAGCGGTACGTAAAGGAAAAAAAGTGGCCCTTGCTGGAGACGGGCAGGTAACGACAGGCAGCACCATAATGAAACACAAGGCGAGAAAGGTAAGAAGGCTTTACAAGGAAGGCGTTCTTGCAGGCTTTGCCGGGGCGACAGCCGACGCCTTTACCCTGTTTGAGCGTTTTGAAAAAAAACTGGAGCAGTACAACGGCAACCTTACGAGATCTGCTGTTGAGCTGGCAAAGGACTGGCGTACCGACAAGGTGCTCAGAAGACTTGAGGCCCTGATGATAGTCGCTGACAGTGAAAACTCCTTTATCATCTCAGGTAACGGCGATGTAATAGAACCCGATGACGGTATTGCAGCCATAGGTTCAGGTGGCCCCTATGCCCTGGCGGCAGCACGTGCCCTTATAAAATATTCCGATCTTGATGCAGCAAAGATAGCCGAAGAGGCCCTGCATACTGCAGCCGACATATGCATATATACAAACAACAATATAGTTCTGGAAGAGCTTTGATAAAATTTACCACCATAATACTTGCAGCCGGAAAGGGGACACGGATGAAGTCCGACCTCCCCAAAGTGCTGCACCCCGTCTGCGGAAGAGCTATGATACACTTCCCGATTCAAGTTGCTGAGAGTGCCGGTGCAAGCGAAATCATCACAGTGATCGGGCACGGGGCGGAATCTGTAAAAGATGAACTGAGTGACAAAAAAGTCAGCTTCGTTACCCAGGAAGAACAGTTGGGAACAGGCCATGCCGTAATGGTCTGCAAGGATGCAGTGAGCGACAAGAGCCTGCCCATCGTTATCCTGTGCGGCGATGTGCCCCTCTTCACAAAATCCACACTTGAAGGCTTTGTCCAGTCTCACATGACGGAAAAGAACAGCGTCACAGTTCTAAGCGCCGAAGTGGCCGACCCAAACGGCTATGGCCGCATCATCAAAGATGGTGATGAGATACTTAAGATAGTGGAGGAAAAGGACGCAAGCACAGAAGAAAAGCAGATCCGTGAGATAAACAGCGGAATCTACTGCGTGAGCGGTGATTTTCTGTTTGAGGCGCTTGACAGGGTCGGCAACATCAATGCGCAGGGGGAGTATTACCTCACAGATATAATAAAGATAGGCCGGGAAATGGGCAGGCGCGTCGGCTGGACCACTATAAACGACAATCTGGAGATCATGGGCGTCAACAGCCGGAAGGATCTTGCCATTGCCGAAAAGGCTATGGCTCAAAGGGTACTGGACAGACTTATGCTCTCAGGTGTCACTATCAAAGACCCTGATAATACCTACATAGATATTGATGTCAATATCGGGGCTGGCTCCGTCGTATACCCTCAGGTAAGTCTGGAATCAGGATGCAGCGTGGGTAAAGACTGCATCATAGAGACTGGCACGGTCATAAAAGACTCCCTTATTTCAGACAGGTCTCACATCAAACCCTACTGTGTTATCACCGGGGCTAAACTGGGAGAGGATACTACAGTAGGCCCCTTTGCTCACCTGAGACCGGGGGCTGTCCTTAAAAACGCTGCCAAGGCGGGTAACTTTGTAGAGATCAAAAAGGCCACTATAGGAGAGGGTAGCAAGGTAAGCCATCTGTCATACATAGGTGATGCCGATATAGGCAGCGGGGTCAATGTGGGTGCCGGAACGATAACCTGCAACTATGATGGAAAAAACAAGTTCCAGACAGTCATTGAGGATGGGGCATTTATAGGCAGTGGAACGAATCTCGTGGCGCCTGTCAGGGTGGGAAGCGGCTCCATCATAGGGGCCGGTTCGACAATAACAAAGGATGTTCCCCCTGAAGCGCTTTCTCTTACCAGAACAGAGCAGAAGACCCTTCCGGACTGGACAAAAAAGAAAAACAAAGAGGCAAAATAATATGTGCGGCATTGTCGGATATACCGGGAAAGAGCAGGCCCAGGCCATACTTATGGAAGGGCTTAAAAGACTGGAATACCGTGGTTATGATTCAGCGGGCATAGCTGTATGCAACGAAGAAGGGATGGATATACGCCGGAAAGAAGGCAAGGTGCATGTACTGGAAGATGAGCTTAGAACTAGCCCCGCAACAGGAACCTCCGGCATAGGACACACTCGCTGGGCAACGCACGGCAGACCATCTGAGATCAACGCACATCCGCATCAGGCCGGACACATAACTCTCGTCCATAACGGTATCATAGAAAACTACCTTCAACTCAAGGAAGAACTGACAAGGTCGGGACATAGTTTTACTTCCGAAACCGACACAGAAGTAATAGCCCACCTTGTCTCAGAGATCTTTAGATCCGAAGACGATATTATAAAGGCCGTGAGGAAGGCGCTTAAAAGGGTCGAAGGAAGCTATGCCATAGCCCTTATCCTGCAGAGTGAGCCGGGAAGGCTGATAGCTGCAAGAAAGGCAAGTCCTCTTGTCCTGGGCATCGGTGAAGGTGAGAACTATATTGCATCGGATATCCCGGCAATACTGTGGAAAACACGGGAGATAAAATACCTGGAAGACGGTGATATAGCGTCCCTCGATAATGAGGGAATAAGAATCTACGCCGAAGACGGCACTGTAGTGGAACGCAAAACTACCAGGATCACATGGGACCCTGTAATGGCAGAAAAGGGTGGATACCGCCACTTTATGCTGAAGGAGATCCATGAGCAGCCCAGGGCAATAGCTGATACCATAGGGCCCCGTATAAATGAGCAGAAGGGCCAGATATACCTGGAAGACCTTGGCATTTCGGCAGATAAAATAAAAGGCATCAGAAAGGTATTTATATTGGCCTGCGGGACTTCATGGCATGCCGCACTTGTAGGGAAATTCCTTATTGAGTCACTTACCCGTGTCCCTGTGGAGGTCGATATTGCATCGGAGTTCAGGTACAGGGATCCCATAATAGCTAAAGACGATCTCGTCATCGGCATAAGCCAGTCGGGAGAAACAGCGGACACGCTTGCGGCCATCAAAGAGGCGAAAGACAGGGGTGCCGCAACGCTGGCGATCTGTAATGTAGTAGGCAGCAATCTGACGCGTGAGACAGAAGGCGTCATCTATACGCATGCAGGGCCCGAGATAGGGGTTGCCTCCACCAAGGCATTTACCACTCAGCTTGCCGCGACATACCTCCTTGCCCTGCATATAGCCTCCACAAAAAAATTACTGTCAGAAGATTTGTTCCATAAGCATATCTCAGGGCTTAAGCACCTGCCCTCACTTCTTGAAAAGACACTGGAGACCGAGACAGAGATTGAGAAAATAGCCCATGATTTTTCAAAATACCGCGATTTTCTCTACCTTGCCCGGGGAATAAATTACCCCATCGCCCTGGAAGGTGCACTGAAACTTAAGGAGATTTCCTATATACATGCCGAAGGATACCCGGCGGGAGAGATGAAGCACGGCCCCATTGCCCTCATAGATGACAAAATGCCCGTTGTAGTGCTTGCACCTCCCGATGCCCTGTACGACAAGGTCCTTGCAGGGCTTGAAGAGGTAAAGGCCAGAGACGGGCATGTCATAGCCATAGTAGTAGAGGGTGACAAAGAGATATCAAGCCGGGCAGACCGCACTATAACTATTCCAAAGGCAGATCCCATGCTCTATCCTTTTCTTTTCTCAATACCCCTTCAGTTCCTTGCCTACCATGTTGCCGTTCACCTGGGAACGGATGTAGACCAGCCAAGAAACCTCGCTAAAAGTGTAACGGTAGAATAAAGTGCCAAAAGCTACAGTCACAAATCTGTTTGATAGTATCAAGCAGCACGAGAACACCTATGTATCCATAATGGCCTTCATAGTTGGCCTGCTTGCAGGCGGCGGCGCCATACTGTTCCATTATATGATAGAGGCGGTGCAGTGGCTCTTCTTCGGTGGTTTTGGTGAGCTTTTTGATCTTGTAGAGACGGCACCGGCCTACAAAAAACTACTTGTCCCGGCGGCAGGCGGCCTGATAGTCGGCCCTATTATCTACTACTTCGCCAGAGAGGCCAAAGGACACGGCGTCCCTGAGGTAATGAGTGCCGTAGCGCTCCGCGGAGGGGTAATTCGAAAAAGGGTGGCCGGCATAAAATCCCTCGCATCCGCCATATCCATAGGGACAGGTTCATCTGTAGGAAGTGAAGGCCCTATCGTCCAGATAGGTTCTGCCATGGGCTCCGCCATAGGGCAGGCACTCAATTTTCCCGGCGCAAGGATGAAATCCATGGTCGCCTGCGGGGCGGCAGGAGGGATAGCCGCCATATTCAACGCGCCCATAGCTGGAGTAATGTTCTCACTGGAGATCATACTTGGAGACATAGCATTTTCCACCTTCAGCCCCCTTGTAATATCGGCAGTTACAGCAACTGTCATATCCAGGGCATGGTGGGGTGACGAACCGACCCTTCTCGTTCCAAGCTATGAACTTGTAAGCCCATGGGAGATACCGGCCTACATCCTGCTGGGATTTATCGCCGCTGCAGTTGCCGTATTTTTCAGTAAAAGTCTCTACCGCTGTGAGGATTTTTTTGATGAACGTGTAAATATGCCCGAATACCTGAAACCGGCCATCGGCGGTCTGCTTATCGGTGCCATAGGGCTGCTTGTTCCGCAAATTTACGGGGTAGGTTATCATACCATCGACCTTGCCCTTTTCGGGGAGCTTCCGTTATACCTGCTTGCATTGCTGCTCATTATGAAGATAGTCGCCACATCCCTCAGCCTGGGAAGTGGCAGCTCCGGCGGGGTATTTGCACCATCCCTCTTCATAGGTGCCGTAATGGGCGGGGCCTTCGGCAAGATTGCCCACTCTTTATTTCCGGCACTTTCGGCGACATCGGGGGCCTACGCACTGGTAGGGATGGGGGCCGTTGTAGCTGGAACGACTTATGCCCCTATTACTGCAATAATGATCATTTTCGAGATGACATCGGACTATGAGATCATCCTTCCACTTATGCTGACCTGCATCACCAGCACTATATTTGCCTCCTTCCTCTCTAAAGAATCAATCTACACCTTGAAACTGGCAAGGAAAGGAATAAAGCTTCAGGCTGGAAAAGAGGTGAACATACTAAAATCCATCCTTGTAAAAGATGCCATGGCCAAGGGCGCCCAGACAGTCCCTGAAAATATGACGCTGCGAAAGTTCAATAAATTTCTTGAGAAATCAAAGCACGCCAACTTTCCTGTAGTAGACAGTGAAGGTCTTATAAGCGGAATAATATCCTTTCAGGACTTCAGAGAAGCTGTTTTTGAAAGCGGACTGGAAGACCTTATAGTAGTGAAAGAGCTGGCAACTGAAAAGGTAATTACCATAACAGAAGGTGAAAATCTTGACGATGCACTAAGTAAGATAGGTACAAGAAATATAGAGCAGCTTCCAGTGGTTAAAAAGGAAAACCCACGAAAGATCATCGGTATGCTTTCGCGGCGGGACATAATTTCCGCCTATAACAAAGGACTTCTTGAACACAGGCTTAGGGAGCAGTAATTTTTTAGACAAATTATACAGTTGAGTGGATTTATGCAGGCGATATGGGATCAATTCTGGCAGGTAAGCTATATATATTCTACTACAGTCAATTTTATTGATACACCCCTTGTAGGTAAAATATCATTCATAAAAATACTTTATGTAGTAGCTGCGTTTTTTATGATTGGCCACCTTATTAAATCAAGATCGATACAACTTCACTCAATCGCAAAATCCCTTATTTTTTCTTGTTTAATTGCAGGAACTCTATTTTCTGCCAGAATGGATTACAGTTGGTTTAAGCAATGGCAAAGAGATGTTAAGCTTTTATCAAACAAAAGCTTTGAAGAAAAGACCTACGCTTTTGATGCTAAAGTGCCATACTCTTTATCCAAATTGCTAAAAGAAAAAATCCCCCCTGAAGATAAGTTAAGGCTTTATATAGGTAATGATTATATTCATTACTGGTATAGGTTAAAATATTATTACTTGCCAAGGAAGGTCTCTACTCCTGAGTCCCTTTCAGGGAATTATATTTTTGTATATAAAGCCGGAGAGATACTGCTTACTCCCGACAAAAAAACTCTAAGCCTTAACGGCAAAGTAATCGGAGAGGAAGTAAGGCAAATAGCATCATACGGTAACAATATAACCCTGTATAAAACACTACAGGAAAACAAATGATATTTCTTAAAATTTCATATGCTGTCTTACTGCCTACCTTCGCGGGGTTTTTATTTATCTCTTATTTTTACAGCTTTGATGATGAGCAGTCTTTTTTGGAAAGACTATCCCTTGGATTTGGGCTTGGAATAGGTATTACAAGCTTCGCAATGTTTCTTCTTGGTATTTTGGGGATTGAATTTAACTTGTTGGGAGTTTCACTTATTCCGTTTTCACTGATCATCTTATTTGCTTACTTAATCTATAAAGACAACATGCCTTTACGCCAGGTGCTCCGTTTAAGACAACCGGCTCTAGCAAATAGCTTCAAGCATCTTTCAAAAATGGAAAAACTTCTTTCTTTATTCTTTATTTCATGGCTTGTTCTAAGGCTTTTCTTCATAATTCATCAGAGTTTTATCTGGCCCGTACACGCCCCTGACAGCATGATGAACTGGAGCTTAGGGGCAAAGTTTTTTTTCTATGAAAAAGGCTTGGCTCTTGAAGATTCCAATGAATTTTTCTTTGGCAGGGGATACAGGACCTTTTTGTCTTACCCTCTACACCTACCTTTGATGCAGGTATGGTTTTCTCTTTGTGTGGGAGAGTTTAACGATGTGTTTGTTAAGCTATGGAATGTTGTGTTTTTTATCAGTATTCTTTGCCTTATATACTCTGCACTTAAAAGAGAGGTGTCCTTATTTGCTGCCATCCTGGCAACTTTCTTTTTATCAAGTGTTCCCCTTCTAAGCTATCACTCAATCACTGCCTACGCAGACCTTCCTTTAAGCTATTACACTTTGGTATCTACAATAATTTTGGGAAGATACATGAATATTGCTATAGGTGAAAAGCGCAATGCTCGTAAATTGTTATTCATTTTAGGTGCGTATATAGGTTTGGGTATGTGGACAAAACTGGAAGGGGTTTTCCTTGTAATAGCTTTTTCAGGCACTATCGTAATATTTTTATTGCTCAAAAAACTAGCCCTCAGGAGCTTGTTCGCATTCATAGTCCCAATATTTGTCATTGCAATCCCATGGCATACTTTTTTATTTGCAAATAATATTGCTTCAGAACGAGGAGAAGGTTTTTTGAAGTCGGGACTACATTTTGAGGTACTCCCTGTAATGTGGGATCAAATTATGTACTCAGCGAATTTCAATATTATCTTCTTTTTCTTTTTCTCAACCTTACTGCTTAGCGTGAAAATAGTTTTAGGATCTAATATCAAATATCTCGTTACAACGCTATTTTTTATTATGGGATTGTTTCTGGTCACCTATATTACTTCCGGGAATTATTTATATACCATGAATTTAATGGCTGTTAATCGTAATATTTTAATCTTTATTCCCATGATGTATTACATTGTCACATTAATTGCGGCAAAGAATTTAAATCCTATTGAAAAATATCAAAATGGCCTTTCAAAAAGGCTTCTATAAAGAAGCCTTTTATTTAAGCCCTTGCTGCGGCCCAGGCTGGAGTCTTTATTTTTTAACGATTATCTTCTTTGGAACAGCAGGTTCTGTATTGGCACCTTACGCAGACTCAATGAGATATAAATTTGAAATTGAACTTCTTATATATGCACTTTTTTTCGGCCCGATAGGCTATACTTTAAACTATTTGTATATTTTGTCAGGCCCTGCAGAAGGTTTAACTTCTGATAAGCCCCAAACAAAGATTTAGCCGCGGGATCTCTTAAAGCTAAATCAAATTTAATTTTGCCAAGAAAGGATACCATATAATGAGATTATCCGTTGTCATCCCCTGTTTTAATGAGAAAGAAACCATCAGGGAGGTAGTAAGTGCCGTTAGGAATTGCTCTTATACGCCATTTGAAATTATTATCGTTGACGACTGTTCTACAGACGGAACGCGGGAAATACTGCGCACAGATATTGAGCCGCTGGTTGACAAGGTTATTTACCTGGAGAAAAATAGCGGTAAGGGAGCTGCTCTAAGAGAAGGCTTCCATAGTGCCAGCGGTGATATAGTCGTTATACAGGATGCTGACCTGGAGTACAACCCTGAGGAATACCTTAAACTTATTACGCCAATTATAGAAGGTAAGGCTGATGTTGTTTACGGTTCAAGGTTTATGGGTGGTGATGCGCATCGCGTCGTCTATTTCTGGCACATGATAGGAAACCGCTTTTTGACTCTAATGTCCAACATGTTTACCAATCTGAATCTGACGGATATGGAGACATGTTACAAAGCCTTTCGAAGAGAAGTGATCCAAGGCATCACAATAAAGGAAAACCGCTTTGGCATTGAACCAGAGATAACAGCAAAAATGGCGAAGAAACATTTAAGAATTTATGAAGTCGGGATATCCTATTCAGGCCGTACATATGAAGAGGGGAAAAAAATAGGATGGAAAGATGGGGTGAGAGCGCTATACTGCATACTCAGATACAATCTTTTTGACTAAACAATGATAGATTCTCTCAACGAAAAACAATACGAGGCTGCAACATACGGTGATGGCCCCCTGCTCATACTTGCCGGGGCAGGAAGCGGCAAGACACGGGTAATTACTTATCGCGTAGCCTACCTAATCGAAAAAAAGGAGGTCAGCCCCTGGAACATCATGGCCGTTACCTTTACCAACAGGGCGGCAGGGGAGATGCGAGAGAGGATAAAGGAACTCCTTGGAAGCGGCGGCGCTGAGCTCTCCGTCGGAACCTTCCACGCCATCTGTGCCGCCATTCTGCGACGGCATATAGACCGCATCGGCTACAGCTCCAGCTTTGCCATATACGATGATCGTGACCAGATTTCTGCTATCAAGACAATACTGGACCGGGAAGGCCTGGATGAAAAGGCCATCAACCCTAAGCGGATACAATCCATAATAAACGATGCGAAAAACAGGGGAGTGCCCCCTGTCGATTCGGCCCGCACATCCTTCGGGTTTTTCAAGGAAAAAATCGTCACCGTCGTAGAGTCATATGGCAAGCTCCTTAAGGAGGGTAATGCCCTCGACTTTGGCGATCTCATCTATCTCACAGTCCGCCTCTTCAATGAATGCCCCGACCTGCTGGAGACATACCGTGAAAAATGGCGATACCTACTCGTAGATGAATACCAGGACACAAACCCCGTGCAGTACCAGCTGATCAAACTGCTGGCCGGAAAGACCATGAATATAACCGTCGTCGGCGATGACGACCAGTCTATATATCGCTGGCGTGGTGCCGACATCCAGAACATCCTTGATTTCGAGCGGGATTTCCCCGGTGCACACATTGTAAGGCTGGAACAGAACTACCGCTCCACACAGCGGATACTCTCTGCTGCAGGCGCCGTTGTGGAAAAAAATCTGGGCAGAAAAGGCAAGGAACTATGGACCGAGGGGAGTGAGGGAGAGCCGCTGACTATATGCCGTACTGGCAATGAATATGAAGAGGCCCGTTTCATCATCGATGAGATAAGCTCCCTCCACCAGACAGAGAACAGGGGACTTAAGGACTTTGCCATATTCTATCGCACCAACTCCCAGTCGAGGGTCATAGAGGACGAACTGGTAAAGCGGGGTATAAGCTACACCGTTGTCGGAGGCATGAAGTTCTACGACCGTATGGAGGTCAAGGATATTCTGGGCTACCTCCGTGTCATCATAAATCCCGATGATACTGTGGCAATGAAGAGGATAATCAACACCCCGCCAAGGGGCATAGGGAAGAAAACCATAGAGGAGCTGGAGGAGAGTGCCATAACCAATGGCTTTTCTATCTATCGGGCCGTAGAGAGGGAAGAGAATAATAAAAAAGTAGTCGCCTTCCGGGCCATGATGGAAGAACTTATCTCCCTCAAAGACGAGCTTGACCCCGTAGGACTGCTTGAGAAGGTGATAGAAAAAAGCGGCTATCTGAAAAAACTTAAGGAAGAAAAAACTATCGAGAACAGAAGCCGCATTGAAAACCTTGAAGAGCTTGAAGAGGCCATTCGGGAGCAAGCAGGCGAGGAGGAGGACTTCAGCATAGAGGCATTTCTTGAAAGGGCCGTGCTGATGAGCGAGGCGGACAAGCTTGATGACCAGGAGGAGCGACTCACGCTTATGACTCTTCACGGTGCTAAGGGGCTTGAGTTTCCAGTAGTCTTCATGGCAGGCATGGAGGAGAACCTCTTCCCCCACAGCCGCTCTAAGGACGACCCTGAAGGGCTGGAAGAGGAGAGGCGGCTCTGCTATGTAGGGATGACTAGGGCGATGGAGCGGCTTTACCTGAGCCATGCCGACAGGCGGCGCGTATTCGGATCAGACCAGCACAACCTCCCCTCACGCTACCTGAGTGACATTCCGGAAGGATTGACTAAAAACCTGAACATCGTGCCCGACTTTGCTCCCATATTCAGCAATAAGACAGCTGTATCCTTCCAGGAAAATAAGACTGTCAAAGGCGGTCTGGCGGGAGCAGGTTTTGATGAGTCGGGTGCCGCAAGGGGGGAAGCGGCAGGAGGCTATAACAAAGGCGACAAGGTGCGCCATCCCACATTTGCCGAAGGAGTGGTTCGTGGGGGAGAAGGGACAGGCGACAAGGCCAAGGTCTCTGTATATTTCCCGAGGATCGGGCTGAAAAACCTGGTCCTTAAATACGCCAACCTGGAAAAAATATAAGACGGCTACTTTTTTGGCACAAACTATACAAAAACAGAGTACTATAAAAAACAAAGGATATAGTTGATAGAAAATGACGGATGATGAAAGAAAAAGCCTGAAACAAAAAACCCTCGCAGAGCTTGAGGCGCTGCAGGAAAGGATTTCTGCACTGGAGTTTTCAGTAGGCCAGATACCGCCTGACAGCGAGATGGACAGCGCTACACGCCGTGAGTCTCTGGACTACAAAAGGCGCTGCGAGGCGGAGATGAGGGCTGCCATTGCAAGGATACCGCGCCTTGAAGCCACCGTTAAACGTATCGATGCCCCTGATTATGGTATCTGCGTTGACTGCGCAAAACCCATTGCCATGGAACGCCTGACCGAATCACCAGATGAGTTTTTCTGCGAAGAGTGCGCCCTTGATTAAAGCAAGAGTTCTAATCTTTGTTTTGTAACTAAATGGCCTTAGTTCCCTCTCCCCCGTCAAAAAATTTTGGACGAGATGGCCTGCACCTGCCTAGCAACACCCCTTGAAATATGATATAATTCATGTCTTTATCTCAAGGGGCCTTCATGAAAAATATATCTACCGGCATTCAAAACCTTATGACCAAAAAGGTTTACTGCGTTGCCCCTGGCGAGACCTTGGGGAAAGCTCTACTAATCATGCGGGACAAGCGCTTTTCATGTATCGTAATCAGTGAAGAAGAGAAACCGGTGGGGATCCTCACAGAGCGGGACATTGTAAAACTGATGGCCGATCATAGCCCACCTATTTCACCAGCTACCACAATAATTTCAGATGTGATGTCAAGCCCACCTGTTACAGTTAACGAAAGCGATACCCTTTTTGAGGCCCTGGTTGTAGCCAGGGCAGAAAAAGTGCGCCACCTTCCGGTTATTAATCCCGACGGCAGGATTGTCGGGATTGTCACACAGTCCGACCTTGTAAAAGCTCACTTCAATCTCTACGAACATCAACGGGAGATAGTAGAAACATCTATAGATGAGCGAACCCGGGAATTAATCCGGGCAAACAAAGAGTTGAAGGCTCTATCAATGGAAGATGCACTACTTGGTATCGGCAATCGCAGGGCAATGGAAGTGGATCTGCAACATACTCACGCTTCAGCCACGCGCTACCAGTTTCACTATTCGGTAATGCTCATCGATATAGACTATTTTAAAAATTACAATGATCATTACGGTCACCTTGCAGGAGATGACGTGCTGAAAAAAGTGGCCAATCGCATAGAATTTATCATACGCGAGGCAGACAGGCTCTACCGTTATGGGGGAGAGGAATTCCTGCTTCTGATGCCTGAAACAGGGCTTAAGGATACGGCCTTAAAAGCGGGAGAGATTGTTAAAGATGTTCAGTCACTTAAAATCCCTCACGAAAAAAGCTCTTTTAAGGTACTCACCATAAGTATAGGTATCGGAAACTGCTGTGAGATTGAAGAAAAGGCAAATGCCACTTGGAGCGATCTTGTCGATATTGCCGATCAGAGGCTTTACAAGGCAAAGGACAAGGGTCGCTGCCAGGCAGTCGCATCATAGCCTTAAATCTATATTATACAAGCCCCTTACAAACCAGGTGTTTAGTTCCACTACACTTTTTATGAGAGAAAATTAATGGCACTTATCAGTCTGCAAGATATCCGCCTCGGCTTCGGCGGGGCACCACTACTCGACGGGACAACGCTTCAAATCGAAGAGGGGGAGCGCGTCTGCATACTCGGCCGTAACGGTGCCGGCAAATCTACACTCCTCAAGCTGGTCGAGGGACTGCTCGTACCCGATGGAGGTGAGATAGTCCGCCAGCAGGGGCTGCGCGTCGCCTCCCTGTCCCAGGAAGTGCCAAAGGGACTGGAGGGCAGCGTCTCGGAGGTAATCGCCGAAGCACTGGATGAAGAGTACAACTGGGAAGACCAACAGCGCATAGAAAAATTGCTCTCCAGGATGTCTCTCGATGGAGACGCCCCCTTTGCCAATCTCTCGGCAGGGCTGAAGCGCCGGGTGCTGCTTGCCCGTGGGCTTGTCACCGAACCTCACCTCCTGCTCCTCGATGAACCGACAAACCACCTCGATATCGACTCCATCCTATGGCTGGAAGATTTCCTCATCCGCTACGGCAGCACTCTACTATTTATCACCCATGACAGGGCCTTCCTCCAGCGGCTGGCAACACGTATCGTAGAACTCGACAGGGGCAGGCTGATAAACTGGGACTGTGACTACCCCTCCTATCTGGAGCGCAGAGACGCCATGCTTGAGGCCGAGGAGAGCCAGAATTCCCGCTTCGACAAAAAACTTGCCGAAGAGGAGGTCTGGATAAGAAAGGGGATAAAGGCAAGGCGTACCCGCAACGAGGGACGCGTCAGGGCACTTAAAAAGATGCGCGAGGAGCAACAGGCACGGCGCACACAGACGGGCAGCGTAAGCATGAAGCTCCAGGATGCAAGGAAGTCCGGCAGGATTGTCGTCGAGGCGGAAGGTGTCACCTGCGGTTACGGAGACAAGGTAGTGGCCCGCGATCTTTCAACGCTTATCATGCGCGGCGACAAGATAGGCATCATAGGCCCAAACGGTGCGGGAAAGACGACACTCTTAAAGACCCTGCTGGGCCAGCTAGAGCCGCTCTCAGGGGAAGTTAAGCTGGGAACCAGGCTCGACATAGCATACTTCGACCAGCTCCGTTCGCAGCTTGACGAGGACAAGACGGTGCAGGAAAACGTGGGTGAAGGTAACGATCAGGTCATCATCAACGGCAAGCCTAAACATATAATAGGCTACCTGCAGGACTTCCTCTTTACCCCCGACAGGGCGAGAAGCCCCGTAAAGGTGCTTTCCGGCGGAGAGCGCAACAGGCTTCTTCTCGCCAAACTCTTTACAAAGCCCTCCAACATGATAGTCATGGACGAACCTACCAACGACCTCGACATGGAGACTTTGGACCTGCTGGAAGAACTGCTCATAGATTACACCGGGACTCTGCTCCTGGTAAGCCACGACCGCAGCTTTATCAACGATATAGTCACCAGCACCCTGGTATTTGAAGGTGAAGAGAGGGTGGAAGAGTATATCGGCGGTTACGATGACTGGCTGAGGCAGCGGAAGGCAAAGGGCAAGACAAAGGCGAAAGCGGGTGCAAAGTCCGGCCAGCAAAATAAGAAGCCCCGTAAGCTGAGCTTTAAGGAAAAAACAGAACTCGATGAACTGCCCGGGCAGATCGAGACCCTTGATGCAAAAAAAGAGGAGCTCTATAAGCTAATGGCCGACCCTGCGATATACCAGCAAAGCGGGAAGGTCGCCGAGCTTAATGCTGAAGCGGAAGAGACAGAAGAGACACTTGCCAGGTCCTATAAAAGGTGGGAGGAACTGGAGGCCATCAAAGAGGCATCAGAGAAGTAGCTTTAAAAAAACAATTGGAATTTATACACCTGCCGGGTATAAGTTCCACTAATCTTCTCAAGCTCAGAAAGTGGAACTTTATGCCCTTAGAGCTTGAGCCTTGTAGTTCTAATGGTAAGTATTTGAAGGCCCGAAGCAGTATTTTACTGCACCGGGCTTTTTTGTTTTGAGCTAGTGCATCTGTCCCTATTCCCCTCCCATTTCCAAATCCTGCGATCATCACTAAACAATCCTGTGAATACCTACATGCTGCTTGTTGCGTCTGAAAAGGCGGTGTATCTTTTTGTTTTGGATTGAGAGATAATGCAAGTATAGTCGCTGATCCGGTTTGTTCCGCTCGTTGTTTTGTGCCCGAGGGCCACTGTAGTTTGTCAATAATGGATTTAATTTTACGTTTTTTCAATATGTAATTGGGCAATGGTTAATTTATAAGGAGGAAATATGATGAATAGGGGTTTTTCTGCCAATCTTCTGCTAAGCTTATTTCTATTTTTTGTTGCCTCGGTATTTCTCGGTGCTAAGGTCTCATACGCTAGTGAGGGGGCCTCTCTAGAGACGGGGCTTGCTGACTTTAAAAATGAAAACTACGAGGAGGCCATTCCTGCTTTGTTGCATGCCTTTGATGCAGATCCTGCTTCTGCTTCAACTGCACTCCATATTGGTCTTGCCTATAAAGAGACACTCGATTATCAGCAGTCTAAAGTATATCTAAACAAGGCACTATTGCTTGATCCATCTATAGAAAAGACTTATGGGCACCTGGGAGAAGTTCTCTATGCTACCAATGCTAGAAATGAACTGGAGGAATTGCTGTTAAAGGCCAAGGAGAAAGGGGTGAGTTCATCTCAAATAAGCTACCTGAAGGGGCTTGTTCACTTAAGTAAAGGCCATAAAATCCGGGGTAAAAGTAAACTAAACAGCCTGATAGCCTCTGAGCCCGGGTCTGAAGCGGCAACTCTTGCCAGGAAAGCAAAGGAATCGATCAAAAAAGGAAAAGGGCGCTTAAAGCTGGGCCTGGCTTATTCGTACCAGTACGATGATAATGTAATGCTAAAACCATCACATGATGTTCCCGGCGTCGATATAAGCAATGAAAGTGATGGAAGGTCCGTAATAAGCGCAAGATTGGATTATTCAACTTCTTTTGATAACTTTGCTATAAAAACCAACTATTCTTTTTACCAGAGTATCCATGATGATCTTAAGGAACTGGATGTGCAGGGGCACCGTATTTCATTGACCCCCTCAAAAAAGACAGGGAAAGGGACGCTTAGCTTGATGGCCGGCTATGAGCATTATACCGTAGATTCAGGTGGCTATCTTGAGGTGCTGAGTCTGAGGCCCTTATATACCCATTCCCTTGGAAATAAAAGCTGGCTGAACTTTACAGCTGGTGTAGCATCAAGAGACTTTTTGAGAACCCCTCTTAACCAATATGAAGATAGAGATGGAACAAATTTAAATTTTGGCCTGGGATATCTTGTTTCATATGGCGATAAAGGAGGTACTCTGCAGATTAAGTACAGCTTTGATAAGAGCAATACAGACGGAGCCAACTGGGAAAGCAGGGGGAACAAGGGCGGTATAATGCTTAAGTATCCGCTTGCCAACCGTTTAAGCTTGAATCTTAACGGCGGTTATTACCATAAGAACTATAAAAATATACACACTACATTTGCCAAGAAGAGGCGTGACAGGATTTATGCCCTGAACTCATCTCTAAAATACAAACATGAAAACCTTGTTTTGAAATTAGTATATACATACAGCAAAGCTGACTCTAACATTAGCGTTTATGATTATGACAGGCGGATTTTTGGTGTCAGTGTGGAGGCCGTTTTTTAATATTTAATCAAAGGGGAAAGCGATGATAAGAAACAGGGCCAAGATATACAGTATGATAATTGCTGCATTTATTATTGCAGCCCTGCCGGAGTTTTCTATGGCTGAGGTGGTGGCAAAGCTGACCTTTATGAGAGGGGATGTAGATGTCCTGAAGCTGGGCGCAGAGAGGGCAATTCTACTCAACCTGGGGGATGGCCTTAATACTGGTGATATACTCAGGACCAAGAGCAAGTCCAGGGCGCAGTTAACCTTTACAGACGGCACAAAGCTGAATATTGCGCAGAAATCGAGGATAGAGATAAAGGCGTTTGACATTGATACCGCCCGGAATAAGAGGACGGTACTTCTCAGGAGTTTCAGGGGTAAATTTAGGGCCATAGTGCCTGAGGAGTTTGCCGGTGAAGGTTCCCGCTTTGAGGTTGAAACGCCTACCGCTGTGGCTATTGTAAGAGGGACAGACTGGCTCAATATTATAAATCCTCTTCCCCTTTCAACAGAAGAGATGGTCCTGAGGGGGAGTGTTGCTGTCAGGAATGTTAAGCCCGGTATTGCCGGGGAGGTTATACTGGGACCGATGATGGGGACGAGCGTACCTGCTAACCGCCCCCCTACGCCGCCGCGGCGTGTTAGGCTTGAAGAGCTGATTCCCCACCTTAGAGATACCTCCCCTGTTAAAGATGACCAGCACTTGTCTCCGGAAGAACTGGGAGTTCCCCGTGGCGGCCCGCAAATAATTAGTGAACCTGGATTTGCTGTGCCTCCTGTAAGCCCCCCTGTAACAGATACCTACCCGGAGATACTGGAACCGGAACCACCCGTTGAAGAACCGCCACTTGAATCACCAGTGTAGTAGGCTGATATGATGTAAGAAGCTATAGTTTACAACATAATATCTTTTGTCATTATTAAGCGGAATATACCTTAAGCTATGTTGATTTCCGATGTTTAAACAATTTATTTTTCATTCTGCATGCACGGCGACTGCATCCTCTCAGCCTGGGAGGGTGTAGTGAAGCCTTCCAAAAAGAACTGTTACCTGATCGCCTTCCTCTGTGTAGTCCTATCTGCAGCCTTGGCTGTCAAGACACCGCTCTTTATAGAGCTTCTTGAGGCCAAGGCCTTTGATTTCAGGCTTATGCTGAGAGGGGAGCGTGATCCCGGAAAAGATATAGTCATCGTTGCCATAGATGATGAAAGCCTGAAAAAGGTCGGAAGGTGGCCCTGGCCCAGGGATAAGTTTGCCACCCTGATAGAAAGGATATCTGAAGGGGGGGCAAAGACGATAGGTGTCGATGTATTGTTTGCGGAGCCGCAGATTACAGAAACATCAAAGGTCATAGACGCTATTAAAAGTGATTACGGAAGGCTGAAGGTCAGGGATAGGGCCTTTGAGGAATCTCTGGCAAGGCGGGGCGAGGAGGACAATGCCGATGCCAGGCTTGCCAATAGTATAGAAAAGGCGGAAAATGTGATACTGGGTTTTGTTATGGACGTTCCGACCATCTATGAAGAGTCCAGCCTCTCCGAGGTCCCCGACCATGTCTACGACTACCCCTTTATGATAGTCAGGGAAGGTGTGCTTAACATGCCTATTGTTGCAAACAGGGCGATCATCCCTATCGAAGAGCTGATTTCCAGTGCACAGTCAATGGGGCATGCCTATACCTATTACGAGAGGGACGGCGCCATAAGATGGGAGCCCTTGTATGTAAAGCTGGAGGAGTTTTATTATCCATCCTTCGGCATAGAAGTGGTGAGGCACTACCTCGGTCTTGATCGGAGTGAGCTGAGCCTTAGCCTGGGTGAGGGTATCATGATGGGGGAGAACTTTGTTCCAACGGACGAGTCTGGGAGAGCCCTTATAAACTATGCCGGCAGGACCGGCACTTTCCCTGATTACTCTGCCTCAGACCTTATGGAGGGGAAGCTGGCTGCCGACACTCTTAAGGGCAGGATCGTCCTTGTTGGTGCCACCGCCTTTGGTACAACAGATACCCACATTACCCCCTTTGCCCAGCTTCATGGTATTGAGAAGCAGGCCACCGTTATCGAGAACCTCCTCAAAAATAACTTTCTTCGTAAGGAGGAAGGCACAAAACTTCTGGAAATAGCTGCGATTATTGTGTGTGGACTGATCATGGGGCTTAGCCTGCCGAGGCTGCGGGCTGGCGGAGGGGTTCTGCTGTCTGCTATCTTATTGCTTGTCTATCTCTTCCTGATACAGTACCTGCTTATACGCTACCGCTTGTGGATGGGGTTGCTCCTCCCCTCTTTCAACATATTTCTCCTTTATTCAACGATTACAACATACCGTTTTTTCACTGAGGAGAGGAAGGCAAAGGATATAAGGAATATGTTTTCAAGCTATGTCACCGAAAGGGTCGTCAATGAGCTGGTTGACCACCCGGAAATGGCTAAGCTGGGGGGGCATAGAAGTGAAGTCACCGTCCTTTTCTCGGATATAAGGGGATTTACAACATATTCGGAAAAGAGGAGTCCCGAAGAGGTTGTGCCTATCCTTAATGAGTATCTGGCTGAAATGACCAAGGTTGTCTTCAGGTGGGATGGAACGCTGGATAAGTTTGTCGGAGATGAGATAATGGCCTTTTGGGGAGAGCCCCTACCCCAGGAAAACCACGCTGAGTTGGCAGTTAGATGTGCCCTTAATATGATGGACAGGCTGGCTGCCCTACAGGAGAAATGGAAGACAGAGGGCAAAGAGCCCCTCGACATAGGAATAGGGGTAAATAGCGGAGAGGTTTTGATAGGAAATATAGGGGCCGAGGGGAAAAAGATGGACTATACCATCATCGGTGATCATGTCAATCTCGGTGCACGGGTTGAGGCCTTAACCCGTGTCTATAATGACCATATACTGATTACAGAGTTCACCTATGACAAGATAAAACATCTTCTGGCCACAGACGAGCAGCCCCAGGGGCCTGATGATTTAAAAGGAGATTTAATTGCACATGCGAGATTTAAAGAAATAGAGCCGGTAAAGGTTAAGGGGAAGGACCAGTCTGTTATGATCTATGAAATTACCGGACTTAAATCTGGCGAAAGTTAATAGCTGCTCTCCTGGATGTCCCTTGATGCAAAAAAAGAGGAACTCTATAAGCTAATGGCCGACCCTGAGATATACCAGCAGA
Organism: Pseudomonadota bacterium; assembly: GCA_015222755.1. Classification (GTDB taxonomy): domain Bacteria; phylum Desulfobacterota; class JADFVX01; order JADFVX01; family JADFVX01; genus JADFVX01. Next base: position 29,215 of record JADFVX010000064.1, on the reverse strand, counting down.
GCGGGAAGGTCGCAGGTCTTAAGGCTGAAGTGGAAGAAACAGAAGAGACTCTTGCCAGGGCCTATAAAAGATGGGAGGGACTGGAGGCTATTAAAGAGGCATCAGAAAATTAGTTTTTAATGGGCGTAAATTGCTAACGCAGTCAAAAAAGTGTTTGAAAATCTGGGGGATGTAAGATAGAGTTGTCGTTCAATTTGGTAATTGCTGGTTCTAATGGGGGGGTAAGGGGGGAGTGGTTTTGAAAAAACAGTTTGAAGAATTTGAAAGCCCGAAGCAGTTATCTACTGCGACGGGCTTTTTTGTTTTGGGGATTTTAATGTCTAGCGAGGGGATTGATCTTTTAAAGACATTTTGTCCGATTAACCAATGAGAGGGATGGTGGAATTATGACCTTTGTAAACTTGATAATCGGTGTGATTCTCGGTGTGATGCTTTTCGAATCGCGTAGTCATTTTTTACTGGGTGCTATTACAGGCGGCTTAATAGCTTTTCTTATATCGAAGCTTGTACGTCTTGAGAAAAAGATAGCAAGCCTTGAAAAAAACATTCAGCCTGCGCTTAAAACAGTACAAAAATCACATATAGTAGCAGAAGAACAAAAAGTTGAGGAAGAAGAACTGGAGGCAACTCGCTATGAGCCGGCTAAACCGGTGCTTGAACCTGTATCGGGAAAAATTGATGAGTTGGCAATTACCATCCCAGTGACTCATAGTGAACCGAGTGAGCCCGAAGTGGAACCTTTATCCATATTTGTAGCACCTAATAGAAAAGATCCACTATTGGAACTCTGGAACATTGTTCTTTCCTATTTTACCGGTGGGAATGTGGTGGTTAGGGTAGGAATTATAGTTTTATTTTTCGGCGTTGCTTTTCTTCTGAAATATACGATTGAACGGAATCTTATTCCTATAGAGTTTAGACTTGTCTCTATATGTATAGGTGCAATAGCTTTGTTGGTTTTTGGCTGGCGCTTGCGTTTGAAAATGCCGGAGTACGCCTTAATACTCCAAGGCGGAGGTGTTGGGATTCTTTACCTGACTATCTTTGCTGCTATGAAGCTTTATCAACTCGTGCCCTTTGGGGTAGCCCTTGCTCTGCTGGTTGGGCTGTCTGTTTTCTCAGCGGCACTGGCAATCATTCAGAATGCGCGGTCCCTTGCTGTTATAGGTATAAGCGGCGGTTTCCTAGCACCCATACTAACTTCAACTGGGAGTGGTAACCATGTTATGCTTTTCACTTACTACGCACTACTTAACGGCGGTATTCTTTTAACTGCCCGCTATAAATCATGGCGGGAACTTAACCTCATTGGTTTTATTTTTACCTTTGGTATCGGTTTGATTTGGGGTAGCAATAATTATCAAGCTGATATGTTTGCAAGCACGGAACCTTTCCTAATTCTTTTCTTTATATTTTACGTGATTATCGGGCTTCTTTTCGCAAGCAATCAGCCTTTACAGCACAAGGGTTATATTGACTGCACGCTTATATTCGGAACACCTTTGGTTTGTTTTGCCCTTCAGGCCGTTCTTGTAAAACCTTACGAATACGGTTTGGCTTGGTCAGCCCTGGTCATGGGCGCTTTGTATGCTGCCCTGGCATGGCAGGTATTTAAGAAGGGGAGCGATGCAATGCGCACACTTGTAGAGTCCTTTCTTGCCATGGGAGTAGTATTTGGAACCGTTGCAATCCCTCTAGCTCTTGATGGACGGTGGACCTCCGCAGCCTGGGCGCTTGAGGGCTCGGCCATTGTCTGGATAGCGATAAAACGGCAAAGAGGGATGGCGCGAGTTTTTGGTCTCCTCCTACAGGTTTTGGCAGGCTTTGCCTTTCTATCCGCCATTAAAGAACCAAGTGGCATAATTGCCGTGATCAACGGATACTTCCTTGGATGTATGTTGATTTCTCTTGCCGGTTTTTTCAGTAGCTACCGCCTTTATCTTCAAAGAGAAAAAATAGAGACGGCCAATGTTGAAAGTCTTCTTGCAATGGGATGGGCACTTCTCTGGTGGTTCGGGGGCGGCATCCATGAGATTGATGCCTTTGTACACACGAATTATAGGCTTGCTTATATAATTTCGTTTTTCTCAATATCGGGTCTTATAGGTTTTGTTGTCGGAGAAAAACTTTACTGGGGAAGGCTTAAGCATGTTTATAAAATCATACTACCTATTTTGATTTTGGGGGGGGGCTATTCCTTAATTAATTTCAACAGCCGTCCCTCAGTTTACGGTGGCTACGCTGCCTGGCCCCTGGTATTTATAATTCAATACTGGCTATTGTACAAAGATGATGAAAGTCCTTTCACCAATCTGATGAAGTACCTGCACCTTGGAACTTTCTTGTCGCTCATTACCTTGATTACCTGGGAGATAGCCTGGTGGTCTGACCACATGGTGAGGGGTGGCGGTATCTGGGGGCTTGTTCCTTGGGGTGTTATGCCTGCAATCTTTGTTATGTTCCTCAGTAAATGGCATTGCTCTCTCTCATGGCCGGTATCTGTACATAAAAAGACCTATCTTTATTCTGGACTGGTCCCTGTAGTGACCTGCTTATGGCTGGGAACAATCTTTATTAATCTCCTTAGTAAGGGAGACCCTTGGCCCATAAGTTATGCCCCCTTGCTTAATCCGCTTGATTTGTCGCAGGCATTTGTCCTGATTGCTATATTTTTCTGGGCTCTGGCAGTCCATAAAGAATTTAGCATTTATCCCTTTAACTTGAGCAGAATTCACTTGTTTGCAACTATGGGGGCGACGGTTTTTTTATGGTTAAATGCCATACTCATCCGCACCCTTCATTACTGGGGTGGCGTTTCCTTCAACTTGCAATCCATGGTGACTTCTGATCTTGTTCAGACATCCCTGTCCATTTTCTGGACTCTGTCGGCCTTTGCTGTCATGCTATGGGGAAAAAGAAAAAGCGTCCGAAATGTTTGGATCGGAGGTGCGGGTCTTATAGGCATCGTTGTCATTAAGCTATTCCTATTCGATTTGTCCAATACAGGCACGGTGGAGCGTATTGTATCGTTTATGGGAGTCGGTGGTATCTGCCTCCTGATAGGCTATCTGGCACCTATGCCCCCTCGCATTCAAGAGGCAGCGGAAGCAGAATGAAAAAATATTTTATTTTATCTATTTTCTTTTTGGGGATTGTAGGAACGTCTTTTGCCAAAACGGTGCCAAGGCCTGAGATGTTTGCCTATGGCATGCAACTGGAAGTTTCCGGGGACAACGCCTTCTATGAATTAGAAATCCCTCTTGAGATATATCAAAAGACAACACGCCGTGATCTTGGGGATGTCAGGGTCTTTAATGGTTCCGGACAGGTAGTACCCCATGCCTTGCGCAGACCGGGAAATATAACCAGCCAGAAAGATATCATCTATAAAAACTTGCCCTTTTTCCCTATAAAGGGGGAACTGGATAATAAAACTGGCGGCCTGTCCGTTCATGTTGAAAAGAATGAGGAAGGCACAATTGTTGATGTCAAAGCGCCTAGCCGAAGGGATGCTTCAAAAGAAGAAAAGACACTCTCCTACCTTGTAGATGCCAGCGCCCTCAAAGAACCTATTTATGCAATTGAACTCTCATGGTCTGACGCTGAAGCAGACTTTTTTGGCATCATCATTGTCGATTCGAGTGATGATCTTACTAATTGGCGTAGTCTTGTCACTGAAACGGTAGCAAGGCTAGGGTATCAAGGCTACCGGCTTGATAGAAACAAGATAATCTTGAATAATTGCAAAGCCAAGTACCTGCGTTTTAGCTGGGCAGCAGATCAAACCCCAATTGATTTAACAAAAGTGGCTCTTGTATCGCGTATAAGCAATACTGTGGAAAATCCGGCGAGAAGATGGCTGACACCGCAGGTTATTCCTGTGTCTGGTGAGCCGGGGAAGTACTTAGTTGATCTCAAAGGTTTCCTGCATGTAGACAGGATAAGAATTCGCTTGCCGGAAAATAATGCTATGGCAGGATTAAGATTATCATCTGGGGACTCTTCGGAAGGTCCAATGAAAGAACATTGGAGGGGACTAGTTTACAACCTCGATTTTAAAGGAGATCAGATATTCAATTCCCCTGTAATTGTCAGGTCTACAGCTCAACGTTATTGGATGATTGTTACGGAAGAGAGTGAATCTGAAATAAATGGTATCCCTGTGCTGGAATTTGGCTGGCAAGCTAGACGACTTGTTTTTCTAGCTCAGGGTTCAGGCCCTTTCCAGATAGCCTATGGAAGCAGGAGTGTTGAGCCAACAAGCTTCCATATCGATGCATTGCTAAACAAATACAAGGCAAGTGTAGGCAGAAATATTACTCCCAGACTGCTTACACACTCTTCAGAATTTATCATTGGTGGAGAAAAACAATTAAAACCCTTGCCGTCTGTATGGCCGTGGAAAAAATATATTCTTTGGACTATTATGTTTGCCGGTGTTTTTGTTATTGGCTGGATGTCGATCTTATTATACAGGCAACTTCAAATCAAGGACAACAACGAGGAAGCAGAATGAGTCAGACAGGGTGAATTTTAATGTTATGTGTCTCTCCTAAATTTAAGCGAGAAAATAGGTAAGCACCTATTTTTTTGAATTCTTCCTTCCTGTAGTTCTAAAGATCGGCCTTTCTTGAATAGTGCTAGCTTTCAATCAGAAAGTTGTAATCTCTTCCCAGATATGTTTTATTTTAACGTGTCCCTTTTAATTTATGTTGAAAACAGGCAAGGTCGAAGCAGCCTCTTTAATTAAAGCTCTACCTCTAATTTCCGACATGATAAGATAATAAAAAATAATAAAAGTACTCCCACTATGAAAAAACAAATACTCTTTACCCTTTCCCTTGTCCTCCTCGGCATGACCATCGCCTTGGTCGTTCTATCCTACCAGATGCAGCAAAAGCAGCTTCAAAATTATGTGGATCGCAAGCTCACCCTGCTCGGCAGGTACTACGATGGTCTTGCAGAGCATGAAACTTACGAAATGGGATCTACTCTCAAGGCAATAATGCAAAACAGTGATATAAAGGAGGCATTCAAAAAGGGTGACAGGGAGCTATTGCTCGAACTTTCCGGGCCGCTTTACAAGCAACTACAACCGCGGGATGTTACCCATTTCTACTTTACAGGCCCTAACCGAACCAACATACTGCGGGTCCATAACCCGGAGCGTTTCGGAGACAGTATAAACCGGCAGACAACCCTCCAGGCGGGAATCACCGGCAAGGAGTCTTCCGGCATGGAACTGGGTCCCTTCGGGACCTTTACTCTGAGGGTCGTCACTCCCTGGTTTGATGGTGAGGACCTAATCGGTTACCTGGAGCTCGGCAAGGATGTCGAGCATGCCGTAGGAGAGCTGCGCAAGTTCCTCGACATAAAGGCCTATGCCTTCATTCACAAGAAGCATATAGTCCGGGGCGGATGGGAAGAGGGGCTGGAGCTGCTGGGCCGCAAGGCTGAATGGGCCCGTTTCCTGGCGAGTGTCAATATCGGTGAACCTATTGGGGATCTGCCCCCAATGCTAGTAAAATTTCTCTCCGATGAACAGCTTGCCAGGGATGCAGTATCTATAGATGTTAGAGTGGGTGCCCGTACATACCGGACCGGGTACTTGCCGCTTTTGGATGTGAACAACAAAGAGATAGGCCACATATCGGTTATGGTCGACATGACCGACGCCGTCAGCGCCTTTTACGGGTACATCCTGATGGTCGTAGTCATCTGTATATTTGCTGTGGTAATTATTCTCATTGCCTCTTCCTTTATTCTCTCAAGGCTTGAAAAGGAATTAAAGGGCGTTTCCTGACAAGGTTTTCTTTTGTCATGCATATCCCGTAATCCCGCCTAGACGCGGCCGCTTAATTAAATCTACTTGCTCCGTGTAATCTTCAAATCATTTCATAAGAAATATCATTAAGTTGTAGGTGAAAGCCTCAACCCTTTATTCCTGAAAGCATCAAAAACATCCTTCGCTCCAACATAGTAGATTACAATCTGTAATCGTCAAAAAATATTTCTAAATATTTGCAACTTGAAGAATAGATGGTAGAGTTAATTTAAGGAGTATCGCTATGGAGATTATGTATAAAAAACTCTGGTTTTTCAATCTGGCGGTCGCTGTTCTTCTTTTCTTCTCCGCAGATGCTTATGCAGAGGCATTAGGATGGCTGATTGATATCAGTGCAACTGACCGCAAAATAACGATTGACGAGGTCTTTCCGGAAAAGAAACACAAGACCTACATCATTGCAGATGACGCAAAATGGCATATCTGTACGGAAAAGGCATGCATCTTAAAAAAAGGGGCAGCAGCCTACCCGGCATTCAAGGAATTAGCGAAAAAGGAGGCCTACGGCATCCCATACAGCACTTTTCGAGTTTTTCTGCGTTTTTACGGTGACAAGGCGACAGCACTGGAGATACGGATCGTAGAGTTGATGCACTGATTCAGCCTTAAAGTCCTGCCACTAAACAAGCCGATTCTCTTGTTACACCATTAGAGAGGTGTGGCGGCTACCGTATAGGCTTTGTGGGGAAGATGGCGCTGAAAAAGAGCGATTTTGGCATCACATACGACCTCGGATCAACGGGCGATAAAATAGAGTTTGACCTAGGCATCGAAGGGATCAGGAAGTAGTGTCGTGCTATTTGAAAAGAGGGATTAAACTTATTTTATTATAAACACAAAGGAGATGGCAGATGGGGATAACTAAGGACATCCTTATTCAGTAAGAGGAAGACGGACGTGATCTTTTGACAACATTTGGAGAATAAGTTCTCTGACATTAAGACAGAAGGGACAGAAAGGGGGAGGAATATGTGTAAAAAAGTTCTTATTGTTGAAGAAAGTGATGGATGGTACATCTTTGATTCCGAAAACGGGAACACTCTTCAGGAAGGTATAGGGAGTCGAGCGGAATGCCTCAAGACAGCAGAGGGAAAAGGATATGAAGTGCCTGCTATGAGCGAAAAAGGGGCCTTTTTTGCTGATATGGATGGAAACCCATTATACGTTACAAAACCAATTAAAAGTGGAAGTGTTGAGCTTGAATATGCAGACGAAATACCCTGTTTAGGTTTTGAAATATGCCCTGTCTGCAAAGGGCCGGCCTTTGGCAGGGATGCCGGAGGGAAAAACTGCTACTACTGTCCTTCCTGCGGCAAGGAGATTGACTGTGTCCCACCGGAGGAGTGGATAGGGGAGATTGATTGAGAATACGTCCGAGCTTAAACAGAAACATTTCCCGGTGATATGTGCACCAAACAGTGTTAATAAAGATGCTTGAATTATGACTACTTTACTGGATAGCCGGCACTTTTCCAGGCCTCGACGCCGCCACCGAGACACTTTGCATCTTTATAACCTTTTTTAATGTATTCAGGCGCAATAGAAGATGATCTCCTGGTTTTTTGGCAGTGATTCGAGTTTCGATTCCAATTCACTAAACGAGACCGCTCCTTGCAGTTGCATCAGCCTGAACTTTTCATCATCATCGTAAGCGCATGCAAGCAGCGCTTTACCTGATTCCACTTTCTTATAGGTCTCTTCCGGTGTTACACGCACAACTTTTGTCATTTGAATCTCCCCCACTTATTATTGATTTATATATAAGTTTATCCAGTAAAAAGGGTTTGTTGAAAAAATTATAGTTGATGACTGTCAGCCATTATCATATATTCAACCTTTTTACAGTAATCGTCAACTTCCATACTTTCAATTTCTGAGCCTTCGTAGATGAAGTCCTCAACACTTCCTTCCTGTAATGTTGATTTTGGCAAGCAATTCAAAAAGTGCAGATTACAAACTGAAATCAATAAAAGCCAGCCTTGTTTCAAGCAACCAACACAAATTCCACGGGAAAATGCAAAAAAGTAATATATGTTGCGCTTTTTGATTTTTAATGTGGTATAAATGTCCAGATTTGTTGAGATGGGAATTAATGCTAATGAAACCAAGCTGTGAAAATTGCATAAAAATAGAATAGCCGAACCATTATTTTAAAGATTCAATAAAGATTCCTCCTTTCATAACCCATTTTTGCAAACCCCTGAAAAAAATATCTCAATTTTAAATTTATAAAACAATGAATTATCGAGCCTTAATATTTATATTTATATTGTTTTCATCCATTGCAATAGGGATGGTTGTGCATACAAAAAATCTTCAGGAAAACGTTGTTAAATCATCAGCGCTCCATTATGCAAAGCTCTATAGTGATGCGCTTGAAGAATTCCGTGATTTATACACTTCTGAAGTAGTTGCTGTTGCTGAAGAACATGGACTGCAAGCTAGACATGATTACTTAAACAAGAAAGCTATCCCCCTGCCTGCAACACTTAGTATTCTTTTAGGAAAGAGAATCGGGGAGAGCGGTTCGGGTGCAACAGCAAGTCTATATAGTCCATACCCATTTCCATGGAGGAAAAAAGATGAGAGTTTTAAAGATGAATTTAGCAAAGAGGCATGGGCAAAATTATCTAAAAACCCTAAAGAACCTTATTTCAAGTTTGACATAAAAAACAATAAGGCCTTACGCTATGCAGTAGCGGATCAAATGCGTGATGATTGTGTCAGTTGTCATAACAATCACCCAGATTCACCACGGACAAACTGGAAAGCAGGTGATGTACGTGGAGTGCTAGAGATTAAAATACCCTTAGATAAAATTATAGCCACAACTAATAATGATCTTAAGAAAACGATTATTATTTATGTTGTGCTTTCCATCTTAGGTATTGTTGGGGTCATTATTATGATTAAAAAACAAAAAACATACTCAAAAGAGTTGGAAAAAGCGATAAAAATACGAACGTCACAATTAGAACAAGAAAAAATAAAGGTTGAGAGAGCAAACAGCGCAAAATCGGACTTTCTTGCCAATATGAGCCATGAATTGAGAACACCTTTAAATGCCATCATCGGTTTTTCCGAGATGATGAAGATGGGGCTGGGTGGAGAGATATCGGACAAGCACAAGGAATATGCAGGAGATATCAATGACAGCGGTAATCACCTACTTGACCTTATAAATGAGATACTTGATCATTCCAAGTTCGAGGCTGGAGAGATGAAGCTTCAATGCGAAGATATCAACTTGCCTGGTTTGATAGAAAGGAGCCTCATCTTCTTCAAGGAAAAGGCTATGAAAAAGCAGCTCACTATTAGCACTGACATAGAAAGCAAAACAGAAACGTGCTACGCTGACGATATGCGCTTAAAGCAGTTGCTGATAAACCTGCTCAGCAACGCCGTCAAGTTTTCGCCTGACGGTGGATTCATAACACTCGCCACAAGAGATACTGAAAATGGGATGGTAGAAATATCAGTATCTGACAATGGCTGCGGGATAAAGGAGGAGGACATTCCGAAGCTTTTTAAATCATTCAAGCAGCTCGATTCATCCAATATGAAGAAAGAGCAGGGAACGGGCCTAGGTCTTGCGCTGTGCAAAAACATTGCCGAAGCACACGGTGGAAAGATCTGGGTAGAGAGTGATTTAGGTAAGGGAAGCAAGTTTATCTTCACTATGCCGACGAAAAGCTAGGTCTTTACCTCGGAAGAAGTGTCAGCTTTGGATATGTTGGAGATCACAGCTTATAACAACATTACTCTATTTTTATCTCTGTAATGCTTATTATTAGGAACCTTCCTTCTATACCTCCTTTCAATTAGTAATCCTCAAAATATTCTTTCTTTAGATTTGTTTAGTAGTAGGTGTACTGCTCAATGCTTCCTTACTGTAGTTCTAAAGATCGGCCTTCCTTGAATAGTAGCAGCTTTCAATCAGAAAGTTGCAACCCTGATCAAGATATGCTTTAATTTAGGTGAGGAGTTATGTATTGCTTAGCTGCAAATATGCGGTTTTTGTTTTTTCCGAAATTTAAAAACAAGGAGGAATCATGATCGAGAGCGAAGAAGATTTTGAAGAGAAGGACCGGGATGTCATAGAGGATGCCGAGCTGCAGTTGAATGAAGAGTATGACAAGAAAGACCTCAAGGAGAGTAGAGGCTTCATTAAGGAACACTCATACAGTGGAAGCAAGAAGACAAAACATACGATCGTCAAAAAGGGAAAATAGTCTCTTGAATAAGATTGATCTTAAAAAAGGCCGGGTATTTCCGGCCTTTTTTAATGCTCCAAGAAAACAGGGTCAGCTGTCCCTAATTATTTAGTCTTTGGAGTGGCAGGGGAGGTCTTTTTGGCTAAAGACCATTGACGAAAGGGACCTACATCGAGGTGAACGAAGTTAGAGTCGGGGTAGTAGCCGACTCCGCCACCCTGCAGCGCCAGTGCGGCGGTTCTGAGCTTGGAGAGATCCGACCCTGGCAGGCTTATATCGATGGCCTTGCCGTTCAGGTGGAAACTCTTCTTGGCCACACCGCTGCTATTCTTGTTGAGAAGGCTGTTGGAGGCTGGGGAGCGGTATCCTGATATGACATGAAATTCATTTTCAGAGCCCAGCTTCCCCTTCAGTGTAAAAAGGAGATCCAGGAGCCTCCTGTCAATCGGCTTTACCTCCCCGGTCCGGTGGTCGCGCAGGATACGGTCTATACCTGTCAGCGCCTCTGGAAGATATTCGCCCGATGCCCAGTAGACGCTTTTAAACCTTTCCCCTGTATGGGTATTGTAGAAGGCGAGGCTCCTCTCGGCAGGAGAAAGTGACCTCAGCGCGGCCATGACAGGGCCGGGGAAGAGGATTGTTGCCGTTGAAATGGCACCCGCCCTGATAAAGGAGCGGCGGCTTATATTCTTATTATCCATAGCTGGTGAGTTAGAGGTCGCAGGTCCCTATTAAGTTCCAAAAATATTCTCTATTTTAAACACCTTTAACCCTTAAGGCAAGTCTTCATGGGTGATCTCTCCAAGTAGGGCCTCATTTAGCTGGCTGTCACGGTCGTATATGTCGCTTCTGAACTGGAGAGTCCCCTCGACATCTACCCATGCGGTCCAGTAGAGCAGGTGCACCTCGACATCCCCCGGTAGCTGCACCGTCAGTTTCTCTCCACTCTCAACCGCCTCGACGATCTTATCAGAGGTCCATCCCGGCTTGTCACCCAGGAGGTATTTAGCCAGCATGAATGGCTCCTCCAGGCGGATACAGCCGTGACTGAAGGTGCGTACCGGCTCAAAAAAATAGTCCTTCCTTGTAGTGTCGTGCATGTAGACGTCGAAGGGGTTTTGGAAGATGAACTTAAGCCTCCCCAGTGGATTTAGCGGGCCAGGCAGCTGGGTGAACCTGTAGTCCAGCTCCTCCTCTTTGACCTCCCGCCAGTCCACTTTGTAAGGGTCCACCTCCTCGGCATCCTTCCCCCACCCCCTGTAGACGACAAAGCCCAGTCTTTCAAGGTAGCCGTGATCTTCCATCACCTTCGGCAGAAGGTCTTCCACAACGATGGCCGGTGTGGCGGTCCAAGAGGGGTTGAATATGAGGCGGGTCATCGTTGAACTGAAGCTTGGCGTGTGCCAAAAGGGCTTTCCCACAATGATCCGCATCGTCATCACCTCTTCCCGCTTATCAAAGACGGAGAGGCTGAAATCTGCACTGTTGACCATGATGTAACGCTCTCCGAAGTCGTAGGGGAGCCACCGCCACCTTTCAAGGTTCAGCTCCATCTGACGTATACGCTCCTCCACCGGCACGTTAAGCGCCTCAAGTGTCATCTCTCCCACGATGCCGTCCGCCTCAAGTCCGTGCCTCGCCTGGAACCAGGCCACATTATCGCTTAGGGAGTCGTCGAAAAGCCTGCTGGTCCCCTCGTTCTCGGGATAGAGGTCACCCGTCACGATGAGACGCTCCTTCAGCAGGGCAACCCGCCTCCCACGGCTCCCTTCAGCCATAAGCCGGCCCGTCGGTATGCCAGGCCATCCACCCCTCTGTGCTATCTCCCGATAGGTGGCGAGTTCAGCCTTCAGTTCCTCGTAGCCTGGGTGCGGCGGAGGGAGGGAGCTTATGAGCTCCTTGAGATTACCGGACCTTATCGCCTTTTCGAGGGTCCTGTGAAGGTCTGTCTCCCAGGTATTATCGGCCCACTCCCCTTCGATCGTTGCGGGGTTGACGCGGCCGGCAATGAGGTCGTAGGAATATCTGAGAAAGGATTCGGTAAGCAGAAGGTCGAGCCCGGCAAGGCTATCGGTGTCTGCTAGTCTCCCGCTACTCACCGCAAGATCCAGCTTGGCGATGAGCGCTTTGATCTCAGCTGCCTTGTAGAATTCGGCCCTCAGCCCGTCCATTTCGGCCTCCCCTATTGCATCGAGGAGCTGTTCCGCCTGCAGGGTGGGGCGATGTCCGCTGCTCCACGCGGGGCGGAATGCCCGTCCCCTGTAAAAGAGGTTTCGCATCGTGGAGAGGGGGGTCTGCTCCCCCTCCACCAATACCGGTATCTGCCTTCCGGCTTCACCGAGCTGTGCCTCGATGAGCAGTCCCACATCATCCGGGGTGGCGCACAGTGCGCTCCCCGCCGTAAGGGCAAAAAGGGAGAGCCCCGCGATTGCAGCCTTCCCTCTCTTTATTAAGTTGATGGGTCGCATGGATAGATATCTCCTCTAAAAGAATATATCAGACTTCCGGTAAGTTAGACAGGAATAGACAGGATTATATCCCTGGGGTGCATATCTGTCGGGCATAGAAATGCATACCCACTTTTTAAATATCTTTGAAGAAAATAAGGGGAAGAAAGGCTGCGCTTCTCTTTTATTTTGCAACTTGAACATGGGAAGAAAATAGGGTCAGCCCCAATAGCTAAAGGAGGGATGCTTCCCACGCTCCAGCAAAACCATGGCAACAACTCTTTACTTGCACAACAATATTCCGGCCCGACCCCGCCCAAAAAAACATCGTAGTCCCTTGAGCAGGTTATTTCAAGATATGGACCCTACGATATATCAATACACAATGTTTCATATTGAAACATTGTGTATTGACAGGTATAATCCCACTCAAGGAGATAAGATGGACAAGGGAGAAATATTAACCAGCCTGAACAGCGACGCAATACTTAACGGTATTGCCGATGGTGTCGTAGTCCTGGGCCTGGACCATAAGGTGCTGTTTATGAACCATGCCGCGAGGGAGATACTTGGCCGGACAGGTGAGAGTGATATCGTCTGTGGTGAAAACTGCAGGGATGTGGTGGGTCATTCTGCATGTTCTATGGGCTGCCTTGTGATGAACACCATCAAGACGGGGGAGCATATATATAATTATGAGGCTGTACTGGGCCGGGGGGATAAAAAGGTCACCCTTAGCATCAATACGGCCGTAATCAAGGACCAGGACGGCAAGATAGTTGGCGGCGCCGAGATATTCCGCGATGTAACACTAATAAATGAACTCAAAAGCGAACTAAAAGACCGCTATGCCCTTAAAAACGTTATCGGTAAAAACTACCGTATGCATGAAGTCTATGAACTGCTCCATGAAGTGGCACCCACAAAATCAAGCGTACTTATTGAAGGGGAAAGCGGTACCGGCAAGGAACTTATCGCCAATGCAATCCACCACAATTCACCCCGTGCATCTAAGCCTTTCATAAAGCTCAACTGTGCTGCCCTCGCAGAAGGAGTCTTGGAAAGCGAACTCTTCGGCCATGTGAAGGGTGCCTTTACGGGGGCCATAGCGGACAAGCCGGGGCGTTTTGAACTGGCACATAACGGGACACTCTTTCTCGACGAGATAGGGGAAATAAGCCTGCAGACGCAGGTAAAGCTGTTGCGCGTGCTACAGGAAGGAGAGTTTGAGAGGGTGGGCGGAACAAATCCTCTCAAGGTGGATGTGCGGCTTGTGGCGGCAACAAACAAGAACCTCAAAGAGGCCGTCGAGTCAGGTGAGTTCAGAGAGGACCTTTACTACCGCCTGAAGGTAGTGCCCATTGTACTGCCACCTCTGCGTGAACGGAAAGATGACATACCCCTTCTGGTCAAGCACTTTCTTGCAAAATTCAACAAAGAGATGAACATGGAAGTAAACAATCTCTCGCCCCGTGCCCTTGAACTGCTTATGGATTACAGCTACCCCGGCAATATACGAGAGCTGGAGCATATTATAGAACACGCCTTTGTCAGGTGCCGGGGAAAGACCATTACGCCGGAACACCTGCCGAAGGAGCTTCAGAGTGTAGACATGATAGGCAGGGCCATGGATAGTGAGGAGCCTTTAAAGGAGCTGGAGAGAGAGACCATCCTTCGCGCCCTTGAGGAGAGCGGCTGGAAATTGCAGGCCTGCGCCAGGCGCCTGAAGATAAGCCGGACTACTCTATGGCGCAAGATGAAGGAACTGGGGATAGAGAAGGAGTAGTCATGGAAATAATTACGCTAGGAATAATAGCTTTAATAGCCGGCCTTGCAGCGGGTTATATTTTTTCTCAGATACTCCTCAAGGGCAAGTCCTCTATATATGAAAAACAGTTGGATGAGTCGAGAGATAAGGAAAAAACTCTCACTGAAGAAAGGGACGACCTGCGCTATAAAAATGCAAGGCTTGAAGAAAAGGTCTCGCAGGGTCTTAAACTTGAGGGAGAGCTTGCAGGGGCAAGGTCAAAGAACGACGTTTTGGCTGAAACAAATACAGCTCTTGAAAAAGAGGTCTCTGCACTGGAGACCTCCCTTGTAGAGTCTAAAGAAAAATTCAGGATGCTGAACGAGGCGGAAGATAAGCTGAAGGCAGCCTTTGAAAATCTGTCAAACAGGATATTTGAAGAAAATAGCAGTAAATTCACCATAAAGAACAAGGAAAATATAGACGCCATACTCAACCCCTTAAAGACCCAGCTTTCAGATTTTAAGAGCAAGGTTGAAGATGTTTACCTGAAGGAGTCTAAAGACAGGACCGCTCTTTACGAGCAGGTAAAAAGCCTGAAGGACCTGAATGAGCAGATAAGCAAGGATGCCGTCAACCTTACCCATGCCTTGAAGGGTGATGTAAAGACACAGGGCACCTGGGGTGAGGTGGTTCTGGACAGGGTCTTTGAGGAGTCGGGTCTTCGCAAGGGGCACGAGTACGAAACACAACTGACATTCAAGGATGATGAAGGCGGCAGGAAGAGGCCCGATGCAATCGTGCGGCTTCCTGATAACAGGGATGTAGTAGTTGATTCAAAGGTGAGCCTTGTCGCCTATGAACGCTACCAGTCTGCCGAAGATGAAGCACAAAAATCTACTGCCCTGAAGGAGCATATAGCCAGTATCAGGAACCATATAAGAGAATTAAGTGGAAAGAATTACGAAGACCTTGATGAGATCCGCTGCCTCGACTATGTCCTCATGTTTATACCGATAGAGCCTGCATTCATGACGGCCATAGAAAACGACAGGGAAGTGTTCAGCGAGGCATTTGACAAGAACATCGTCATTGTGTCACCCAGCACACTCCTTGTCACTCTTAAGACGATTCATAATATCTGGCGCTACGAGCAGCAGACCCAGAACGCAAAGGAGATAGCCAAAAAGGCGGGCGATCTCTATGACAAGTTTCATGGCTTTGTCGATTCTCTTGAAAATGTCGGGAAGAATATTGACAGAGCTAAAGAATCCTATACTACAGCATTTGACCGTCTATCCAGGGGGAAGGGAAACCTGATAAAAAGGACGGAGGATATAAGGAAGCTTGGAGTCAAAACAAAGAAGGTGCTTTCTGAGCAACTCACCGATAGTGCTACCGGGGAAGAAAAACTAATAGAAGATGTGGAGGAAGCAAATTGATTGACAAAATAAAGGATTTTTTCAACAAAAACATTTCCGAGGAAGGCCTTGAAGCCGGCCCGGATGCCGACAGGCGGATACAAGTGGCCGCATCGGCGCTCCTTGTAGAGATGGCCAGGGTGGATGATGAATTCAGTGAAGAGGAAGGCGAGCGCATAATCTCCCTTTTGAAAAAAGAGTTCGGCCTTGCAGATGAAGTTGCGCAGGAACTGGTGGAAATGGCGGAACTGGAACTAAAGGCGAGTGTCGATCTTTGGCAGTTTACCAGCCTCATAAATACTAACTATAGTCCTGATGAAAAGATCAAGCTGATGGAGCTTGTATGGCGCGTCATTTATGCCGATGGAAAACTGGATAAGCATGAAGACTACCTTGTTAAAAAGATTGCAAACCTTCTTAACCTGAGACACCGCGAGATGATAGACGCCAAGCTGCGTGTGCTGGGAAGAAAATAGACATAAAGCTCTACTTTCTAAGCAATTGCGAAGGTTAGTAGAACTTATGCCCGACAGGGTGCGGATAAAAGCAGATTAGATATGATTTTCACACAGCCCCTTCTTTAGCAAAAAGGGGCTAGGGGGGATTTGATCTCTGGATTTCCGACCAAGCCGGGAATGACATGCTCTGGCAAGCTACGGGAAATTCAACCCCAAGCGACTAAATAGATCCTACCTCAGTAGCCCGCCGGCTCAAGGCCGAGGTCACGGATCATGGTCAGAACCCGCTCAGGTTCCGAGCCTTGCGTCGTCAGGTAGTTACCTATCAGTGTGCCGTTTGCACCGGCGGTGAAGATCATGGGCTGCAGGTCACGGAAGGTTACCTCCCTACCGCCTGAGACGATGATATCTTTTTCAGGCAGAAGAAAGCGGTAGACGGCAATGGTCTTCAGGCCCTCCATCGGGGGAACTGTGGGGCGATTTTCCAGCGCCGTTCCCTTGATGGGGTTCAGGAAGTTAAGGGGTATGGAGTCGACATCGATGTCGCGAAGGGTAAGTGCCATCTCTACCCGCTGCTCCAGAGATTCGCCAAGACCGAATATGCCGCCGCAGCAGGTCTCGAAGCCGACCTCCTTCGCCATGCGGATCGTATTTACATCGTCTTCATATTCATGGGTGCTGCAGATATTAGGGAAGAAGCTCCGCGCCGTCTCAAGGTTGTGGTGGAAACTTTCCAGCCCTGCATCTTTTAGCTTTACAAGGGACTCCCTGGACATGATCCCAAGGGAGGCGCATCTTTCCAGGCCTCCCTCACTTTTAATCTGCTCCAGCGCAGTGCAGAGCCTTTCCAGTTCTTCTCCCTCTTCTACGGCCTTACCGCTGGTAACGATGCTGAACTCGCGGGATTTCATCTCCTTCGCTTTTCTAGCTGCCGCGATAATTTTCTCCGGTTCGATCATGTCATAAACAGGGGCCTTCGTCTCAAAATGCGCCGACTGGCCGCAAAAGGAGCAATCCTCAGGGCAAAGCCCCGATTTGGCATTTACAATGGAGCAGAGGTTTACGCTGTTTCCCTTGAAGTGGTTCCTGATCCTGTTGGCAGAGGCCATAAGGTTATAGATATCTTCTCCCTCCAGCCTTATAAGAGAAAGCGCTTCATCCTCGCTGACAACCCCGCCACTTAAAACCCTTTCTTCAAGTGAAGTTATGTAGGGTAGTCCAATATTTAGGTCCAGGATTTTAGCCTTTTTAGTCGATGTCTTCATAGTATTCTCTAGGGTCACTGCCCTCGCTTATTTGTGTGGCGCAGTATTCAATGCTCTTTTTGGCAAGTTCCTTTATGAAGGGTATTTCTATAAATTGTCTGCCCCTCTTTGAGTGCAACTCAAGTGCAGATGCAAGACTCAGCTCTACGCCGTCAATATCTCCCATTTTTTCAAGGAAATACGCTGCAAATGTGAGCCTTTTACTTATCAATCCTTTATTCGGTAGTAATACCTCAAGGCTAAACTGCTTGATGCAGGCATTGTCCATTAGGGAAAGGGGCCTTCCCACTTTAGTATAAATCCACTGTTCTGCATAGTCAAAGGAGGAGTAAGAAGACAGGGGCCACTCTGCAAAGGCGTCTTTCTCAAGAATCTCGGCCCCTCTTTTTAGTAGCGAAGAGTCCTTCCTTATTCTGCGGAGCAGGGATAGGCGGAAGCCGGGTGTAAACGGGCTTGGAGCAAGGTGGCCCTTAAGCATATCCTTGCGGTAACAAAGCTCCAGCGGGAGTGGAAAATCATACTTTTCGTTGAGAGAGAGCGCATTGTTGAGAAGCTGAAGGAAGTAGTCTGAATCTACCTGAACAAAGGCCGCCTCTTCAGTCTTAATCTCATCAATCATCTGTAATATTTCCTTTTTTTTGATCCGCCTTGATCCATAGGCATCTATAATACCCACCTCATCATTGTATGTTATACAAAGGGCTTCTGACCTTTCATCCTTTCCTTCCACAATAAGGCAAAGTGTAGCATCTCCCTGACTGTCCACGGGGCTGATAAAGACCTCGCAGCGCTCTGGAGAAAGGTCTGAAGGTGGGCCGGCAGCTATATTCGAATCATCAATCCCTGAAAAAGCACGCCTGCGAAGTGCCCTTTGGGCCTGATTTGCCGATTCACCGTGCCATGAATATGCACATATTTCCTTTAGCTCTGCGATTGCCGCAGGAGCGCCCATTCTCCCGAGTTCAGTTATGGATGCATTGGCCACTTCTTTATTGTCGCTATATGCAAGATCTGACAGCAGAGGTATGGCTTTCTTCCCGGATCTTTCAACTAAGGTCTTTAAAAGGCCTGCCTTCCCCTCCCCTCCTGTAAGGAATTCTTCCAGCAGAGAGATGGCCCTGAACTCCCTGTCATGGTAGTCGACGAGGACCTTTCCACCCAGGCAAAAAAGGTGGTTTCCGTATTTTCAAAAAAATGCTGAAGGTCGCTATTGTGAAGAGTCTCGTAGCTTTTCAGTGTTGCCAGGTATTCAAGCTTTATATCCTGGGAGGCGGGACGCCTGTAAAGAAAACGGCGTAGAATGTCTGTATAACTATGGTCGTTAAGAAGCTCTATGAGATGCAGGAGCTTTTCTGTGGTAGAGGAGTCCCCGGTGCCTTCAAGGTATTTCACTACAAAGGGAAGGGCTCCTTCTCCCAGCCCTATAAGTTTCGAGGCCCCCTGCTCTACACTGTCATAGGTGTAGGGAGCCCCTGCTACTTCGGCGAGTATATTCTCCGTTTCCCTTTTCAGGGAGAAGATGTTTTTTCTGATCTCAGGCACTGGCTACTAAGACTATTATGCCCTTTCCTCTTCCTTTCTCTCAAGGACTGATACTTTTTTGTCTTCAGAAGACTTCATGGTACAGCTTCCCTCGAATATAACACCTTCATCTATGACCAGTACAGGTGAGGCTATATTACCGTATACCTTCCCCGGTGCATGTATCTCAACCCTGGATTTTGCATCTATGTTTCCTGTCAACTCTCCACTCAGGATCATTGTATTTACATGGATATCAGCCTTTATTATAGCGCTTTCCCCTATTATCAGTATGCCCGGGCTGAATATCTCCCCGGAAAACTTGCCATCAAGTCTTACTGTACCTTCAAAGGCCAGCTTTCCATTGAACTCTGAGCCCTTGCCCAAAAATGCATTGATTTCACCGGTCTCTATGCTTACCGCATCTTTTTTCGCCATAATTTTTCTCCCTTTGTTGAATTATGCCCCAATAATTTCAATCAGACGGTCAAGTTCCTCATTTGAATAAAAATTTATCTCCACTTTACCTTTTTCCCCTGACCTTGCTATACGAACCTTAGTCCCGAAATGTCTTTTCAGGCGCTCTTCGAGACCTGCAAGATCGTTATCAGGCGTCGCCGTAGTTTTTTTCTTCCGGCCTCCCTGCCTTGTCCTTTTTACAAGCGCCTCTGTCTCACGGACAGACATCCCCTTTTTGATAACCGCATTTTTTGCCTCAATTATTTCAACATTTCCTTCAAGACCCAGCAGGGCCTTGGCATGTCCCAGAGCCAGCAGTCCATCGGCGATATCTTTTTTGACCTCTTCAGGCAGTTTAAGGATGCGCAGGTGATTGCTTACGGTGGCCCTTTCCTTACCGACCTTTCCGGCAAGCTCTTCCTGTGTATAGGAAAATTCATCCATAAGACGTTTATACCCTTCAGCCTCTTCAACGGGGTTTAGTTCCGCACGCTGGATATTTTCAATTATGGCTATTTCAAGGCTTTCGCGGTCTGAAACATCTTTTATAACAACAGGAACCTCTTTCAGGCCTGCCTTTTGTGCCGCCCGCCAGCGCCTTTCACCCGCTATAAGTTCAAAGGAATCATTTCCGGCACTGCGGACTATAAGCGGCTGCAACACTCCCTTCTCCTTGACTGAGCTTACAAGCTCAGCAAGGGCCGTCTCATCAAAAATCTTCCTTGGCTGGTAAGGGTTTGGGGTGATCTTTTCTATGGGACATTGCATAAATACACGTTTCCCCGAAATCGATACAGCAGCGTCGCCTGTCGGTAAAAGTGCCCCAAGCCCTTTTCCAAGAGCCCTTCTCTTTTTTCCCCCTGCCATCAATCTCTCCTGTACATTATCTCTTTTGCAAGATCCAGATAGCTGGAAGCACCTGTACAGCCTATATCGTATAGCAGCACAGGCTTGCCGAAGCTTGGACTCTCGCTTAACTTGACGTTTCTTGGAATCATCGCTTTAAAAACCTTCCCCTCGAAGTGCTCCTTTACATCCTGGGCTACCTGATGTGAGATATTGTTCCGCTTATCAAACATGGTCAGCAATATACCTTCTATATATAGCTCCGGATTCAGGTGTTGCTTTATCAGATCTACAGTGCGGACAAGCTGGCTAAGCCCTTCCATAGCATAAAACTCACATTGCAGGGGTATAAGCACTGAATCCGATGCAGTCAGGGAGTTTACCGTTAGAAGGCCCAGTGAGGGGGGACAGTCTATCACTATATAATCGTACTCGTCCGAGATCTCTTCGAGGGCGGCCTTGAGTTTGCCTTCTCGGGCGAAGGCCCCCACAAGTTCCACTTCCGCTCCTGCCAGATCGGCATTTGACGGGGCGATATCAAGGTGGGAAAGCTCCGTCTTTTTAATTATCTCTTTAATAGGTGTATCGCCGATTATGACATCGTAGAGGGTGGACTCAAGACTTTCCTTGTCGATACCAGTGCCGCTACAGGCATTACCCTGCGGATCAATATCGACAAGCAGGGTCTTTTTCTCTGCAACAGCAAGAGAGGCAGCAAGGTTGACGGCGGTTGTTGTCTTTCCAACGCCCCCCTTCTGGTTGGCTATTGCTATTTTCTTACCCATGAATAGAACCTTTTTAAGCCTAAGAAACAGTTTGGGAAAATACCATAGTTCCACTCTTTTTAAAAGAGAAAACATCTTATTGCCCTTTATGCTTACAGCCTCTTTTGTTTTAAATTACCTTGATTTAAGGCCATTACATCTGTTAATTTACCTCATTTGTCCTATTTGGGGCCGGAGTCCTAACTGCCATGAATCAATCTATCGCTATCAAGAAAAGAAGTTTTAAGTCAGACGGTCGAAAAAGGTTTAAGACTTTTCTTCTTCGCTTAATGTTTCTCCTAATTCTTATTTCTATGCTTTCAGGAGCAGGTCTTTACTACTATATGACCAGGGATCTCCCACCTGTAGACAGCATTGCAGACTACCGACCAAATATAATTACCAAGGTCTACTCCGATGAAGGCATCCAAATAGGCGAGTTTGCCACAGAAAGAAGGGAGGTCATCCCCATCTCCAAAGTACCGGCCCTACTCATCCAGGCCTTTGTGTCCGCCGAAGATGACCGTTTTTTTGAACATGAAGGGCTGGATTTTTTCAGTATATTCAGAGCCTTTATAAAGAATATCAAGGCAGGCGGTGTAGTACAGGGAGGGAGTACCATAACACAGCAGGTGGGAAAGTCACTTCTCTCATCGGAAAGGACCTATACGAGAAAGTTCAAAGAGGCTGTGCTTGCCTACCGGATAGAAAAAAACTTTTCAAAAAATGAGATACTCTACCTTTATCTTAACCAGATCTACCTGGGCCATGGTGCCTATGGTGTGCAAGCAGCGGCACAGAGCTATTTTCACAAAAACGTGGATGAACTGACTATTGCCGAGATGGCCATTCTGGCAGGGCTTCCACAGGCCCCCAGCAAATACTCTCCCGCCACCAATCCCGATATGGCCAGAGAGAGGCAACACTACGTGCTTAAGCGCATGACAGATGAGGGCTATATAAACATTGTCGAATCCACTGACGCTATGAACACGCCCATAGAGGTATTTCCCCTTAGCAATATAAATACGGAGATTGCACCTTACTTCACCGAGCATATAAGGCGATACCTGGAAAGCCATTATGGTGCTGACAGGCTGTATAAGGATGGCCTGATTGTGCAAACGACCGTCAATGTTGATATGCAGAAAAAGGCCCAGGCCGCTCTTAAGAAAGGGCTTCTTGCCCTTGACAGAAGGCAGGGATATCGTGGGCCAGTCAGGCACATAGAAGAACCTGAAAGGGCCGGGGTGCTAGAGGCGCTTCAGAAAAAACTGGAAAAGGCCCCCGTTAAAGAGGGCGAAATCTATGAGGGGATCATTGTAGAGGTCAACAGTGAAAAACTCTATACGGAAGTAATGCTCGGTGAAAAAACGCTTGGACGTATTCCGCTGAAAGACATCCGGTGGGCAAGAAAGCCCGACCCTGAAATAGCTTCCTTTGAGGTAAGCGTCAAAGACCCTGCGGAAGTCTTTGCCCCTGGCGACCTTGTAAAGGTAAAAGTCAAGGGAAGCTTGAAAAAAGGGGACCTCCTCGATCTCTCTCTTTACCAGGAACCGCTGGTACAGGCAGCGACAATGGCCATAGACCCCAGGAATGGCTACGTTAGGGCCATGGTAGGCGGCTTTGATTTTGCAAAGAGCAAGTTTAACCGTGCAGTTCAGTCCAGGCGCCAGCCGGGCTCTGCCTTCAAGCCGATTGTTTATGCTGCCGCACTGGATAACGGCTTCACCCCGGCAAGCATTATTATGGACTCTCCCATAATCTACAAGGGTGACGAGGATGATTTCACATGGAAACCGAAGAACTATGAGGACAAGTTCTATGGCCCTACTACGCTGAGGACTGCACTGACAAAGTCAAGAAACGTCGTTACTATCAAGATAATGCAGACACTCGGCATCGACTATGTCATCGACTATGCCCGTCGCATGGGCATTACCAGCCATCTGAACCGGGACTTTTCCATTGCCCTGGGCTCATCAGGGCTTTCCCTTCAGGAGATAGTCTCGGCCTATGGCATATTTGCCGCCTCGGGGAAACATAACAAGCCTGTGTTCATAACAAAGATCATGGACAGGGAGGGGAATATACTGGAAGAACATGCGCCGCAAGAGCTTCCTGGTTTGCCTGCACCTGTAATTGAAGGAACGCCTGAGACTGCACAGGCAGGAGAGGATACTGCCCCTGAAGAGGACAAGACGCCTCCGGGCCTCCGGAATATTCCACCAGGCCATGCGATCAGTCCGCAGACGGCTTATCTTATGTCCAGCATTCTTAAAAGTGTTGTCGAGCATGGCACAGGGTGGCGTGCAAAGGCGCTCAAGCGGCCGGTTGGCGGCAAGACAGGGACGACTAATGATCTCTTCGATGCCTGGTTTATAGGCTTCACCCCTGACCTCGCTGCCGGTTCATGGGTAGGCTTCGATCAGGAGGCACCTCTTGGAAAATATGAGACAGGTTCTGGTGCTGCAGCCCCTATCTTTGTTGATTTTATGCAGCAGGCCTATGAGGGTAAACCTGTGGAGGATTTTCCCGTTCCTCCAGAGATAACCTTCTCCCGCATCGATACCAAGACAGGCCTGCTTGCTCCGCCCTCCCAGCAGGAGGACGTATTTTTCGAATCCTTTAAAGAAGGAACCCAGCCCACCCAGTTTGCAACAGAAGTGGCCCCGGAACCGGGCGATTTCTTCCGTCAGGGACTATAGTTCTTAGCTAAGCGTGCCTTCCGCTAAATCACAACAGCCCCGTTTTCGCCATCTAAAGACAGTACTTTCGCGGTGCCGCTGGCATTTTTTGACAGGTTTTTTCTTCATAGTTGCCACTATTGCCCTCACCACCCTCATTCCCTGGCTTGTGAAAAGGGCTATAGAATCCCTCGAATATGGCCGATCTGATGATGTTTTTCTTTTTTGCGGCCTTATTGCAGGTATTGCTCTGCTACAGGGAGTGACTCGGGTAACGTCACGGACAGTGGTATATTCCATTGGGCGCCGTGTGGAATATGATCTTAGAGGCGAGTTTTTTTCACACCTGCAAAGGCTGAACCCATCCTACTTTGATAATCTTAAAACAGGCGACCTGATTTCGAGGGCCACAAACGATATAAGCGCAGTGAGGATGCTTATGGGGCCTGGCTTTCTGCAAGTCACCAACAGCTGTATTGTCTACCTTGTCATAATACCTGCAATGTTTTTTCTGGACCCCATCTTATGCTTCTATGCGCTCCTGCCCTACCCCGTCATAATAGTCATAAGCCGTTTTCTTACACGTTCAATGTACAAACGCTCTCAGGAGGTACAGGAGCAGTTTGGCAAAATAAGCTCTAAGGTACAGGAAAACCTTAGTGGCATCTCTGTCGTCAAGGCCTTTGCCATGGAGGGTCGGGAGGAGGCCGTCTTTGACGGCCTGAACAGCGATTACCGGGAGAAAAACATCCGATTTGCAAGGCTGAGAGCCGTTATGTTTACCATCATGACGGCCCTCGGCTCCCTTACAACTCTTATAATCCTGTGGAAGGGGGGAGAGGGCGTTGTTTCAGGCCGTATCGGCCTGGGCGACTTTGTCGCCTTTACGGCTTATGCAGCCATACTTATCTGGCCCACCGTTGGTCTTGGATGGATAATTACGGTCATCCAGCGCGGACTCTCAGCACTGGACCGCGTAAATACCATACTCGACTACAGCCCCACTATTGTCGATGTTAAGTCAGACGGCGTTGAAGAAGCCGCATTCGCCGGCAAGATCGAATTCAGGGGTCTTACTTTCGCCTATAAAGACCCGTCAAGGGGCACTGAGTCTCAGGAAATACTAGGGGGAATAGACCTGACAATAGCAGCAGGTGAGCGCTTTGCCCTCGTGGGCCCTACTGGTTCTGGCAAGAGTACTCTGCTTAACCTGATTCCCAGGCTTTATGAAGTCGAGCGAGGTGAGCTTTTTATAGACGATAAGGACATCTGTGATATACCGCTGGCAGTGCTCAGGCGTCAGATAGGGTATGTCCCGCAGGACAGTCATCTTTTTTCCGCCACCATTGCCGAAAACATACTTTTCGGCGGTCAGGGCGACTCCCAGGCAATGGAGGAAGCTGCACATGAGGCCAGCCTCTACGATGATGTGCTTGCCTTCCCTGATAAGTTCGATACCATAGTAGGAGAAAAAGGGCTCACCCTTTCTGGAGGTCAGCGGCAAAGGACAGCACTTGCACGCGCCCTCGTCGGTAATCCAGGAATACTGATACTGGATGATTCTTTTTCCAGTCTCGATACTGCCACGGAGGAAAAGATACTCTCATCCCTTCAGGGAAAGTTTGTGGAGAAAAAGACCTGTATAATAGTATCTCACAGGGCCTCTACGGTGATGAATTGTGGCAGGATAGCCTTTATAAAGGAAGGGAAGATCGTAGAGGTGGGCACTCACTCGGAACTACTTAAAAAAGGGGGGGAATACACCTCCTTTTTCCGGCGTCAGGAGATGGAGAAGGAGCTGGAAGAGTTAGCTTGACGAGGGGCTGCCAGCATGCCCCGCTTTGTAAGCGGGAGAAGGGCCGCTATAAAATCAAGATTTTAAAGAAATCCTTCCTTATGCGATTCTGCGAAGCTAAAATTGTAAATCAACCTTACTCGGATGCCACGCCTTGTAGGCGGGGAGCATCACAACAAAGAGAAATGGCCGTTTTGTTTACCAGCCCATTCCGCCGCCTCGCCTACCCATACCACCACCATGTCCACCCTTACCAGCACCGCTGCGGGTTCCACCTTTGGAACCCCTTTCGCTTTTCATTGTTTCCCTTTGTTCTTCCTCATACTTTCTATACTTCTCTAACTGCTCAGAGGTCAGTGTCTTTGCAAGGCGTTTTTCAGTGTCCTCTCGAAGCTTTTGCATCTCACTCCTGAGTTTCCTCTTGGCCGATTGGTCCTGTCCCTTGGCTTCCTCCATGAGGGTTTGCTTTTTATCGAGGTAAGCTTTAATAATTTTGCGAACTTCCAGCGTTTGGTTCTCGGCCAAGCTGAGACGTCCCTTCAAATCGCCCATGACCTTATCAAGTTCAGTCGATCTGGCAGAGACCCGATCTGAACCTTTACCCTTTTCAGGACGACTTACATCAACACCCATCTCCTTCAGAAATTGGAGGCGTTCTTTCTCGCTCATCTCTTTCATCCGCCTCTGGACTTCCTCACGAAAGGCTTTACGCCCCTCTTCGTTCATATTTTGTCGCTCGCTTTGTCTCTGTATCAACTCATCGTTGGAATAACCTGAAAACTCCCCGGCCTGTAGATCGACCGATCCAGACAGAATAATTCCAGCAACAGCCAGAAATAGAGCCACATTCCTTTTCATATAGCACTCCCTATTTTTATCATATTTCTGGACCTTTCCTTTACCCGATGACCATTAACCTATGCAGTGGCGATTAACATTCTATTCGCAAAGATCATCTTTTTTTGCTTTCTTGATAAAATAGCAGTCCCCATATTTACAAGCACCTTCCCAGTCTGAACAAGCCTTACTTGTCTGACTCAAGCGCACTTGCAAAATTCCACGGCTTACATAAGCTTTAGTATGTGTCGGTGCAATCTCTATTACCTGATTAAAGTCCAGAATTGCATAATCTAGTTGTCCTATTGCTGCATTGGCAAGACCCCGGCCAAAGTAGGCGTCTGCAAATTCCGGTTTAAGT
The DNA here is from genome assembly GCA_015222755.1 of Pseudomonadota bacterium. Lineage (GTDB taxonomy): Bacteria > Desulfobacterota > JADFVX01 > JADFVX01 > JADFVX01 > JADFVX01. The sequence goes on along the minus strand of JADFVX010000064.1, from coordinate 2,548 downwards.
ATTACGGCTTTGCTAAAATCTCTGATGGCGTAATCAAATTCCCCCTTTTCTGCGTAGGCAGTACCACGGTTTTTGTAGGCATCAGCATGGATAGGGCGAATTTCTAGTGCTTTATTGAAATCCGAAATTGCATAATCAAATTGCCTCGTTTTTGCATATGTAATACCCCGGTTATTGTAGGCAGTGGCATAGGCAGGGTGAGCTTCTAGTGCTTTGTTGAACTCAGAGATTGCCAGATTAAATTGTTTTTTTTCTGCGTAGACAATCCCCCGGTCATTAAAGGCTTCGGCATATTTTAAATTGTTTTCTGAGGTCTGACTGGAATCAAGTGTGACAAATCCAGACATGCCTTGTTCCGAGAGCTTTGACTCTCTATTATTGCTGGAGTAAAGAGAGTTTGAATTAACCTCCGGAGGTACAACAATACCCGCTGGAGACCCTTGAGTTTGGATATTAGCATATGCAAAGGTTCCTGATATTGTTACTATGCATAGAGCAATTAATACTTTAATTAAGATTTTCAGCTGCATATAAGCTTGCTTATTCATTTTACTCTCCAGTTCCATTTGAAGCATATGATTCAATAAGCTCGTGGTATGGGAGGCTAATGCCCCCCCATTTTTCACCGCAATGTCTTTTCTGCCATTTGTCGATTTAGTGTGTGTTGGCAGGAGTTAGCTCCTAGCACTAATATGCTGGCAATTTGCTTGCTGCCGGGAGGAAACTCCCGACAGCACAAAAACTGATTTTGCATGATTAAGGATTAAAATCACCGCCCCCCACTACCTCTGCGGCCGCTCATACCACCGCCACTCTTGCCGGAACCATCTCGCTTTCCACTTTTGGAGCCTCTTTCACTCTTCATTGTTTCTTTTTGTTCTTCATCATAATTTCTACTCCTCTCTCTACGTTTAGTTGATTCAGCAGAGTCTCGGTCTGTAGCTTGCTCAGGACGACTTACATTGGCACCCATTTCTTTCAAAAATTGGCGGCGATCCTCTTTGTTCATATCTCCCATCCGCTTTTGCATTTCCTCACGAAAAATTTTGCGATCCTCTTCATTCATTCCCTGCATATCGCTTCTCTTCTGTATAAGTTCCTCGTTGGAATAATCTGAAAATTCCCCAGCATGCAGATTAATTGATCCGAACAAAATTATTCCAGTAACAGCCAAAAATAAAGTCCCATTTTTTTTCATGTCGTACTCCTTTTTTAATGTCTGAAGGTTTTGTGGCAGTTGTTGCAATTATTGATAAGCTCCGACAGTAGGCCCATCGCCTTGTCTCGGTCTCCCTTTTGAGCCGCATCTGCCAACTCGTCTGCCTTTTTATGGACCGCCATGCCGAAGCTTGTAAACCCGGCCTCACCGGTCATCTTTTCCACCATGCTACACCTTTTTTCTTCTGCCGGTGACCAGCCAAGCCTCTCTCTGGCTACTTTTGCCGCTTGCTCAAGCTCATTTGCGGCCAGTGCGGCCGTAATTTCACTGATAGTATCCAGATGTTTACGCATCATCCGCTTCTGCATTACCTTCATCGGTGCCGGGATATTCAACTCTGTCCGCTCATCCGGTTTCGCCCCCCCCATTTTCTTCATCATCTCCATCATATGAGGTGAAATCGATTCTTCCTCTGCATGGGCAACTCCTGCTGCAATCACTAAAATCAATAAACTTATCTGCAATCTTTTTTTCATCTCAATCTCCTTATATTAGTTTTTAAATTTATTATGACACTGGACACATCCGTCCATAATTTCATGTATAGAGTTTTTGACTGCGTTCATATCCTTTTTCCGAGATGCCTTTAGAAGACCGACCAGCTTTTCATGAAAGGCCTCGTCCAGCTCGACAAATTCATTAAGCTTGTCGCTGTTTTTCGGCAGCTTGATTGCCCCTTTTTTTATCGCCTTTTCGGTATTCATCTTCGCTTTGTGGACCTTATGGAAAGGTCCCTCTATGATCTCCGGCATATTCAGAAGAAGACCATCGACGGCATTTTTGAACGCCTTGTCCAGAAGCCTCATCTCCACCTGGACGGCGTTGTCGCCGGGTTGAGAGCCTTCTGCCGCCAGAACCTGCCCGCTTGCGCTTAGTAATCCAATCATTGCAATGGTACATACACTCTTTTTCATCTTTATTCTCCCGTTCACTTTTTTATTTTTTTGAAATCCTCTCCACGAGGAGCTGTCAGGGTGCCCCGCTTTGTAAGCGGGGGTGAATGGCAGCTATAAAAATTGTAAATCATCCTTACTCGGATGCCCCGCCTTGTAGGCGGGGAGCATCACTTTTTAATAGAACGATATAGACGTTTACTGGATTTTTAAGTTCCTTATCTTTGGTTATTTTTTAGTTCAAATTCCCACTTTTCCGCGATCTCTACGCTGAAATGCTCTTTTAAGCATTATTGGCAATTGGATTAACTCTGAAATATGCAAGTTCAATTTCCAGCCGCCCCGCAATCTGCTATATAATCCCGCCTTCAGGACTTGCCGTCATCTCTATCTTTCCGTCAACAATCTTCAGGACCTTGTCACAATAGGGAAGCAT
>JADFVX010000063.1 GCA_015222755.1 Pseudomonadota bacterium | reverse complement strand
TTCCTGGACTCCTTTACTATCCCCAGGTACTACGTGGTTCATGTTGTTCTCCTGCCGCTTATATTTATCGTCCTTCTCGATTATCATATCTTCAGGAAGATGCGTCAAAGAGGGATATTCAACTACATTTTCAGGCACTCTATCATTACGCTTCCCTTATTAATCCTGCTCTTTGTATTGGCTGATGTGTTGCCCATCCCTTCTGATGCCGAAGTGATGCCGCCTATGCCGCTGGAAGGGGAGTGGGTACCTTCCCCGGAATGGTACGTCCTGCTGGTTCTTTATCCGATAATGGTAGCCAAAGGGGCAATGATCCCGGTCCTATCCATAGGTCTGCCTCTTCTGATCTTTTTTGGCCTTGCCTTTATGCCATACTATTTGAAGAGCAAGAAAGAGGAAACCCCATCTGATGCCCCTCACGAGAGGCACCACAGCAATGCCTGGCTCAGGTTCTGGCACAATCTCAACAATACCTCTGCCCGGAGAAAAATCGTATCTTTCGTTCTTGTGACCTTTATTACCCTGTGCTTTTCAGGACTCTTTCTTGTTACTCAGTATAGCTCACCTACACTGGGCTGCAATTCCTGCCATAATCCATACCAGGGGATGAGGATGGGCGACCCGCCGCCGACATTCAAGGACAGAACAAAGAACCCCGTTCTGGAAGACAATGACTGGATGATGAAGCACTGGTATTTTCCTAATGAAATATGGTAGAGATCTACAAAATGGAGGATTTACAATATGAAGTTGATAAATAGAAAAAGCCTGTTATGGTCTTTGACGGCACTTGTTTTTCTCTCAGCCTGCTCGGGCGGTTCTGGCGGCGCTAAAAAGGCGGTGGAGCAGTACCTGGGGGCATTGCAGGGCGGTGACTTTGCAACCCTCTATGAACTGAATGCAACTACACAGAAAAAGGTGGCCCTCATATACAGAGGGGCGGAAGAAACGAGGGAAGCTGCTCTTAAGAAGAACTTTGAAAAGTATAAGGCCATGTTTGCCGAGGCTGAAGCTGATTCCCGCCTATGGTCGGAGAAGTTCCTCTTCCCCTCTGACGCTACTTTTACTGTAAAGGTAGCTGTTGAGGATGATAAGGAACAGGGGACGGCAAGGTTCAAGGACAGGAAGATTGCCGTAGCTGAGATCAAGGTCACTTATGCTTCGAAGGAGAAGGCCCCCGACCTTGGATCCGGCAAATTGAAAACGGCTGTCTTTACATCCAATTTCATAAACGGCTATGATGTTGTTAAGGGGATCAAAAGGAAAGATGAGATAAAGATAAGCGAATGGCTTTTCAAAAGCATTCGTGTTAAAAAAGGAGAAGTTACTACCTGGTAGGCTTCCCCTGCGAGTAATAAATTATTTCTATGAAAGGCCCGCTTTCGATGTATCGAAGGCGGGCCTTTTTTGTTTTAATAGTGGAAGCCGCGTAGGGTGGGCCCGCAATGACTGCAGGGTGAAATGCTTATGTAAAATAGAGTGACTTTTAGTGCCCATAGTAGTTAAGTCCGACACAATTACCTTCATAATCCCTAGAAAAAACGCAATATAGCAATATGTGTCGCAAATTAGGCAATATCTGTCGCGCATTTCTAATATCTTTGTGGTTTACTTAATTTATGTTTATTTTTCTGGTTTTTCGGTGGGTTTATAAAAGGGGAAAAAAGCCAAAAAAAGGGGGGGTGAGATGTAATGTTAAGAGCAAAGAAACACCTGGGTCTGTTTGTACTTGTAGGTATTGCAGCTTTTCTGTTTTCTTCTGTTTCGCAGAGTTTGGCAGAAGAGGGAAAGGTAAATATCAACACTGCAACAGTAAAGGAGCTGCAAAAACTTAAGGGAATAGGCAAAACTATTGCCAAGAGAATTGTGGCATACAGGGAAGATGTTGGTACGTTCAAGGAGATTGCCGACATCAAGAAAGTCAAGGGGGTGGGTAAAGGCACCCTTGAGAAGATCGCAGATCAGATAATAGTCGAAGATGAAAAACTAGCAGCAGTGAGAGAATAGTTGTAAGGGGGAGAGGCAACTCTCCCCCTCTTTTTTCAGCACATCATTATCAAATTTAATTGTCCTGGAAAGAGAGGGTAGGGGGCTTGCTGAAAACCTTGAGAGCTCAGTTGTTTTGTCCGCGCACTGTACCTATCATGAACAAGGCTATACCGGCAATCATGACACTCGGACCAAAGGTATTCGCTGACAGGCCGCCCCTCCAGCAGAGCATCGTATTCAGGGAGCCGATGAGAAAGAGCGAGACGCCAAAAACCTTTATGGCTATGCCCTTTTTTTCTTGTATTTCTTCTTCCATGAATTTTCTCTGGATGTAGACTGCCTTGATTGCCGTAGGGGCAAGATGGCAGTTACATCATCTTTGCCCTTGCCTCTCTCATAATGTCGCCTGTAACTTCGGTGCAGCCCTTTTTCAGGGCAAACTCCCCGACCATTTTCCTGACCATGCCCCTGGCCATTTTAGGTATTCGGTTTAACAGCTCTTCAGCCTCATCTGCCCATGGAAGGCCCTCATCCGGGGTGGCCTCTTTTTGAGGTGGATTGATTTCCCTGCTTACCACCATGACGTTGCACTTTGCTGCCCTGACACAGTTTTCCGTGTTGCTTCCGATATCAAGGCCTGGCGCCGCATGGAAGCCTATTCTTCCCATAAGCAGGAGTGCCGGCGCTTCCTTTTCTACATATTTGAGGATCTCCTCGAAGGGTTTGCCAGAAAGCAGGGTAGTTTTTATTTCCACGCCCTTCTCTTTTGCCATCTCAGCGGCAGTTTCCAGGTGTCCCTGGTAAATCTTGGCAAGGCCCTTGTCGATTATTTCCTCGTGGAGTTTTTCCTGCTCCTTGAACTTGAATATCTTTCCCGCCTCTTCCGAGAGGACATTCTCTATACTCTTAAAGGCGGTGTAATGATAATCGGGATCGAAGGCGGCTATTGCCTCCACTTCGGCATTGTCTGCCTCGGCAAGTGCTATGGCGGAGAGCAGGGCGGCAAATGAGTGGGTACTGCCGTCTATTGCAACTACATATTTCCCCTTTGCACCCTCTTCCCTTACGATGATAAGGTCCCTGTCTATGCGCCTCATAACCCTTTCACAGACACTCCCTATCTGGCTTTTGCGGACAGCACCCAGCCCCAGCGCCCCGATTATGACAAGGTCGTAGTCGCTTGACTCGACATCCTTCACTATCTCCAGATAGTTTTTCCCCTCAAGGGATTTGTTGCTGAAAGCAACGCCTGCCTCGGTGGCCTTGGTCTCAAAATGTTGTGCATAGGAGTCCGAAATGATCTCAAGCCCCTTTGTTATAAGGTCATCGTGTATGTCCCTCTGCCTTTCGAGCTCTTTTTCTTCCTGATACTTTGGTGGAAGACCGGACTCCATCTGTCTGAACCTGTCGTCGTGGAGTTTGGCGGCATAAACGTGCGAGCCTGTAACACTTGAGCCAAAAGGCTTGGCCAGTTTAAGGGCGAGTTCTATCGCAGCATTTGAACACTTGGAACTATCAAGGGGAACTAATATTTTTTTATACATTATTGTCCTTCTACTCTGCTCTTTCTATCTCTGTAGCTGTCCATATGCCACCGGGCCTGACAAGGCGTTTGAGGGTGATATTGAAACTGCCTTCCTTCTTTGTAGCGACGCGTACCACAGTCTTGCTGTCATCCTCGGACAATATCGTAGATTCACCCGGTGCGCCGATCCCCTTGCCTATTATGCATTCTTTTGCAACCTCTACCGCATCGTTTTTCCATGGTTTGAAGCCTTGATCAGCTGACGACTGGAGTTTTTTCTGCGTATCTATATCTACAAAAATCTTCAAGACCTTCTGTTTGTTCTCTTCCTTGGATACAGCTCCCGGAGTGGTTTTCAAGGCCTGTTTTGAATCTTCCTTGCAGCCCGATACGAGGAATATGAAAATGCTGAGGGTTGCACAAAGTATTCTAAGGGAATAACCTTTTGAGCTAAGCTTAAACATGGCGGAATTGTACTACAAACCCTTGATAAAGTAAAGATATAGTGGCCTTCTGTCCCTATATTTGACTTGATGCCGGCAGGGCAATATGGGATAATGTCCACTATGAAAAATCGATTGATTACGCTGATTTTACGGCTTTTGCTCCTTCTCCTTGTCTTTTCAAATTGTGCCGCCGCAGCCGATATGGAGATAGGAAGAATGCGGGTAGCTATATGGCCTGAGTATGACGATCCCGGCGTCCTTGTGATCTATGACGGGAGATTTGTAGACGATGGTAATTTCCCCGCGGAGACATCTTTTTTTCTCCCCCAAGGCGCGATTATAAGTGATGCGTGCAGCCTTTCCCCGAAGGGGCAACATTTCTGCCAGCTATTCAAACAGGAAAATATCGGCGATATGGAAGAGATCCGCTTAAAACTCCCCTACCCGAATTTTTATCTCAGTTTCCACATCGATCCTTTTGAAGGAGATGGGTCTGCCAGAGACCTTCTTTATAAGGTCAGGACGAACCACCGTATCAGGAAGCTGGAGATAGACATACAGGAGCCACTAAGGGCTGAAGGCTTTGTCCTCACACCGGAAGCTCACAAGCTGGAGGAGGCAAAAGGCTTCAGGCACTACCGTTACTATATGAATAAGCCGAAAAAGGGAGCAGATATCCCCTTTAAAATTAAGTATAGAAAGGATGACAAGAGGCCTTCCGTAAATATTAAATACTCTCCAATGTCCATGTCCGGCGGAGAGGATGGGATGTCAAGGTCACCTCATGAAGAAAGGGGAGACTTCGTAAAACTACTTTATATCTTGGCTGCTGCCGGCTTATCTCTTGTCCTGGTCCTGCTTTGGTTTGTCTTCCGCAAGAAAAAGGTGTGAAATGTGTAAGAGCAGGATCATTTTAAGGTTATTATTGTCAACTACGGCCTTGCTGAGCTTTTACCTTTCCCCGGCATCTGCACTTACCGTTAACGAAGTAGCGCGGGAACTTGCCTGTCCCTGTGAGTGTCCTTTAGTGCTGGAGGACTGCAACATGAGCTGCGGGTTGGATTGGAAAAACCAGATAGGGGAAAAAATCAGCAAAGGCAAGGGGAAGCAGGAGATAATAGACGACTTCCTCTCCAAATATGGGGATGCGTGCAGGATAACACCTGTACAGAGGGTGCAGGGCAAGTTCTTCCAGTACACCCGTGCATTCGGCACGATGGAATGGGTGGTGTTCTGGGCTGTTATAGTCCTGTGGGCGGGTGCGGTCTTCCTGGGCATTTATCTGCTAGTCAGAAAAGTGTTAAAGAAAAAGACCTCGGAGCAGGAGTCGGGGTGAAGACATTTTTTGTCAGCCTTGCCGTTTTTTTAGGCTTCCTTGCAAGCCTGGCTTCCATGCTGTTTCTCATCCTCGTTGATACGAGCCCGATGGGCAAGGCCGAGTATCTTGCCCAGACCGCTAAGCTCTCTTTATTCAGGTATGCCGGGGTGGGTAAGCTCGACGACAGGGAGATAGAGCTGGTTTACAAAGGCGCATGTACGAGGAAGTGCCACAGTCGTGATGTTGTAGAAAGATCGGCCCACAGCGCCAGGGAGTGGGAAGATATCATAAACAGGATGGGCGGCATAAACGGGGCAAGGATTACAAAAAACGAGATCAGTTTAATTACCTCCTACCTTGCAAAGCGTTACGGGAGCAATATCCCCACCGTCCTTTCAGAACAAGGCGGCAGATACCTGAAAAAACATCTCTGGCGGAGCGATTTCGGAGAAAGCGACCTATATGTGGACCTGATCTATACTCCAGTGGAGTATTTCAAGGTTGTAGGCGGCAGCAGCAAGGTGGAAGGTTACGGGGCTGCCGGGTACATCCTTTTCAAGGTTTACCTGAATACGCACCAGAATAAACTGGACGTCTATCCCCTTGATAAGCTTGCTGTACTTAAAACCTCCAGTGGCAGGGAGATAAGCCCCTTATTGTGGAAGGTGGTTTATGACAGCAGTGATTTCCACCACAGGGAGGGATTGCTCGTATTCGATAAGGCGGGTAGGGATGCGGCATCGATAACGGTGGTTCTTAATGACCTGCCGGGGCAGAAGGAGAGGTTTTTCCAGTGGAAGCTCCCCATACCTGAAAGCCCCTGATTCAAGAGAGCGTATAACAATGATCTTATTGAAAATAAAAAGAATGGTAAAAAAGATGGGGCTGTTTCCCATTGCTTTCTTTCTCTCGGCTGTTCTTATTGCAGGCGCAAGTGGCTGCTCTTCACCCAAGGGAGCGCCGCCTACTTTGGAATCCGGCTCCCCTGCACCGCAATTCACGCTCGACCTCATCAGCGGCGGCCAGGTGACCCTCGATACATATAAGGGGAAACCTCTGGTTCTTATCTATATGGCGTCATGGTGCCCATGCTCCCACGAAAGTGCGCCCGTGTTTAAAGAGGTTTACGGGGAATACCAGCCAAAAGGGGTCGAGTTCCTCATGCTGGGCATACAGGATTCAAAGTCAAAATTTACCAAGTTTGTTGAGAAGAAGGGTTTTGAGTTCCCCGCCGGGTTTGACAAGGGTGAGCGTATTGCGAGGCTCTACGGGGTAAGCGCCCCGCCGACCACTTTTTTTATAGATAGCGAAGGGAAGGTGATAAGCTCCTTCTACGGAAAGATAGTTGAAAAAGACCAGCTATCTGCCTGGATTGATGAAATATTGTAGGACTTGGTTTTATGGATCTAGTTAGAGACATAGGTTTTATTGCTGCTTACTGGGGAGGTTTTTCCGCCTTCTTTTCGGCATGGCAGCTCTGCATCATGCAGATATCCCCTTTCTTTCTTTTCTTCGCAGCGGGCTTCTACCTGACTGAGGCAAGGCATTCAAAGAACCCGATCAGAGCTCTATTGCTTGTCTTCCTGGCTTATCTTATTACCTTCAGCATTATTTTTGCCTTCATGGGGATACCGCGTTTTGGGATCTCCCGTTATCTATTATACAATAAGGAGGCCTTGAAGACCGTTGCTGCCATTTATACTGGTCTGTTAGCGCTCTACCTTGTCCTCTGCGGTATTTACCAGAAACGGCGTGTCCGCCCTATTGCCTATTTGCCTGCCGGTGCACTACTTGGGGCATCTCTGGCAGTAGCCTATTCACCATGCATTACACCAGCCATGTCGGACATAATGAACTTTGCCGGCAAACCTGAGAATGTCATGAAAGGCTACTATCTGCTCCTAAGCTACGCCGTCGGGCTTTCAACAGCATTTGTTCTTTCGGGTGCAGCGATTGCTCTGGTCCTGGACCACCTGACAGGTAAAAACCCCTTGATAAGGAAGCTGGCAATAGGCTTTGCTGCTCTTGTCTTGTTTGCCTTCTCCTTTTTGCTTGCATCCGGCCTTATGACAAGTTACAAGTCTTTTCTTGTCGGGCTGGTCCTTGATTGATGCTCCCCGCCTATCCCCTGATGGGGACGGGGCTTCAGAGTAAGGTTGATTTGCAATTAACTTTCATTTTTTTAAATGAGGGGCTTGACAAGCGATTATAAATGTATTACTTTTGTCCAGTAACAGTCGATTTGAGACAATCCTCGCCGGATTTACACCATTCCCAGGAACCCAAAAGGGTCTTTAAAAATAAAATAAGCATTTCTGCGATACAAATTCTGTAATTTTTTATTATCAAAAATTAACGGCATCCAAAATCCCCGCATTATTGCGTAAGATATATACGTTTTAATTCTTTCCTTAAAAATAGCCAGAGGGCAATCAATTACTCTTCCATGTTTTTTATTTATGGGCCTTGAACACGGAAGATATCTGATAAACATAAAATATAAAGATAATATAAATTAAAGTCAGGAGAAGGTATGAACCTTAAGGAATTAAAGGAAGAAAAAATAAGTGACCTCGTAGAGATGGCCGAGGAGCTGAAGGTCGAAGGTGCATCAGGGATGAGGAAACAGGATCTTATCTTTGCCATGCTCCAGGCCCAGACGGCAAAAAAAGGCCAGATCTATAGCGAAGGGGTGCTTGAGATACTTCCAGATGGGTTCGGGTTTTTAAGGTCACCCGACTATAACTACCTGCCGGGGCCTGATGATATATATATTTCTCCTTCACAAATAAGGCGATTTGGTCTGCGTAAGGGCGATACCATATCCGGACAGATAAGATCTCCTAAAGATTCTGAAAGGTACTTTGCCCTTCTAAAGGTAGAAACTATAAATCACGATAAACCGGAAGCCGCCAAGGGGAAGATACTTTTTGACAATCTTACCCCCCTTTATCCAAATGAGCACCTGAAGCTGGAGACAGATCCCAAAAATTTGTCAGGCAGAATTCTGGATGTTGTTTCACCCATTGGTAAGGGCCAGCGTGGTCTTATTGTAGCACCTCCAAGGACTGGAAAGACGATGTTCCTTCAGAGTATCGCAAACAGCATAACAGTCAACCACCCGGAGGTGCACCTTATTGTACTGCTAATCGATGAGCGTCCCGAGGAGGTTACAGATATGGAGCGCTCCGTTAAGGGTGAGGTTGTAAGTTCCACCTTTGATGAGCCGCCACAGAGGCATATTCAGGTAGCCGAAATGGTTATTGAAAAGGCAAAGCGCCTTGTGGAGCATAAGAAGGATGTTGTGATCCTCCTCGACAGTATAACCCGGCTGGCAAGGGCATTCAATACCGTTATACCGTCAAGCGGCAAGGTGCTTTCAGGTGGTATTGATGCCAATGCACTACAAAGGCCTAAGCGCTTCTTCGGTGCTGCCAGAAATATAGAGGAAGGCGGAAGCCTCACAATTATCGCAACGGCGCTTGTCGATACGGGCAGCAGGATGGATGAGGTTATATTCGAGGAGTTCAAAGGTACGGGCAACATGGAGGTCCATCTAGACAGGAAGCTTGTCGAGAAGCGCGTATTCCCGGCGATAGATATAAACAAGTCGGGAACGAGGAAGGAAGAACTCCTCATAAATGAGGATGACCTGAACAAGATCTGGATAATTAGAAAGATCCTTCACTCTCAGGGCCAGATTGAAAGTATGGAGTTTCTCATGGATAAGCTCAAAAAATCCAAGAGCAACCGCGATTTTTTCGATATGATGAACAAGTAGGTGTTTTCTATCTCTTCTTTCAGGTCTGAGCGTTGACATATTAAAGCCTGTTTGTTTCGGCAACATGCAGCCCTTTATTCGCCTGAGTATTATTCAGAATTTATCCCCCAGGAAGCTATCTTATGAAAAGAACCATAACTGAGACCTTAGATGCGGCGGTAAGAAACATCTTCCCGGGAGAAGCCGTCCTTCCCCCTGTTTTTCTGGAGAAGCCCAGGAACAAAGACCATGGTGATTATGCAACAAATATCGCTATGACGCTTGCCTCTCAGCTAAAGAAAAACCCCCGTGAGATTGCAGCCATGATCATAGATCAGCTGGGCAAGGATGGGGCGGTATTTAAAAATGTTGGTATTGCCGGCCCCGGGTTTATTAATATGTCCCTGTCTGATGAATACTGGCGGAACATGCTCATCGATATAAATAAAAGGGGGAAAGCCTACGGTCAAGGGGCTCTCGGCAGGGGAGAGACTGTAAATATTGAGTTTGTAAGTGCCAATCCGACAGGCCCTCTCCATGTGGGGCATGGCCGTGGAGCTGCTGTAGGTGATGCCCTGGCCCGTGTTATGGCGGCAGCCGGTTACAGTGTAACAAGAGAATATTATGTCAATGATGCCGGTAGCCAGATAAGGAATCTTGGCATTTCCGTCAATTACAGGATAAGAGAGGCGAAAGATCCCGGCCTTGTAAAAGAGGTGGAATTCCCGGAGTCGGGCTACCACGGTGAATATATCAAAGAGGTGGCAGCTAAGTTGATTGCAGATAGTGGGAACGGCCCTCTCATTTCGGAGATTATGGGACTTTCTCATGAAGACTGCCTGGACCCAGGCCACGAACTTACTTCAAAGACAGGTGATCTGGCACAGAGCTTACTTCTTGGCAGGATTTCTGATACCCTGAAAGACTTCGGGGGAATAAACTTCGATATCTGGTCCAGCGAACAGGGCCTGCATGCTGAAGGTAAGGTGGGCGATACGATAGAAGAATTCAGGAATAAGGGCCTGATCTACGATAAGGATGGTGCTTCCTGGTTCAGGTCGAGTGATTTCGGTGATGAAAAGGATAGGGTTGTCGTTAAGGATGACGGTACTCTCACATACCTGGCTGCCGACATCGCCTATCACAAGGAGAAGCTGGAAAAAAAATATGATCACATAATTGATGTCTGGGGGGCAGATCATCACGGCTATATACCCCGCGTAAGAGGGGCGATTGAGGCTATGGGTTTTGACCCGGAAAAGTTCAAGGTTCTTCTTGTTCAGATGGTATCCCTGACACGTGAAGGCAAGCCCGTTGTTATGTCTAAACGTTCCGGCAATTTTGTGACCTTAAAAGAGGTTGTCGACGAGGTCGGCAGCGATGCCGCAAGGTACTTTTTCTTGATGCGTCGCTACGACAGCCACTTCGAGTTTGATCTGGACCTGGCCAAGAAGGCAACTTCCGACAATCCTGTTTTTTACGTTCAGTATATGCACGCAAGGATATGCAGCATAATCCGCAACGCGGCGGAGGAAGGCATTGAGCCTCCTGCGCCGGAGGATGTGGCCCTTGAACTGCTCAGGGAAAAAGAGGAGCTTGAGATAATAAAGATCCTGGTGTCTTTCCCTGAGATCGTTGAGGGCAGTGCTTCTGCAATGGAGCCGCACAGGATAGCATTTTTCCTGCAAGATCTTGCCATAGCCTTTCACAGCTACTATAATAAAACCCGTGTACTTGTTGATGACCTTCGGCTCAGCAAGGCGCGCCTTTATCTGGTCTGTGCGGCAAAAATCATTGTGAGCAACGCCCTCGGCCTTTTAGGGGTCAAGGCCCCGGAAAAAATGTAGGTACTATGAGAGACAGGAAAAAAATAAAGGCAAGGCATTATTTTGAACTGGATAACAGGCAGATGATATTTGTCTTTGCCGGTTTTATAGTCGTTTGCCTCTTTGTTTTTACCGCAGGCCTTATGGTCGGTTCAAAAATGACTGCTGAAAAAGAAGCCTCTGTAAAGCCGGAGAGTGAGCTCAGGGCAAAGATCAAGGCTCCTTCTCTTCTGGTGGAAGATAAAAAAGAAAAAAAGGTAGAGGCAGGAACTAAGCCGGCACCTGCAAAGACTATAGAAGAGATACTGGAACAGGAGTTAAAGAAGGGTTCTTCTCCAGAAAAAGAAAACAGGTCAAAGGTAAAAACAAAGGCAGTTGCCAAGCCAGTCCACGTGCCTGCCCCTACCCCTACAAAGCAGACTTCTCTCCCGGCAAAGGAAGAGGCTTTTTTTGTGCAAGTTGCCTCATTTCAAAAATCTGAGGATGCCGACAGGCAGGCAGCCAGGCTTAAGTCAAAGGGCTACAAGGTGGTAATAGTAAAGGCGGATATTCCAGGGAAAGGAACCTGGTACAGGGTGCGCCTCGGGCCCTACAAAGATTCTGCCGACGCCAAGACTGTGGCCCTGAAGTATGAAAAAAGTGAAAAAAGCACCACCTTTATAACAAAAGGCCTAATCTGACAGACGGTCTTCCAGAAACCTCACAAGTAATCGAACCCCCGCTCCGACGGCCCCTTTTGGGGAGTATGGCGCACCTTTAGAGTCCCACGCAGTTCCTGCGATATCCAGATGCGCCCAATGGTATTTTGTGGCAAATTTATCCAGCAGGGCGGCAGCTGTAATGGTTCCGGCCTCCTTGCCACCTATGTTCTTCATGTCTGCAACGTCGCTTTTGATCTGCTCCTTATAGGAATCCCAAAGCGGAAGTTCCCAGAGTCTTTCACCTGTCTCCTCGCCTGCCTTAAGAAGCTGTTTTTTCAGTCCCTCATTGTTTCCTAAAAGTCCAGTTGCGTGGCTGCCTAGTGCGACTACGCAGGCTCCGGTAAGTGTTGCGATATCGATAACTGCCTCGGGTTCATAACGTTCGGCATAGGTAAGGGCATCAGCCATTATCAGGCGACCTTCGGCATCAGTATTAAGCACCTCGATAGTCTGGCCCGACATTGAAGTAAGGATATCGCCAGGCTTATAAGCCTTGCTGCCTGGCAGGTTCTCTGTGGCGGGTATTAGAGCAACAAGATTCAGGGGTAGCTTAAGTGAGGCGGCCGCGATAACCGTGGCTATAGCGGCGGCGCCACCCGACATATCGGTTTTCATCTCCTCCATCCCGGGGGATGGTTTAATAGATATACCCCCGCTGTCAAAGGTTACGCCTTTGCCTACAATTACAAATGGCTTAGCCTCCTTTTTGCCTTTGAAGTATTCCAAGACTATAAACTTCGGTGGTTCGCTACTTCCTTGAGCAACGCCTAGAAGTGCCCCCATCTTAAGTTTCTCCATGTCCTTTTTTTCAAGGACTGTGGCCTTGAATCCAAGCTCCTTGCTACGTTCTGCCGCTATAGCCGCCAGATGAGAAGGTGTGGCGACATTTGCAGGCTGAGAGATGAGATTGCGGGCCACACTGACAGCTTCCGCAATTCTTGCGCCTTTTTGGGCGCCTTTTTCAAGCTCTTTAATGCCTTTTTGGCGAAGAGCCATAACAAGGTTTAGGGTTTTTATCGGTTTTGGCTTCTCCTTTTTTTTGGTTTTATGCTCGCTAAAATCATACTGAGCCAGCAGGCTTCCCTCCGCAATAACCTGGCCAGCCTCTTCACAGCTGAAGATGCCATTAACGGATTGAGGCAATGTGGTGGAAAGGGATGAGGCTCTTTTTTGCTTAAGTGCTCCCATTGCTGTACCGGAGGCCTGCCTCAATTTATCCAGCGTAAACTCTTTCTTTTTCCCAAGTCCTACCATAAGGACGCGCTTTGCTGAGATATTGCCTGCACTGTAAAACATTGCAATTTGGTTCAATTCCCCCTTGAAATCACCGCTTTTTATGGCATTGGATAAGACGCCCCCAAGGGCCTTGTTAATATCTTCTACAAGCTCTGTGCCTTCGCGGCCCTCAAAACGTCCAATAATAAGGCAATCGGTTTTGTGGTTTAATACGTCTTTTCTAAGCGCTCTTATTTCCATGTGCTCCACTCCTGTCATTCATGTATGATGTGAAAGAATAAGAATAGCTTAAAAAGGCGAGAATCTCAAATTTATAAGGGGAAAATGGGCTGAGGATTTGGTGCTTTTATTTATTGAAGAGGGCTATAAACGCAGCAAAACTCCTGTTGATGTAGCCCTCAATATCATCGGCCAGTGCATCAAATTCCGCCGCTTGAGGGCTCAAGTTTTTTTG
Organism: Pseudomonadota bacterium; assembly: GCA_015222755.1. Taxonomy (GTDB): domain Bacteria; phylum Desulfobacterota; class JADFVX01; order JADFVX01; family JADFVX01; genus JADFVX01. Next base: position 1,367 of record JADFVX010000063.1, on the reverse strand, counting down.
TGACAGGTGATTATAGAGAATCTCTCTTATGTAGAGTTTGTCCACCTTTGGCCGGGCCTCAGGATGAACTTGACTTATTAGCTCTCGGATGCTTTTAAGTTTTTCGAACAGCAACCTTTCTTCCTGTGATACGGCTGAATCCACCTTATGCCTCCCTTTCTTTAAAAAAGTATAGCAGAAGATTCAGGGGTGGCAAGGCAGAAGCCTTCTTTTATATTAGATGTTTTTAAAATTACCCTTATGATTTGAATTTAAGAGATGAAAGAGGAGCTGCATTTAATGGAACAGGAATGCTACGCTACACCTAATGCGGAGGTCACGGTAAAAGGCGTAATATACCCGGGGGCACTTATAAAGATCAAAAATTCCTCTACAGAAATAAAGGAGAAAGTTTCAGGCTGATAGAAGGAAATATCAGCATAGCCCTATTATAGGCGATTCGCTAGTGGCCTTAAGGGGCCTGTTTTACGGTTTGGGGGGGCTCTCCTGGTTTTGTTTTATTATAACTACTTTCGCATTTTCCAGGATGATGGGATATTTATAACCACTACCGAAATCACGATTAAGTTTTAGTATGCCAACTGCCTCAATAACATCACCTGATTCCACTTCCTTGTCTGTTGTCATTACTAGATCCGCATTGTGAGGTCCCATGTCTGTCCCATCCTGAATATGGTACCAGTGTTTTCCAAGGATAAACCCACTCGATTTTACAATCTTGCCGCGCACCTTGATTTCCTTGTCCTGGAGATTTACTTTCTGGTTAAATACATCTGCAAGGGTATACACGCCGACAGCAGAAGCAACCTCACCTTCTGAAGGGGAAGGTGCCTTTTCAGCCCTTTTTATCGTAACCTTTTCTTCTTCTGCAACATCTTCTTTTTTCTTGGCGGGTGGGTCAGATGTCTCTTCAGTACTTATCCGCCCAACAAAAAATATCACAGGGAAATTTCGCCTGAGAGTTTTACTAAAAAAATCATGCATTTCAGACCCTGTGGAGGTTCTTATCTTGTCTCCTTTTTTCAGCGAAGTCGCCGGGCCGGCTATCCAAACAACTTTATCTCCCTGATCCAGCTCTATATAGGTATAACTTCCTGCCTGCAAGGTGGAAACTACCACCCCACTACGTCCCACAGATGGATTTTTTTGAGAACTGTCTTCCTGAGACACAGGTAGAGGGTTTTCAAACCCGTAAAGAGGGGCACATAGAAGAAGGCATATAAAAAGTTTTATTAGTTTTTTCATCTATTTGCAAGAGCTCCTTTTCTATTGTTTTTGTGCATATTACTATGCATAAAGGTAAATATCAAGGAAACTTTCCAGTAGGTATGAGTATTGAAACCGGTTTTCAAAGGGCTGTGTTCAGT
>JADFVX010000008.1 GCA_015222755.1 Pseudomonadota bacterium | reverse complement strand
GCAGGTGATGATGTAATAGAGCTTGAAGCAGGTGATGATGTAATAGAGCTTGAAGCAGGTGATGATGTAATAGAGCTTGAAGAGCTTGTTGAAGAAGAGCCCCTTACAGAGAAAGTTGAGGCTATAGACCTTAAACATATTAGTGTTGCCGATATCGACGAGAAGCTGGAGGAAGTAGAGTTTTACCTCCAGCAGGAGCTCTTTGAAAAGGCAAGACTTGCACTTGGCTCTATACTGGAAATAGACCCGGAAAATGCACTTGCTGCTAAAAAAATGAGTGATGTAGAGTCTCTGGAGGCTGAAGCTAAAACAAAAGAAGTTGAAAGCGAAGGTGCTGAGGCCTTTTTTGATCTGACATCTGAGCTTGCTTCTGACCTGGATGCATCGGCAGGTGGTGATGGAGAGTTGATGGGCTTTGACTCTCTTATTGATTCATCTCAGGAGCTTATGGCTGATGAGGTGGCTGATGAGGATGGTCAAACACACTATGATCTTGGCATTGCATATAAAGAGATGGGTGTGTACGATGATGCCATAAATGAGTTTATGATAGCCATGAAAGATGAAAAAAAGGTTTTCGATGCTTATTCCATGGTGGGTCTTTGCTATATGGAGAAGGCTGAGTTCGAAGATGCCATAAGTTATTTTAGGGCCGGGCTTGATACGGATGGCATACCGAATGCGGCGGAGATAAACCTGAATTATGAACTGGGGCTTGCCTGCCGCGCGGCGGGTAAACTAGATGAAGCCAGGGATGCTATCACAAAGGTCTATTCAGAGGATAAAACTTTTCGTGAAGTAGAAGTGATTTTTACCGAACTGGGTGGTTTTGGCGATGGCGGCGGGCAGAGCGGCCCTGAGGGTATGGAAACAGTGAGTGAGAAGGACCTCTCTGCTTCGGGCAAAAAACCTAAAGATAAGGTTTCTTATATTTAAGGAGATGTATGTATGAGTTTCGTTGATTATTACGGTTTAAAGGAAGAACCTTTTTCCAACGCGCCTGTATCTACAAAATTCTACTATAACAGCGCTCAGCATTCTCAGGCGCTTGTTCGAGTGATGCACGCTGTAGATTCTATGAAGGGTCTTGCCTTGGTTGTAGGGGATATAGGTTCCGGCAAGACTACCCTTGCAAGAAGAATACTCGATCAATTGCCGGAGGAAGAGTATGAAGCGTCTCTCCTTGTAATTATTCACTCGGCCATAACGGCGGATTGGCTTCTAAGCAGGATAGCAACTCTGCTGGGAGTAGAAAATCCCGGGACAGAAAAAATTGCTCTCCTTGGAGAAATATACAAAGCTCTGAAGAAAAACTATGATGAGGGGAAAAAGACTGTAGTCCTTGTGGATGAAGCACAAATGCTTCAGACACGTGAGATAATGGAGGAATTCAGAGGTCTCTTAAACCTGGAAGTTCCTGAGGCCAAGCTTATAACCTTTGTCTTTTTCGGTCTTATGGAGATAGAAGAACACCTGCGTCTTGATGAACCTCTTGAGCAGAGGGTGGCAGTCAAGTACATACTCCGTCCGCTCAGTGCCGAGGCCACAGAGGCATATATGAAACACAGGCTTCACGCAGCCGGTGCCAATAAGATGTTGTTTAGCAAAGAGGCTGTGGATAACGTTTACCGCCTGTCCAGGGGTATCCCGCGCCTTATAAACACATTGTGCGACAATGCTCTTTTCGAGGGCTACCTTCTCAAGGTCGATCTTATAAGTGAGTCTATTGTGAATAATATAGCCCGTGATCTCCGGCTTGATGATGAATCCAGGGCTGAATTCAAGGCGAAGGCAGCGCGATCTAAAGAGAAAATAAAGCAGACAGAAGACCTTGAAGATATAGATAATATCCTGGACAGCCTTACAGAGTAATTATTTAGGGGGCGGAAATTTTTTTCCCCTTTCTTTTTTCCATCCCGCCATTTGCCAGCCTTCAAGATTCAAGCTATACTTCCCCTATGCCTGCTGCTATGAACAATCCAAAAATTTTAAGAAATTCTGCTTTATTGAAGGCTGTTTATAAAGTCTCAAAGCGATCCGGCTCGGATTGCTATCTTGTGGGTGGAAGCATTAGAGACCTCCTTTGCCGGGTAGAGGTTTGCGATTATGATTTTGCCCTTTTCAGCGAAGCAGATAGTTTTGCCGCTATGGTTGCCGGGGAATTGGGCGCCCATTTTTTTCGTTTAGGTGCTGATAAGGGCTGTTCGAGGATTGTCTTTTCGGAAAATGGTGAAAAGAAAGAGGCTGATTTCAGCCCTCTCAAGTCAGGTTGTATTGAGGAAGATCTGAAACGGCGTGATTTTACCGTCAACGCTATAGCTTGCTCCGTATGGAGTTTATTTGAAGAGGGGGGGCTGAACCTTATAGATCCCCTTGGGGGACAGGGCGACCTTGAAGAAGGGCGTCTCAGGCTGGTCTCTGAAGAGTGCATAGACGAGGATCCGCTGAGAATACTGAGAGGCTTTCGCATCGCCTCAAACCTTTCACTTGCCATGGATGAAGGTTTTCTCTCTTTGGCAGGAAAGAAGAAGGGTCTTTTGTCAAAGGTCTCTGCCGAGCGGGTAAGGGCTGAGATATTCAAGATGTTTTCGTCGGAGGATACTCTTCCCTACCTTGAAGAGATGCTGTCTTTGGGTGTTTTGCAGGAAGTAATGCCGGAGCTATCTGAATGGAAAGATATAGATCAGGGCTCTCACCATGATTTTAAGCTTCTGGATCATGCACTCAGGTCTGTAGGATATATTGACAGGATAATATCGGATGCCTGTCCGGAAGTTTCGGCTCACGAGACAAAGTTGCGTGTCCACCTTGATGAAATGCTGGAGGACGGGATCTCCAGGAGGAGTATGGCCAAGCTTGCGGCGCTGCTTCACGACTCTGGTAAGCCCTCTTGTCTAAAGATGGAAAGTGGAAAGGTGAGCTTCCACGGCCACGAGGAGAAAGGTTCTATCATCAATAAAAAAATTGCCAGCCGCCTTAAGGTCGGGCGCTTTGCCGGCAGGGTTCTATCCAATATTACACGGCAGCATATGCGTGTCCTTCATCTTTCTAAACTAGAAAAGGTAACCCCCAGAGCTATGGCCAGGTTTATCAGGGACTGTGGTGATGAAACGCCTGAAGTGCTGCTTCTGGCATTGGCCGACAGTTGGGCCACGAGAGAATCTCGGGATATTGAACATCCCGATGTAGAGTCTATCGTCTCATCCCTTTTTGACCTTTACTATGAAACGGATGTTGTGGAAGAGTCTTCTTTTCTTAAAGGTAGGGATGTGATGCGTGAACTGGGCATAGCTGAAGGTGTGCAGGTGGGTAGATATCTTGACCTTGTAAGTGAGGCTGAAAGAATGGGCCATATAGGTAGCCGTGAAGATGCATTGGAATTTTTGAGAAACAAGCAGTTCAGCTGAAAAAACAGGATACCATGGAAGAAATATCTTTTAACGATCTATGGGCGAGAAAGAGCGCCGGTTTTCTGCTTCCCCTTTTCTCCCTGAAAAGTGAAAACAGCCTGGGTATTGGTGATACGGGGGATCTTTACAGGATTATCGATTGGGCTGCTGACCATGAACAGCGGATCGTGCAACTCTTACCCCTGAATGATACAAGTCCTGGTGACCCCAGCCCATATGCGGCCATAAGCGCCTTTGCCGTCAATCCACTATACATCGATATCAATGCCGTTGAAGAGGTCAGACAGTCTGAAGAGGCCCGGCATATGTTGCGGGAGTGGGAAGCAGATGCTACGCTCATGACCCTTAAAAATAACCGCTGTGTTGATTATACGACAGTCAGGGCTGTAAAGATGTCTCTTCTTTGGGCCGGTTTTCTGCATTTTTTAAAGGAGAGTTGGGAAGGTGAGTCAGAAAAAAGGGACCAGTTGATCCTCTTTATAGAGAGTGAAAAAGACTGGCTCCGAGACTATGCATTTTTCAGAGTACTGAAGGAAAAAGAAGGGGAGCGTCACTGGCGGGACTGGCCTGAGGCGATGAGATGCCGAAAACCTGAGGCAATGCTAAACTTCGAAAAGGAGAACAGCGAAAGGATAATTTTTTACCAGTGGCTACAGTTGATTTTCCTGCAACAGTGGAAGGCCGTACGCAGCTATGCACATGAAAAAGGAGTTTTTCTCATGGGAGACATTTCCTTTTACCCCGGTATGGATTCTACCGATGTCTGGGCCAGTCCTTCGCTTTTCCAGATGAATGAGGATCTGAGCCTTTCTGCTACCTCAGGTGCTCCGCCAGATTATTTTAACCCCGATGGTCAGGACTGGGGTACGCCGCTCTATGACTGGGATGCAATGGCCGGGGATGGCTATTCCTGGTGGCTAAGGCGGGTTGAGAGGGTATGTGAATTTTTTGACCTCTACAGGCTTGATCATTTCAGAGGCTTTGAATCTTACTGGCGTGTTCCTGCAGGTGAGAAGGCCTCAGAGGGCAATTGGGTAAAAGGGCCGGGTGAGGCGCTTTTGCATCGGCTTTTGAAAATATCAATGTATGACAATCTGCTTATCCCCCTTGCAGAAGACCTGGGAGATATCACTCCCGAAGTGCATAGGCTCAGGCAAAGGCTGGGAATAGCAGGTTATAAAACCTTTATATATGGTTGGGGTGAAGGGGAGCATGCAGGCAAGGCTTCAGGTTACCGTTATCCAGAAGATTACGCTAGCGATTTTCTCGCCACAACCGGGACCCATGACACTCCGACTTTAAGAGAATGGTGGGAGGGCCTTAGAGATGATGAGAGGCGGCTTCTTTTGCCCTACCTCGGCCTCGGCCTGGATGCAGGTTTCCTGTCTGTCAGAGACGCTGTTTTGGGCAAACTTTTCTACTGTCCTGCCACATTTCTGGTCCTTCCATTTCAGGATATTTTCGGGATGGGGGCGGAGGAGAGGATAAACCTGCCAGGTACATTTGGTGATCATAACTGGAACTGGCGTATGCCCTTCACTATGGAAGAGCTGTTAGCTAATGAGGGTGTTGAGCTTAGTCGTGATGCAGCTTCACTTAAAGGCTTGACTGTAGCCTCCGGGCGCGGTATGAGCCATATCGATGGAGGTGGTCGGCTATCTTTCAGGGTGATGCCATCGCAGGGGGCAGTACAGGTGCTTAAAGAGGGGGAGTCTTTTTATGTATGGCTTTTAGTAGAAGGTACACATGAAGATGTCGAACTGTCTCTAGCACTATCCTGCGATAAAAGTTTTGAGATTTCGCTTGTCAGGGATTTTGGAGATAGGCGTTTTCTATACAAGGCTTCAATGGATCATGCTTTGCCTGGCACTTATTCCATGCAGGTCGTAGTAGATGATATCAAAGAGATAATAGATTCATGCCTTATAGTCGAACCATCAGAACATATATGAGAGGTTAGAAATGAATGTGGGAAAAGATTTACGCAGAACAAAGATAGTTGCTACCATGGGGCCGGCAAGCAATACTCCTGCAGTGTTGTCTGACCTGGTCAAAGCAGGTGTTGATGTGGTGAGGCTTAATATGTCTCACAGCGACTATACTGGTCACAGGCAGAATATAGCTACCGTCAGAGAAGTGGAAAAAGAACTTGGCAGGCCTGTCTGCATACTTGGAGACCTTAAGGGGCCTGAGATACGCACGGGTTTGCTTGAGACAAAGGAGATCAATCTGGAGCCGGAGGATCTGCTGGCCTTGACCCCCGAAAAATGCACGGGTAGTACCAGTCGCATACATATATCTTATGATGATTTATCCAGTGATGTCTCTCCGGGACAGCTGGTGTATATGTCGGATGGGGCCATAAGCATGCATGTAGAGAAAATAAAAGGCAAGGATGTCTTCTGCCGCGTTGAGCGGGGAGGAAAGCTGGGAGAGCGAAAGGGCCTTAATTTTCCCGGCGCGAACCTGTCCCTACCCTTTCTTATGGAAAAGGACTACCGCGATATTGAATTTCTCATAGATCAGAATGTAGACTTTATAGCTGCCTCTTTTGTGCGCTGTGCCAGTGATATCGTGGGCATGCGAAAATTTATGGATGAAAAAGGTGGAGAGGGGATCAAGATTATTGCTAAGATAGAGACCCAGCAGGCTGTTGATGATATTGATGCGATTGTTAAGATCTCTGATGGTATCATGGTGGCACGTGGAGATCTCGGTGTTGAGATCCCCATTGCCGAGGTGCCCCTGGTGCAGAAAATGATCATTGCCAAGGCGAACCGCAGGGGCATCCCGGTAATAACTGCCACCCAGATGCTCGACTCCATGACCTTCAACGCCTATCCTACACGCGCCGAGGTGACAGATGTGGCCAATGCAATAATAGACGGTACCGACGCCATCATGCTGTCCGGCGAGACGGCGGTGGGAAAGTATCCGGCGCTGACAGTGCAGACCATGCACAAATTGGCGATGAAGGCGGAGACTACTGGCGTGCTGAAGTTAGAGGTGGCTGAAAGAGAGACATCCATTTCGCGGGCAACCTCTGTTGCCGCCTGTCTGCTGGCAAGCCAACTGGGTGTGGCGGCTATTATAACTATAACCTCTACAGGAGCTACCCCCTGCCGAATAGCAAGAAACCGGCCACAGCGACCCATTATTGCCTGCTCCCCGGACAAAAAGGTGATAAGGCAGCTGCTTCTGGTCTGGGGTGTGAGCCCATTTTATTTAAGTGAGCAGGAATATACCGATCAGATACATGCCGATTCCAAGTCGATTGCAAGAAAGGCCGGGTACCTTAAGGAAGGTGATTTGGTTGTTATCGTATCCGGCATCCCTGTGGGGGTGGCGGGCAGCACCAATACTGTCAAGGTTGACAAGCTAGACTGATATTTGCTCCATAGTATTTATTAAAAGCCCTGTAGGAAAAATATGAAAACAATTGCGAGCATACTGCTTTTCCTTATATTCACCTCAACTGATCTATATGCCAACTGGGCAGTCGATATCGAAGTGGTATCGGGCAAATATTCATCTAAAGTTAGCATTGGGGCGGAGAGCCTTGCCAGTTCAGCTTATGATGCCGGGCGTGATATGCCAGTCGTGGAGGCTGGAACAATCACCGCCTATTTCAGCCACCCCGAGTGGAAAGTGAATAAGGGGGGAGAGAGCTTTAGCGATTTTTATCAGGATGTGCGAGGTGAAAGCTATCCCTTGCTCTGGGAACTTAAAGTCGATACAGGTCTTGCCGGGGTCCATAAACTCAGCTGGCAATTGCCGGAAGCCATGCCAGGAGGACTGAGGCTGATTCTTGGGCTGAAAGGCGGGGGATCGGTAGATATGCATGAAAATACTTCCTACCTGTTTATGGCGGCATCATCCAATATCTTCACTATTGAGGCAGTGATGGAGGAAACCCCCGTTCCTCATCCCCCATTTATTACGGACCTGATCTCTCGCAATAGAGCGCTTCATGTGCATTGGGAGACCGAGGAAGGCGCTGTGGGATACAAGGTGCATTTAGGCACGGATCCTACGGTCTATGAACGGACCATAGCTGTGCGCAATGTGACGAACTTTAAGATAGGAAAGCTGGAGAACGGTAAGACTTATTACATGGCAGTTACCGCCTATAACGAAGAGGGTGTCGAGAGCGGATATTCGGAAGAGGTAAGCGCTGCCCCCTTCAACAGTATCCCTACTTCACCGGTGACAGGGTGGCAGTATGTTGAAGAAGGCGAAGATCTCATACTAAGACTTTCCGGTGCCCGTGATGACGACGGGGAGACTGTAAGGTATGAGGTGGAGGTCTACTCAGACAGGCAGATGAGCCAGCTTGCTGTATCGGCCGATGCAGATGGAGGCGAGGTCAACCTTGGAAAGCTGCCAAGAGGAACCTATTACTGGCGCGCCAGGGCGACGGATGGTACTGACTATGGCAGCTGGAGTGGTACAAGGATAATACGTGTTGATATTGAAAGTGAAGGGGAGGTAGAGAGGCTCGAAAAGGCATACGGCAGGAAGAGGTTCTAATAGTTTTTTTTGCTTAATGCCTCTGTGTAGACCTTAAGAGTATCACTGGTGAAAAGGGGTTCATTGTAGCGATCTTCTACGAGTTTTTTTCCCCGTTTCCCCATCTCAATGGCGAGGTTCCTGTCCTTTATTAACTTTAGCAGGGCAGACGCAATTGCCAAATGGTCTTTGGGAGGGACTATCAGGCCAGTTTCCCCATCAACTACGACCTCAGGTATTACGCCTATCGTCGTGCCTATGACGGGTTTACCCATGGCCATCCATTCCAGCGCAACGCGGCAGTTAGTCTCTGAACCGATAGAGGAGACTACGCCTATGTCACATGCAGCCATCAGGTCGACCAGGTCCTCCCTGAAGCCTGTAAAAAAGAACTTGTCCCCCATCCCCAGCTCACTTACCTGTTTTTCGAGTATGGGGAAGTTGGGGTCCTCCTCCTTCACTATTGCGAGAAATCTCGCCCCGGGGAAGTCATTCAGGACTGACTTTGCTGCGTCGATGAGATATCGATGCCCCTTCACCTCTGAGACCCTGCCCAGAATAGCGATAAGAGGGGCCTCTTCAGAAACCCCGAATTCCTTCCGGATCGAATCATCTACCGGTCTGGGAGAGAACTTCCCCGTATCTACAGCGGAATATATAACCTTTGCGGCACTACCATTAAGACCAAGGCGCGAAACGAGGCCCCTCTTAACAACCTCGCCCGATGTGATTATTGCGTCTGTAAGCCTTGTATAGATAAATCTGTTAAATAGATCCTTCCTTACCTGACGCTGGTCCCCGCGCGTTCTGACAAGCGCCGGTTTTCGCCCCGAAAGGCGGGCTGCCAGCGCCACTATAGGGTAGCCGTCGGAGCGGTGGCAGTTAATTACATCAATCTCTTTTTTATTTATGATCTTTAGAAGTGTAAAGAAAAAAGATACTACCTCAAGAGGATTAAAACGGTTTAGTGCCCATGTCTCTATTGTAGGGATGTCGTCCCTTTTTGCCTTCTCAGCAACTGCTTTATCCGGGAGGACTATCAGTGTCACGCCATGCCCTGACTTGACAAGTCCCCTGGCTAGCGCATAGGCATAGGCAGCCTCAGCGTTCCACCATTTTGCGTTTATGATCTGTATGGTATTCAAAAAAATATCCTCTAAACTTTACTTTAAGCAGATATAATCATCCCTTTTTCTGGTAAAGCTGAGGGTTGAAATCAGGGTCGTTATACATCTTGAACTGTCTGTATATTTTGAACTGGCGCGTGCCTTTTTCTATCTCTATAAAGATATTGCAGAGGCAGTCGATCATATCGCTACGTTGTAGTTTGAGGGTTTTCAGCCTCTCATTTGCCTTTGTTTTGTGTTCTTCATCGGCAGAGTCCCGCATAGTTTCCTCCTGCATGTGGTATATCTTCAGGGCCATTATGGAACAGCGGTCTATCATACTGCCGGGTGTCTCGGAGTTTAATGCGGCTTCAGGATTCATCTTTATTCCGCCCCGATCCAGCCATATGAGTAGAAATTCATCGAGCTTTTCTATAAGGTCGTTTCTCCTCTGGTTGAGTTTATCGATGTCACGTTTAACTCCTGCGATAATATCATCTCCAGTATCTGGTATGCGGGCGATGTCTTCTTTATGCCAGAGTCGAAAGTTTTGCAGGCTCTGCTCCGCTACAAGACCTGCAAAGTCTTCCGGCAGGGTTTCCGGCTCTTTGTCGTGCCACTTTGCAACACAGCTTAATTGGGCCTCATCTATAGCCCTGAGCTGCTCGAGTAGTTTGCTAAGTTCATTCATGTCAAATCATCTCCCTTTTTAAATTTTCCACATATTCTTTTTATCTGAACTTCCACTGCCGACATTACACCTTCGACCGGCAGTTCCTTAATACACTCCATTTTACATTCAGGATACCGGCAGTCTTTTTTGCAACCCGGGTCAAACTCTACCGCCAGATTTTTTTCGCTCCCCGGTGGTGTCCAGTTGGCCGGTGATGGCTGACCAAATATTGCCACAGTAGGTGTTCCGGCTGCAATAGCAAAGTGCATGGGCCCGTTGTCATTCCCGATATGAAGGTCAGCCCTCTCGCATAATGCGCTTGTCTCCCTCAGTGTAGGTATATCATAGTCCGGTAGTGAGGTCTCATCCATGGCTTTGCGCACATCCTGAATGAAGCTGTACTCGCCGGGGCCCCATAAAAATAGTATCTGGGCCTTGTATTGTCTTATAAGGTGGTCACAGATGGCAGCAAAATTTTCAGGAGGCCAGACCTTGTAATCACGGCGTGAGACAGGTGATATTGTAACAATCGGCCTGTCAGCCTTTACGCCGACCTGTTTCAGTATCTCTGCCGCCCTATTCCTGTCTTCATCTGAGAGGTGGAATTCGATGCAGCTATTTTCGCTGTTTAGACCAAGGGCTGATAAAAGGTGCATCTTGTGAAGGGGTGCGTAGCTTACACCTTTCGGCAGATTGACAACGTCTGTATAGAATAGTGTCCTGCCCCTGAAGTTAAAACCTATACGCATTGCGGCCCCTGAAAGCCAGCCTATTATTGCAGTTTTAGGCATACCTATGAAATCGATAACCAGGTCATACTTGCTCTTGCGCAGCCCTGCTGCAAGTTTAAGCCACTCGGCTGCACTGTTTTTTCTTTTGATCTTGATGACCTTGCTGATATGGGGGCTATGTTCGTATATCTGGTCTCCCGGGGCTTCGGTGAGGAAGTCGATCTCTGCATCGGGATAGTACTCTGAAAGAGCCCTGACGGCCGGCGTGGTCATCAGTACGTCGCCAAGTTGTCTCAGTTGGATGCACAGTATTTTTTTAGCGTATTTCATGTTTTTCCATTTTCACGAGTGGCTGTTATTCATGCCGGCTTTGTAAGCGAGGTATGAATGGCAGCTATAAAAATTGTAAATCAAGCTTATTCGGATGCTCCGTCCTATAGGGGGGGAGCATCACTATTCAGAGATTTTGCCAGTTCGTCTTTTGCCACCTCAAGTATGTATTCTGCGCTGATATCCCGCATACACCTGAAATGTCCTTTCGGGCACTCCCTGCTCCCATGCAGTGAACAAGGGCGGCAGGGCAGGTCTTGTTCGATGACCCTGCTTCTGCCTAGCGGGGAAAAGCCAAAACCTTCTACTGTAGGGCCGAAGATGGCTATGACCGGTGTCCCAAGGGCAGTCGCCATATGCATGGGGCCTGAATCGTTGGTGATAAAGAGATGGCATCTTTGTATGAGTGCCGCCGATTCCCTCAGGCTGGTCTGCCCTGCCAGGGAGACAGCTTTTGGGCCTATAGCCTCGGCCAGCCGCCTGCCCATAGCCTCCTCATCAGAGCCTCCGAAGATAATGACCCTGCAGTCCGGACCCTCTGTGATCATCTTTCCCAGCTGTGCAAAATTCTCCTCAGGCCACATCTTTGTCGGCCACTTTGCGCCGGAATTGAAGCCGATCAGTTTTATGTTTTTGTCTATGCCTAAGGATTTCAGGCGGCCTTCCGCACTCGCTGATTCATGCTCAGTCGGGTAAAGTCTGGGGACCTCCTTTTTTCTGGGAATATTAAATCGGGATAGTGCGCCTGTATAGGCCTCTACAGTGTGCGCAGTCTTCATTTTAAAGCCTAGCTTAAGAAGCCGCCGCCTTATGACCTGCTTTTTGTAGCGACTTGTCCTGACAGCAAAGAGAAGCAGGGAGAGCATACGGCTCCTCAAATTACTGTGCAGGTCTATAATGTCGGAATATCGATTCTGCCTGAGCATGCGGGCCATTTTGACAAGCCCAGATATGCCTTTGTTCTCTCCGCGGCTGTCCAGGCTTATAATATTATTTATGGAAGGGTTGTTTTTCAGCACTGCTGCAAACTCTTTTTTTACAAGGAAATCAATCTTTGCATCGGGGAACCTTTCCTTCAGCATAGATGGAATAGATGTTGTCAGTATGACATCTCCCAGTGAGCCCAGCCGTATTATCAGTATGTTCATTCCGGCCTTGCCAGTTTCATTACTGCATCTGCTACAGTCTTAGTGCCGATCATATTCATACATTCGTAATATTCACATGCGCTGCGTGTACATTTTTCGCACTGGGGAACCTCCGGTAAAAATACCTCCTGCCTGTTCCCTATCGGGCCCCACCTTACAGGCGTGCAGACACGAACAGGGCAGAAGAGGGCCACCGTCGGTGTCTTTAGGGCAGCCGCCATATGCATAGGGCCGGTGCTGGAGCTGACAAAGACAGAAAGCCTTTTTAGCAGCGCGGCAAAATTAAGCAGCGTGCCGGAGAGGTAGATGTGAGGCTTTGTATTCATATACTTTTTGACCTCCTCAAGCAGTTCCATCTCTCCATATCCGCCGCTAAGTACGATGGAAAACCCATTTGATGCCAGCTTGTCAGCCAGTTCGGCATACCTTTCCGGTCGCCAGTTTTTTGCAGAGTCGCCGCTTCCGGGGTGGATACCTATCACCAGCTTTTTTTCTGCCGCATCTGTCAGTCCTTCCTTTAGCAGGTAGGCCAGTGCGTCGGCATCGTGAGTCTCGTCGGTCCAGAGACCTACCTCCTTATCAGTTACGTTTATGCCCAGAGGGGCAAGGAGCTCAAGGTTATAGTCAGCTTCGTGTTTTATGGAACGGGAGCGGCGTTGAGTTACCCTGTAGTTGTAAAATATCTGTGCAAGCTTTGTGGCAGGTGCAATCCTTTTTGCAATGCCCCCGAAGAATGTTATAAATCCGAGATGCATACGGGAGTGCAGTGTAATCGCGACATCAAACTTTTTCCTTCTGACCTCTCCGGTAAGTTTCAAGAGGCCCTTTATTCCTCCATGCTCTCCCTTGCGGTCGCATATGATGATTTCATCGACAAAGGGATTGTGGGTAAGAAGGTCGGCTGTGTATGGGCTGACCATGACGGCAATATAGGCATCAGGGTATCTGTCCTTTATTGCCTTGAATACTGGAGTAGATACGATGAGGTCTCCAATTCGGTCTGTTCTGATTACAAGTATCTTCATAACCCGGCTATCTCAGGTAAAAATTGACTTGCAGCCCTTAATACCTCTTCAGGACTTATTTCCGTCATGCAGCGGAAGTGTTTTTCCGGGCACTCTGGCGGGCCGTGGTGGTGGCAGGGGCGGCAGGGGAGGTCCTTTTCGAGCACAGTTACCTTGTCCCCGTAAGGTACATAGCCGAAGGAAGGGATAGTGGGGCCGAATATGGATACAACGGGTATACCGCGTGCAGTGGCAATGTGTCCCGGTGCACTGTCATTACCTATGAGCAGGCGGCAGCGGTCTATTGTAGCCACCAGTTCTTTAAGAGATGTCCTGCCGGTGAGGTCAATAATCTTATTTTTGCAGGTGTCTGCTATTTTAGCTCCATCTTCCCTGTCTGCCGGTGCTCCAAGAAGAAGCACTTTTATATCGGAGTTATTCATAAGATTGTCCGCCAATGCAGCATAATTTTCAGCAGGCCACTTCTTTGTCCCCCATACAGAGCCCGGTGCAATTGCTACAAGCGGCTCACCTTGCTTTATTCCTGCTTTAGAAAGTAGTATGGCACAACTTTTTTTAGCCGAGTCTGATATTGCAAGATGCGGCTTTTTGTTGATGTCTTCCCCTTTGACTCCGAAAGGTTCAAGCAAGGAAAGGCAGCGCTCTACTTCATGTAGGGAGGTGTCACGGAAGACTCTTCGCTTATAGATTAAGGAGAGAGAAGCATCACTAAATCCAACACTGTCAAGTATGGCAGCGCCGATGATAAGTGTTGAGGTTCTGAAGGAGCGGTGAGGAGATATGCAGAGGTCAAAATGTGCCTCTCGCAAGCGCTTAAGGAGTGAGAAGAAGGGTAGAGCCCCCCTGTCTGCTCCTTTTTTGTCATAGGATATAATATCATCGATCTCATCTGTTCCTTCCAGTATCTGGCTGCCCTGAGGGGTTGTCAGTACAGTCACACGGCTTTCGGGGAATCGTTTTTTTGTGTTTATGATGAGCGGTGTAGTCAGTATGATATCACCCAGAAATGCGGTCTGAATAATCAGTATATTTTTGTATTCGGAATTGGTTTGGGGCACTTTATTTTTTCTCTTTTACGTTTTTCAGTTCCCAGGTCTTTGCATACTTCAGGAAGACATGGCAGGCCGCAGCCGTAGAGATGATAAATCCAGGCATGCCATCCCTATAACCTTTTTTCAGAAAGTAGCTTTTGAAGAAGGTGAAAAATGGGCGGAAAGTCAGATCTGTCTTGGTGATCGGCCTGTTTTTTGTGTATTCATGCGCTGCCAGCGAGGTGTAGCTGTTCATAGTCTTTATATGGTCTTCTATGCTGTCAAAGGTATAGTGCGTAAGGTCGCCTTTCAGGTAGCCAGTATGGCCCTTGACCCTGACAGTTTCGTGTACCTGCTCTCCTTCCCATCTGCACTTTTCCCGGTCAAAGAGCCTTACCTTGTAATCGGGGTACCATCCTGAGTGGTTTATCCATCTGCCAAGATAGAAGACGCGGCGAGGCAGGGCGTATGCATCAGCAGAGGGTGATGAGAGCTTTTGCCTTATCTCCTCGGCAAGCTCGGGGCTTACGCGCTCATCTGCGTCTATGGAAAGGATCCACCTGTACGTCGCCTTGTCTGTAGCGAAGTTTTTCTGTGCTACAAAGCCGGGCCACTTATTTGTGTAGACCTTGTCTGTGTATTCCCGGCATATTTCAAGGGTTTTGTCAGTACTGCCGGAGTCGACAACAACGATCTCATCAGCCCATTTTGCACTCTCCAGGGCATCCCTGATCTTATCTTCCTCATTCAGGGTGATTATGGTAAGGGACAGTTTTTCCACGTCTATCAGCCCAGTTCTTCTGCCTCGTCTATGAGCATAACGGGTATGCCGTCTTTTATTGGATACTTAAGCTTGCATGCCTCACATGTAAGTCCGTCTCCTTCCTCAGTCAGTTTTACCTCTCCCTTGCATTTCGGGCAGGCCAGAATATCGAGCAGTTCCTTGTCAAGAGCCATCTTTTCCTCCTCTTTGAAGATTAGTCAACTCCGCCACTATATGGCCGATCTTGACTTCTGTTTTTATCAAAACAGGGATCTTCTCTTCATCATCTGTGAGCCAGATAAAGATATCTCCCTTGTTCAAAAATACATCGTTGCGTTTTATGAGGGGCTGAACCTTTATTGTGTCAAAGGTTCCCGCCTTTACCTTAATTTTTTCTTTCTCCAGTATTTTAACGGTGACATTATACAGTTTTCCGTTGGAAAATGTATTGATCTTTATATCTTCGCCGGATATTAACTCCTTTGTACGCAGATAGTAAAAGCTGGAAAGGGAATCAAAGGTTTTTTGCGGTACATCATGGACGCCTTTTTTACCATTTTTTATAAAGGTCAGTTTGTTGTTGTCCCCGTCAAAAAAAATATCCTTGGTTTTTTTACGGCGGCCCTGCTGCAGCCTGGCGGTAAAATTTATTGCTGAAAAATCTTCAGAGTCTATTAGGGACTCTATTTTGTTCCTTACCTTGTAAAATGAGGACATAAACTTGTTTGACCGGGTCTCAAGGGAGAGTGTTAAAGCTTTTTGCGGATTGTCTTCTTTTTTTTCTATAACACTCATGGTAGTAGTCCCGGCGGGAATGCCCATCCATGATACGACAAAGTCTATCTTTTCTCCCGGAGAGAAAGGAGCCGCCAGAAGTCCCGCGGGGAAAAACAACAGACCCATCAGTATTGCCAGTGCAGGCAGTTTTTTGACGGATATTATCATTTTTTAATATCCTCCAGTATCCAATGGACGGCACTAAGCAGGTTGTCGCTTACTTTATATGTTTGACTAAAACCTTCCTTAATAATATCGAGTTCTGTATTCCTTCCATAACCTGTTCTGACCAGTATCCCCTTTGCGCCTGCGGCATCGGCCATTTTCAGGTCGGATAGCTTGTCTCCCACCATGTAGGATATTTGAGGGTCTATATCCAGTTTCTTAACCGCTTTTTTGATCATCCCTGTCTTAGGTTTGCGGCAATCACATTCCACGCGGTAAGGGGCATTGCCTTCCGTCGGGTGGTGAGGGCAGTAATAATAGGCATCGATCTTTGCCTGATTTTGAGCAAGTAGAAGGTCAAGGCGCTTATTGACTATGCCGACCTGTGTCTCGGAGAAATAGCCTCTGGCAACACCGGACTGGTTTGTCAGGACAACAGCAAGCAGACCTGCCTCATTTATCAGCCTGATGGCCCCTCCTGAGCCTGGAATGAGTTTCAACTCATTTGGATCAGACAGGTATTCGGCATCTTCATTTACCGTGCCGTCCCTGTCCAGAAATACGGCAATCCGTTTTTGAGCGGAAGCCATCAATCTACCTTCCAGCGATTGTGTACCCAGAACCACTGCTCAGGGTAGGCCCTGATTATTTTTTCCAATGCAGTGTTGAAGGCGGATGTCGCATCCCTGATATTTTTATCTCTATCATCACTCTTTGCCGGTCTTATAGGTTTTTCATAGATGCATTTGTAGCTGCCTAAGCCGTCCCTTATGACAAATACGGGAACAACAGGTGCGCCGGTTTTTAAGGCGATGATGGCAAGGCCGTAGTTTGTTGCAGCGGGGCGATTGAAAAAATCCACTACCACTGCATCTTCCGGTATTGCGTGCTGGTCAAGCAGTATACCCACCATGCCTTTCTTTTTGAGATTAGACATCACCTTTCTTATTGAGTTCCTGTGTGGGATTGTTTCTGTTCCGGGATAAGTCCTGATAGAGTTGATAAAATTATCTACGTATATATTTTTTGTCTTCCTGTAGATGACGCTCACGTTGCCGAATTTGTATTGCAGGCAGGCGCCCAGTACCTCCCAGTTCCCTATGTGCGCGCCCAGCAGCAACACGCCTTTTCCGTCAGCCTGCGCATCGATAAGGTTTTCCTCGCCTTCAATGGCAACTCTTTCCTCAAAAAAACTCCTGTCAAGCTGTGGGAGGTTTACGAACTCGGCAAGTGTTATTCCTACGTTTGTGAATGCCTTTTTTATGATGCCCGCAGCTTCTGCCTTGTCGAGGTCCAGCGCTCTGGCTATATTGTTCTCAGCCATTGTTACACGCTTCCCGCTTAGTCTGTATAGCAATGCTCCCAATGTCCGGCCAGCTTTTACCGCAAGGGCAAAAGGCATGGCCTGCATGGTCTTTACAGCCAGGTAAAATGGTATATATTCAAGGATATATTTTATCTTTTTTTTCACTAAGTCCTGCCTTTTCTATTATCAGATCTATAAGCCTGTCCGGATCTTCTTTAAATTCCAGCCCGATTTCCATCGTGTAGATCGGGGTTTCTGTGCAGTAGTCCATAGCCTCAAGCTTTACTGCATCTTTTTCTGTCGTGATTATAGCATTTGCAGATAACCCTTCTGCGAGGCTGAAAACTTTGTCCATGTCTTCGGCTTTGTATTCATGGTGGTCTGGAAAAGAGGCCATGCCGACGATGGCAGCACCCATGGACTCTACAAGCTTTGAAAAAGAGCCGGGGTTTGCTATGCCCGATATCAGGACTACTTTCATAGCTGAAAGACTTCCAAGAGTCTCGGTTTCGTCCGTCCCCAATTTCTTAAGCTGCGTCGCCTTATAGTTTGTCCTGAATACAGGTGCTAGCGGGGCATTTTTTTCTACAATTTTAATTAAGTTGCTTATCTCGATCCCATCTTTGTTAATGAGTACTATGTCTGCCCTGCCTGCTGCCCTCATGGGTTCTCTTAAAGGTCCTCTGGGCAGGAGATTCCCGTTGCCGACTCCCTTTTCCCCGTCAAAGAGAAGTATGTTGACATCTCTTTTTAGTCTTATATGTTGAAAACCGTCATCAAGTATAACTGCATCAAGGGCGTATTTGTTCTGAGCATATTTTGCCAGTTTCAAGCGGTCGGGCCCTACAAACACTGCGACTCCCTTGAGTTTTTTTGCAAGCATGTAAGGTTCATCCCCTGCCTCTGATGGCGACATCAGTGCAGAGTCCCCCTTGGAAACTGTGCCAAACTTTTCAGACCTTTTTCCGCCATAGCCACGGCTTAGTATGGCGATCTTGTACCCGCGCTTGTTCAATTGTCCTGCGAGCCACTCAGTAGTGGGCGTTTTTCCTGTCCCGCCGACGCTTATGTTCCCTACGGATATAACCTTGAGATCTACTTTCTCTGAAGTTAAAATCCCCAGGCGGTAAAGCTCGCCCCTTGTTTGAATAACGATCCTGTAGATTATGGATGTCAGATATAGAGGAAACAGGGCGGCTCGAATTAAAAGGCCGCAAAGTCCGTAGAACTTGCCGTAGGCTATACGTTCAAAAAGCTTTTCCAAGCCGCTTTTATACCATAAAATGTCTTTTGAGGTCAAAGGTTTGGAGCGACTTTTAGGCTTATTTGCTAAACTGAAAAAGCCGGTCTGTTATAATCGAGACTGCTGAGCGTACAGATAAGTGATTGTATTTATTTCCGGCCGATATTGGAGGCAGGAGATGCTTTGCTTTTTTCATTGTATCGCTGCTAAGTCCCCAGCCGGTACCGAACAGTATTATGACAGGGGCTTTTTTGCCGGCTATAAGCTCGCCTGCCTCCCTGTAGGAAATCATCCGGTCTCCAGCCTGTGGATCCTCAAGTGCCGATGTGGCCATAAGTTCGGGCTCCACACCTTCTTTTTTCCTAAGTATTTCGATGGTTTCCTCAAGGGTGGATGTAACACTTACCTCACTCAGGGCATTTTTCCTTGCCTTGTTGTATGTAGAACCGAAGCCGGAGGTCCAGTGTCTGCAGATATCAAGGGCTATCTTCCTCTGTTCTTTGTCGGGATTTACGATGAAATAGCCGCCAAGCCCGTAGGTTTTAGTGACTCTGGCAATGTCGTGGATATCAAGATTTGTCACGGCAGATGTGACGATTTCACCATTTTTATTATAGACGGGGTGGTGGAGCAGGGCGATATATACTCTGGACATGGCTTCAGGCATTTTTAAGAGCCTTTATTTCATTAAGCATCTTTATGTCCTCCTTCTCAAGCTCGGCCCCTTCGAGCAGGTCGGGCCTGTTGAGGACAGTCTTTTTAAGCGCCTCTCTTCGGCGCCAACGCCTTATCTCTTCGTGGTTTCCTGAAAGAAGTACATCGGGAACGCCCTTGTCTCTGAACTTTGCAGGTCTTGTGTAGTGAGGATACTCAAGGATGTCCCAGGAAAAAGATTCCTCTTTTGCCGATTCGCTGCATCCTAAAACGCCGGGAATAAGCCTGGCTACGGCATCTACGATAGTAAGGGCGGCAAGTTCTCCACCTGTTATAACGAAGTCGCCTATTGAGATAGTTTCGTCAACATAGTCTGTGACGCGTTCGTCTATTCCTTCATAACGTCCGCATACGAGGATCAAATGTTCTTCATTTGAGAGTTCCACGGCTTTATTCTGGTCGAAAGGTCTGCCTTGGGGGGACAGCAGTATGACACGGCTGTTTTTCCTGCGGAGCTGCTCGATCCCCTCTACAATAGGCCCGGGTTTCATCACCATGCCGCTGCCTCCCCCGTATGGAGCGTCATCTACGACCTTGTGTTTATCGTGAGTGAAATCCCTGATGTTGTGGAGACCGACGTCTATCAGTTTTTTGGAGATCGCGCGCTTCATTATGGACTCGCTTAGCGGGGAGTCGAAAAAGCTCGGAAAGAGGGTAAGTATGTCGAATTTCATTTCTTTCAGGTCATCCCTTCCATGGGATCAATGACTACTTTTCCGCCATTGATATCTATTTCTCTTATTACCTCTTTGATGGCCGGGATAAGATGTTCTTCCTTTCCCTTTTTGACTACAAAGACGTCGTTCCCTCCTGTCTGCATAACCTCGCAGATCTTGCCGAGAAGCTGGCCTCCTGTTGTCATCACATCGAGGCCGATAAGGTCTATATGGTAATATTCATTTTCAGAAGGTGACGGGAGGAAGGAACGTTCTATGTACAATTCGCAGCCTAGAATGTCTTCAACGCTCTCACGGCTTTTGATCTCGTCGAAATTCAGGATAACGGCCCCTTTGACAGTTGAAACGCTGGATATCTTCAGGGGGCTTATGGCTTTATCTTTTTTTTTGAGGTATATGCAGGGTATTTCGCGGTAGATGTCAGGGCTATCTGCGTAGGATATTGCCCTGACACCTCCCTTTATTCCGTGAGGTTTTGATATTATCCCAATAAGAATCAGCGAGCTGTCCACACTCTGGTGCTTATTCCATTATTTTGAGGAGCGTTTGTGTTCCTGCCCTTGTTGAAGCGGCACTGAGGATGGCCCTGATAGACTTTGCAGTCTTGCCATTGCGGCCAATAATCCTTCCCAAATCCGCTTGTGCAACGTAAAGTTGAAGAATGCATCCTTTGTCATCCTGAACTTCTTCAACACGCACCTCGTCCGGCATGTCTACCAGAGATTTGGCAACATGTTCTACAAGATCCTTTGTCATAGTCTTTCCCGGTGTTATAGGTTATGCCTTTGCTTCTTTTTTGAAGGCCTCGATTATACCAGCCTTATTAAGTAAGCCCCTGACAGTGTCTGTAGGTTGAGCACCAACCTTAAGCCACTTGATAGCCTTTTCCTGATCCAGTTCAACCGTTGCAGGCTCGGTATTGGGGTCGTAGGTTCCGACCTTCTCGATAAATCTGCCGTCTCTTGGTGCCTCAGATTCTGCAACTACTACCCTGTAAAAAGGTTTTTTCTTTCTGCCCATCCTGGCAAGTCTGATCTTTACAGCCATTCTTTTTTCTCCCTGTGTTTTAACGTTATTGTTTAAAAGGGGAGCATCCCGCCCCTTTTCAGTCCTTTAAGTCCGCCCTTTGAGATGCTTTTCATCATCTTTTGTGTCTGCTGGAAGTTTTTGAGCAGTTTGTTAACATCCTGAACCTGCGTGCCGCTTCCTCTGGAGATCCTTAGCCGCCTGCTTCCCTTGATTATGGAGGGGGACTTTCTTTCCTTGGCAGTCATAGAATTGATGATGGCCTCTATCTTGTCAAGTTCTCCCTCGTCGGGTTTCAGCCCTTTTTGTTTCAGCGCTCCCATGCCGGGTATCATCCCGAGTATCTGATCCATGGAACCGATCTTCTTCATGGCCTGCAGTTGTTTCTTGAAGTCATCAAGATCAAATGAGTTTGTCTTGAGTTTCTTCTGCAGGTTTTCTACATCTTCACTTTCAAAGACCTCTTCCGCTTTTTCAATGAGAGAAAAGACATCACCCATATCAAGTATGCGCGATGCCATCCTGTCCGGATAGAAGGGCTCCAGTGCGTCGCTTTTTTCACCGGTGCCTATAAACTTCAAGGGCTTGCCCGTTACCGCTTTTATGGAAAGGGCAGCTCCACCGCGGGCATCACCGTCCAGCTTCGTCAGTATGACGCCGGTAATGTCGAGAACCTTATCAAACTCAAGGGCTACGTTGACCGCCTCCTGACCCGTCATGGCATCAGCGACAAAGAGTATTTCTTTTGGGTCTACAGCCTCCTTTATCTCACACAATTCCTGCATGAGTGGTTCATCTATCTGCAGGCGCCCCGCACTGTCAATTAGCACCACATCAAATGTGTTGGTGCGGGCATATTCAAGTGCTTTCCTGCTTATCTCCAGTGGGGAGATGCTGGGGTCGCTGTTATATACATCTACGGCAAGGTCCTGCCCAAGCTTTTTCAGCTGCGTTATAGCTGCAGGCCTGTGTGTGTCTGCCGGAACGAGAAGGACTTTCTTCTTCTCATTCTTCAGTCTTCTTGCGAGTTTGGAGCATGTCGTCGTTTTTCCGGAACCCTGCAGTCCTGTCAGGAGTATGGTGACCGGAGGGCGGGCGCCAAGGTCAAGGTCGCAGCGCTTTTCGCCCAGAAGAGATGTCATCTCATCGCGGACTATCTTTATAACCTGTTGGGCTGGCGTCAGGCTTTCCAGTACCTCTTGGCCTACTGCCCTTTCCCTGATGGCAGCGACAAACTGTTTTGCTACCTTGAAGTTGACATCAGCCTCAAGGAGGGCCATGCGGATCTCTTTAAGTACAAGATCGATGTCCTTCTCTGTGAGTTTGCCCCGGCCCTTTAGTGCCTTAAAGACACCGTTGAGCTTCTCTGTCAGTCCTTCAAACATGCTTTTCCATATTCCACAAAATCGATAATTTTATTCCCATTTATGGGGTTTTGTCAAGACAAAAGGCCTCTTAGCCGTGAATATCAGCTTTGATATGGCCTTTGCCTTTCCTACGCGGTTTTATATGTTTTTTCTGTGCTGCCGGTGAGAAGGTCGGTTGCAGGGGCTGGCTTGCCAATAAAATAGCCCTGCGCGTAATCAAGCTGATACTCTTTGAGAATGGGTATTATTTCTTCGCATTCAACAAATTCGGCAATCGTTTTAATCCCCATGCCGCGTGCTACATCAGTGATCGCCTTTACAAATAGCCTGTCGTTTTTGCTTTTATGCAGGTTTTTTACAAAAGAACCGTCTATCTTTATGTAGTCTACTGGCATTTCTCTCAAGTATACAAATGACGTAAAGCCTACGCCGAAATCATCTAGTGAAAATAGACAGCCCAGCTCCTTAAGGGCTTTGATAAAGTCTATCGCGCGGGACAGGTCGTGTATGGCGGCAGTCTCTGTTATCTCGAAGTGCAGCGCCTTGGGGTCCACGCCAGTTTCTTCGATCTTTTTGCGAAGGAATTCAAGCAGTTTATCGTCCTCAAGGTCCTTGCCTGAAAGGTTCATGCCAAGAGATATGTTCTTGCCTTTCTTCGCTGCTTCGGCCTGAAAGCACATTGCCTTGTGGGTGATGACCCTGTCTATTTCGCCTACGAGGCCGAACATTTCAGCCATTGATATAAAAATGCCCGGAGAAATAATAGCCCCCTCTTCATCCCTCATTCTAGCCAGTACTTCGTAATGGTAGGTCTCGTTTGTTTTGAGGTTCAAGATCGGCTGTAGCCATATTTCGAAACGGTCTTCTTTCAGGGCTATTTGTATCCGTTTCTTCCATTTAGCCTTGCTGTGCATATCTTCGAGATACCTGTCTTCCGGCATATAGAGATGGCATATGTTTTGTCCCAGTTCTTTGGCACGGTATATGGCGGCGGCGCCCTTTGTAAAAAGTTCCTTCCTGTCTGTTCCGTGTTCCGGGAAGAGGACCAGTCCGATGTTTGCGGTAACCTGTGTGGGCAGCCTGTCTTCATGGCAATTCTCTATTTTTCCCCGAATGCCCTCGGCAATATCTAGCCCGCATTCAGCATCAACGCCAGAAAGGAATATGGCAAACTCGTCCGAGCCGAGTCTTCCCAAAAGGCAGCCTTTGCTGTGCTTGCATCTTTCAACCTCATTATTGAGCACCTCGGCGATTAGGAAAAGATATTTGTCGCCTATCTGGTGGCCAAGCGTGTCATTTATTATCTTGAAGTCGTCAATGTCTATGATAAGGAGTAAACCTTTTTCAGAAGTGTCTTCCAGGTGTGCCAACTGTTCTTTGATGAGGTCCATGAACTTGTTGCGGTTGATAAGGCCTGTAAGTTCGTCGTAGGAAGCAAGGTACTCTATCCTCTCTTCGGAAAGTTTCTTTTCGGTGATGTCTTCCTGGACAGAAAGGAAGTGTGTAGTTCTGCCTTTTTCGTCTTTTATGGGCGATGTCATGGTGTTGACCCAGTAGTGACCGCCCTTTTTCTTCTTGCTCTTGTAGGTAGCCCGCCAGTTTTTACCTGCCTTAAGGCTCTTTTCAAACCCCAAATATTCTCTGGGGCTTATGTTGTAGGAGAACATTTTCAGCATGCTGGTGCCTACAACCTCATCCCTGGTATAGCCTGTGGTCTTTTCAAAGGTGGAATTAACATACTCGATGGTTCCATCAATATCGGTGAGAAAGATAATGTTAACGCTCTGTTCTATGGCGCTTGAGAGCTTTTTGAACTCAAGCTCTGCTTTTTTGCGCTCAGTAATGTCCTGTACAGTTCCTATCATTTTGACAGGCTGGCCTTCACTGTTATATTCTGCTTCGCCTTCCTCGTGAACAATCCTTTCACTTCCGTCAGGTAAAACGATTCTATGGTCGAGGCTGTAGGGCTTATTTTGGTAGAGGGCCTTGTTGACACTTTCTTTTACAAGTTGTCTGTCATCATGATGCACTGATTCAAGGAAGGCCTCGTAAGTTCCGCCAAAGGACTCGTCTGTAAGCCCGAAAATGCGACATATTTCATCAGACCAGTTCAGCCTGTTATTTGTAATGTCCAAGTCCCAGTGGCCCATATGTGCGATTCGTTGTGCCTGGGTCAGTTTGGTCCGGCTTTCCTGTAATTTTCTTTCTGTTTTCTTTTTTTCAGTGATATCCTCTTTGACGGCAAGATAGTGGGTGATGTTACCTTCCTTGTCCCGGAAGGGAGAAATCGAGGCGGCCTCCCAGAACTGCTCTCCATTTTTTTTGTGGTTAAGAAACTCACCACGCCACTCACCTCCCCCGCTGATCGTCTCCCAAAGTTTTTTGTATTCTTCTGGGGAAGTATGATTCGACTTCAATATTCTTGGGTTCTGGCCTATAGCCTCGTCGTAGCTGTAACCCGTTATCTCGGTAAATTTAGGGTTTACGTATTCGATCTTGCCCTTGAGGTCAGTTATGACGATGGCTGCCGGGCTCTGTTCAACGGCCTGGGAAAGTTTTCGCAGTTTGTCCTCTGCCTCTCTTTTTTTGGTCTGGTCTGTAAAGGCCCAGACTATACCGGATGTATTGCCCATACTGTCTTTTACGACAGATGTCTTGTTTTCAACGGGGATCTGCCGGCCTTGGGCATTTGTAAGAGTAAGGTTTGCAGAAATGCCACAGTTGTGTTTGCTTAAAGATGGCGGGGCTGTAGAAATCTTTTTCCCTGTTTTTTCCTCGGCAAGGTAAAGCCTCTCTACTATATGTTTGCCCGACATATCTGAGGCAGACAGGCCGCTCAGTGTCTCGGCCATTGGATTTGCAAACCTTATGTGTCCCTTTGTGTCTGTTAGTACTACTGCTTCGTTGAGGCTTTCAAGTGTGGAGTATATCCATCCATTTGTTTCATCGGCTTTGTCTTGGAGAAGGTGATTGTAGAGGTTTATCTCAATGGCGTTTTGGAGTTTATCATCGCAAAAGGGCAGTGTTATATGCCCGAGAGGATTTCTTTCACTGATAAGTGCAGTTGTTTCCAGGTCCGGGTCGGTGACCAGGTATATGATGGGAGCATCAATGCCGGCAAGAAGGGACTCTGTTTTTTCTAGACCAGCCAGTCCGCCGGCAATAATTGCGACGTCAACAAACACCGCAACGGGCAAGCATGTCTTTCCGTCATCAATTGAGCTGTTGTCAATGATGCTTAGTGATGTTGAACTGTAACCTATTTTGCCAAGAGTTTCATGGACGCTCTTTAGTACCGGAGATTCTTTTCCGTAAATTAATATGTCAGCCTGATTCATTTTGGTGCGTTTCCAACTGGGGTGCATTCAAGTTTTGAGACCTGCTATTTCACTGCTTCTCCGAATACCTTCTCCCTTGCCTTTGACTCGTCACTACGCCAGAAAAGAGGTGGTGTTTTTCTTGCGAATGGTTTCCTCTTTTTACGTGGAGGCTCAACCTTTCTTACCGGAGGCTCAACCTTCTTTACCGGAGGCTCAACCTTCTTCACTGGAGGCTCAACCTTCTTCACCGGAGGCTCAACCTTCTTTACCGGAGGTTCAACCTTCTTTACCGGAGGTTCAACCTTCTTTACCGGAGGCTCAACCTTCTTT
>JADFVX010000062.1 GCA_015222755.1 Pseudomonadota bacterium | reverse complement strand
TTTGAAGTTGTCTATGAAATCAGGAAGAGATAGAATGGTGCGCCTGGCATGATTCGAACATGCGACTTACTGCTTAGAAGGCAGTTGCTCTATCCAACTGAGCTACAGGCGCAAGAGAGAGTACAAAGAAAAAAAATGGTCGGGGCGAGAGGATTCGAACCTCCGGCCCTCTGGTCCCAAACCAGATGCGCTACCAGGCTGCGCTACGCCCCGACAATTTGAATTCGTGAATTTAACATAAAGGGGCTTTTTTTTCAACATGATTATGGCAGTGTGTAAATATAGTCTCAGACCAGACTGCCGTAACATCTGCCGTCCCTGTAGCTCCTAATATTAACAGGAAAGATGCCAGAACCTTTAATAGCCCCTTTAACATCACTTTTTTCCAATACCACATTCAGATAGTTGTCGGTAAGGGACTTCATATCATCCCCCTTCCCTTCCAGCATGACAGATGGCAAGACCTTCCCCACATTGTTCCTGGCAAAGGCCTCTTTTTTCTCTTCACCAAGCGCCCTCAGCGCGGCGCATCTCTCCTTGATTTCGGCAGGTGAGACATGACCCTGCATATCAGCGGCAGGTGTTCCGTCACGCTTTGAATAGGGAAAGACATGGAGATAAGAGGCGGGAGATGCCTTGATAAGGTCATAGCTGTTCATGAAGGCCTTGCGGTCTTCACCTGGAAAACCGGCAATAATATCAATACCGATGCCAACCCCTTCCCATCTTTCAGCTATCCTCTGCACCCTCTTCAGGTAATCATCAGGTGTGTAGGTGCGCTCCATACGCTTGAGCGTGGCTTCGTCTCCACTCTGCAGTGGGATATGGAGGTGACGGCATATCTTCTTGGATGAGACCAGAAAATCTAGCATGGTATCATCTATCTCTGTAGGCTCGATGGAGCTTATCCTGTAGCGCATGTCGATATCAAGAGAATCAAGGCGCTTCAAAAGGTCGAGGAATGTCCTTTTTTCGGGCAGATCGAGACCGTAACCGCCAATGTGGATGCCGGTGAGGACTATCTCACTGTAACCGCTTTCTGCCAGCGCTAATACCTGCTCTTCCACCTCTTCCATAGGCAGGCTGCGGCTCAATCCTCTGGCATAGGGTATGATGCAGTAGGAGCAGAAGGCCTCGCAACCGTCCTGCACTTTAAGTACGGCGCGGCTCTTTCTCTGGAAGCGGCTTATCCTCCTCTGGGAAAGTCTCTTTTCATCAAAGATATTGCCGACTACAACACGGCTAACCTCCCTTTTATCTTCAAGGTCGATGATCTCTACGAGGCGGCCCTTTTCATTGTTGCCGACTACATAATCGACTCCTTCTATTTTTGCCACCTCATCGGCACTCACCTGTGCGTGGCAGCCTGTGACAATCACCTTTGATGCAGGATTTATCCTCTTCACCTTGCGCACCATCTGGCGAGACTGTGAACCGGCATTGTTTGTTACGGTACAGGTATTTATCACGTAAAGATCCGCCATGCCAACCTCACCGATCACGCTATATCCCCGCCTCTCCAGATCCTCCCAGAGCAAAGCCGTATCAAAGGCGTTCACCTTACAACCCAGCGTTATTACAGCTGCCTGCTTCACTTGATCGCCCTCTTTATCCAGCCGCCGCCAAGAACAGTAGCACCGTCATAGAAGACTACAGCCTGCCCCGGCGTTACGGCACGTTGCGGCTCGTCAAATACGATCTGAACACCATTTTCATTGGACATGCTGAGCGTTGCAGGGTGCTCATCCGTGCTGTAGCGTATCTTGACCAGAACACGTGTCGCCCCTTCTATACCGGCAATTGAAACCCAGCTCACCCTTTCCGCTACAAGACCTGTAGACATGAGCTCTTCCGGCTTACCCAGGATTACGTCGTTTTTTGCATAATCAAAACCGACAACATAGAGGCGCTGCGAAGATGAGATACCCAGGCCGCGCCTTTGCCCGATAGTGAAGTTATGGATACCATCGTGGCGGCCAAGGATCTCTCCATCGCTACTTATGATATTCCCTGTACGTATAGCTGCCTCATCAACACGGCTATTTACAAACGTGGAGTAACCGCTGTCATCTACAAAACAGATGTCCTGGCTCTCCGCCTTATCGGCAATCCTGATGCCTGCCTCTTTCAGCAAAATCCTTATCGCAGGCTTATCATATTCACCGAGTGGAAAGAGCACCCTGGAAAGCTGATCCTGCGTCATTGAAAAAAGAAAGTAGCTCTGATCCTTAAGGGGGTCTTTCCCCTTTGAAAGCATATACCTGCCGCTCTGCTCGTCATATGTCTTGATAATATAATGCCCGGTAGCGAGATAATCGGCACCGAGTTCTGCTGCTTTTTTCAAAAGCAGGTCAAACTTCATCTCCTGATTGCAAAGAACGCAGGGATTGGGGGTCTTGCCTGCTATATAGTCGGAGACAAAGAGATCGACCACCCTCTTTGAAAACTCTTCCTGCATGTTAACGACATAGTAAGGGATATCGAGAACCTCGGCTACACGTCTGGCATCCTGAAAATCCTCAAGTGAACAGCAACGGCCCTTGCCCCCCTCAACACCCTCCCAGAGCTTCATCGAAACACCGATAACATCGTAGCCTTCGCGCTTCAGGATGAGTGCAGCAGCAGAGCTGTCAACACCTCCACTCATCGCCACTGCGACTTTTTTTCCTTTTTTTCCCTGTATCATTTTTTCTTCTCTGAAGTGATGCTCCCCGCCTATCAAAGAGGGGAGTAACTAATTTCCGAATACTCTCTCCTCCTCCTTGAGGGGGGAGGATTAAGGTGGGGGTGACATCAACTTATGCCCCCTCACCCTAGCCCTCTCCCACTAGGGGCGAGGGGATTCTAGTGATGCCATTCATCCCCAGCTAGAAATCGGGGTTTTTAGCTTAAATCAAAAAAGCCGGCACATAGGCCGGCCTTTTATCATAGTAACTAAAGAAAAACCGGTTATATCAGGCTTTGCCTTTATGTTTTAAGGTTGCCCCCACAAAACTGGCAAAAAGCGGATGTGGGTCTACCGGACGTGATTTGAACTCCGGGTGAAACTGGCAGGCGACAAACCATGGGTGGCCTTTTACCTCAACGATCTCTACAAGGTTGTCTTTCTCGTAAAAACCGCTTATCACCATACCGCCATCTTCCAGTTTTTCACGGTAACTGTTGTTGAACTCGTAACGATGCCTGTGCCTCTCTGATATATCCTCTTCAGCATAGGCATCAAAGGCATAAGTCCCCTTTTCAAGCTTGCAGGGATAGGCCCCAAGACGCATCGTACCACCCATATCCTCAACATCCTTCTGCGACTCCATAAGGTGGATAACAGGATCCTTCGTATTTTCATCAAACTCTAAGCTGTTTGCACCATCAATGCCGCAAACATTACGGGCAAATTCGACTACGGCAAGCTGCATACCAAGGCAGATACCGAAGAGAGGCACCTTATTCTCCCTGGCGTACTTTATAACATCTATCTTCCCCTCAACACCACGCGTACCAAAACCACCTGGGACGAGGATGCCGTCCACCTTGTTTAGAAGTTCCACTGTGCCTGTCTTTTCGACCTCTTCCGTATCGATATACTCAAGGTTGACCTTGCAGTTGTTGGCAATACCGCCGTGGACAAGCGCCTCGGACAGGCTCTTGTATGACTCTTTAAGCTCCACATACTTACCGGCTATGGCGATAGTCACCTCTCCTGCCGGCTCTGTCACCTTCTTGCAGATATCCTCCCAGGGTCCAAGACGGGGCTGGCCTGCCCAGATATTGAGTTTCTTCATTATCCTGCTGTCAAGCCCCTCTTCATGAAGTACGAGGGGCACCTTGTATATTGAATCAACATCGATAGCAGTGATAACAGCATCCTTTTCCACATTACAGAAAAGGGCTATCTTTTTCTTCATTTCATCTGGTATTTCCCTGTCCGTCCGGCACAGGAGTATATTAGGCTGGATACCGATCTCTCTTAATTCCTTTACACTGTGTTGCGTCGGCTTTGTCTTTAGTTCACCGGCAGTGGGGATAAATGGAACCAGAGTAAGATGTATGTATAGTACGTTCTCCTCGCCCACATCGAACCTAAACTGCCTTATCGCCTCAAGGAAGGGGAGCGATTCTATATCACCAACCGTACCGCCTATTTCTATGATGGATATGTCAAAACCGTCGGCAAGGGCCTTTACCCTGCTTTTGATCTCATCGGTAATGTGGGGTATGACCTGCACAGTACCGCCAAGGTAGTCTCCCCTGCGCTCGCGTGTGATGACAGTGTCGTAAACCTGACCGGTGGTAAAATTGTTCTTCTTCGTCATCCTCGTCGATATGTAGCGCTCGTAGTGACCAAGGTCAAGATCAGTCTCGGCACCGTCGTCGGTTACAAATACCTCACCATGCTGAAGGGGGCTCATAGTACCTGGATCAACATTAATGTAGGGATCAAGTTTCTGCATTGTAACTTTAAGCCCCCTCGCCTCCATCAGTGCGCCTATCGAAGCAGCGGCAAGACCCTTCCCCAAAGAGGATACGACCCCGCCTGTAACGAATATGTACTTTTTCGACTTATCCATTCTTGTTCTCCATCCTCTTAGTAATCAGGGCCCTCACCTTTTCAAGGCCCTCTTGGGTGTCTACCCCGAAGGACTCTTCCTGTGTCGTCACGGCCTTGATCCTGTATCCATTTTCAAGCGCCCTTAACTGTTCAAGACGCTCCGCCTTTTCAAGTGGTGTCTGAGGCATCTTTGCGTAGTGTAACAGAAACTCCCTGTCATATACATAGAGACCTATATGTTTATAATAAACTGCATCATATGCCGCCTCACCGTCTTCCCTCAGAAAAGGTATGGGCGATCTGGAAAAATAAAGGGCAAAGTCATCCTTATCGACTACAATCTTCGCAACGGCGCTGTCATGCAGGTCTTCCTTGTTTCTAAGTACGGTCTTAAGGGTCCCCATCTTTATTGTACGGTTTTTAAGAAGCGGCGCCACCGCCTCTTCTATCATCTTGGGGCTCATCATAGGCTCGTCACCCTGTACGTTGACGATAATATCGGAGTCCAGCGACGCAGCCACCTCTGCCAGACGGTCTGTGCCTGTCTGGTGCTCAGTAGATGTCATCACCGCCTTACCTCCAAAACCCTCAACGGTGCTGAATATTCGCTCATCATCGGTAGCCACCAGCACATCATCAACACCTGATGCCTCGCTTGCCCTCTCGTAGACATGCTGGATCATAGGCTTTCCGACAATATCTGCCAGCGGCTTTCCTTCAAGACGGCTCGACCCGTAACGGGCAGGGATTATGACCGTTACCTTCATTTTAAATCAGTAGCACTCATAGATTTAAAGGGAGTTGTGAAAGCCCCTCATCCTCAGCAAAACCGTAGAGGACATTCATATTTTGCACCGCCTGGCCGGAGGCACCTTTAATAAGATTATCAATAACGGAGACGACAACAAGACGTCCCGTCCTCTTATCGACACTGGCTCCGATATCACAGTAGTTGCTTCCACGTACATTAGATATGGCAGGCAAAGTGCCCTGCTCACAAATGCGCACAAATGGGGATTGGGCATAAAATTCCGAAAGCAGTG
Source organism: Pseudomonadota bacterium (assembly GCA_015222755.1). Lineage (GTDB taxonomy): Bacteria > Desulfobacterota > JADFVX01 > JADFVX01 > JADFVX01 > JADFVX01. The sequence continues at coordinate 4,297 of JADFVX010000062.1, read as the reverse complement.
ACAGAACATCCCCTGAGGAAATGTCTTTATTCAAATTTGCCGTAATAGTACTCAGTATCCCCCGGTTAACGGGCAGAAGATGAGGGGTAAAAGTGACCCTGAAGCCATCACCTGCAACTGCAGAAAGTACAGACTCTATCTCCGGGGTATGACGATGCTCACCCACCTTGTAGGCCTTGAAATTCTCGTTTGCCTCGCAGAAAATATTACCGGAGGCCGGCACACGCCCTGCCCCGCTAAGGCCGGAGGCTGAGTTGATGACAACCGTTTTACTGTCAATTACCCCATCCTTTAGAAGCGGATAGAGCGGCAATATGGCTGAAGTGGGATAACAGCCCGGGTTTGCCACGAGAGATGCATCTTTGATCTCCTCCCCATTTAATTCAGGAAGGCCGTATGCCGCCTTTTCGAGAAGCTCCGGCGACTTATGTTCGCCATACCATTCATTGTAGTCGGCAAGATTCTTCAGACGAAAATCAGCGCTCAGGTCTATCACCTTAAGACCTGCTTCTACGAGTTGGGATACAACATCCATAGACGCACCATGAGGTAGCGCAGTAAAGGCAAGACCGGCGGCATCAGCTATACGCTTGCAGTCGAAGGGTTCAAAAGAAAGATCCGTCTTCCCATTAAGCGAGGGGAAAAAATCTGTAACAGTCTTACCCGCCTGAGTTGTAGATGTTATAGCTGTAAGCTTTACCCGGGGGTGACCCAGCAGTAAGCGTATAAGCTCCAGACCTGTATAACCTGTGCCTCCTACAATAACCGCCTTAATCATATTAAAAATCTCCAAAATTAAACAAAAAAAAGGGAGGCCAAATGACCTCCCTTTAATTGGGTTGTTATGAAATCACCTCTTGGAAAACTGGAAGCTCTTCCGGGCCTTCTTACGACCGTACTTCTTTCTTTCCTTTATGCGGGAGTCTCTCGTGACAAACCCGGCTTTCTTCAACTCAGCACGAAGTTCTGGGTCTATCTCCAGAAGCGCCTTGGTGATACCATGCTTGATGGCACCTGCCTGTCCCGAGACACCACCACCACAGACATTGACCGACATATCAAACTTACCGACGTTATTAGTCAATGCGAGAGGCTGTCTCACTATCATTCTTAAAATCTCTGTACCGAAGTACTCATCAAGGGGTTTTTGGTTAACAACAATTTCCCCCTTCCCTTTGGTCACCCTTATTCTGGCAACAGATCTCTTTCTTTTTCCAGTTGCACTGTATACTGACTCAGCCATGATTCTCCTCAAACATTATATTAGACAGTAGCTGTCTCAGGCTTTTGGGCCTGATGCGGATGTTCAACTCCCGCATACACCTTAAGTTTTTTCATAAACCGCTGCTGCAGCTTGTTCTTTGGCAGCATACCCTTTACCGCTTCAACGATAAGCTGCCCAGGCTTCTTTTCAAGAAGTTTTTCCGCAGTAATAGATTTAATACCACCGGGATAACCTGTATGATGGTAGTACACCTTGTCTGTCAGCTTCTTACCTGTCAGTCTGATCTTGTCGGCATTTACAATGACAACAAAATCACCTGTGTCAACATGAGGGGTAAAGTTTGGTTTGTTCTTCCCTCTTAATGTGTCGGCAACCTCTGTGGCCAGACGACCAAGAATTTTACCCTCAGCATCAAAGACCTTCCAGCCTCTTTCAAATTCTCCCTCTTTGGGAACGTAAGTTTTCATAGTCTACAAATCCTCTCAAATTCGATAAAGGAGTGATTATAGGGAGCAAAGCCCTTTTTGTCAAGCTGTTTGTAACAAATTTATCTTATTAATTTATGGGACTGCAAGAAATAAATCGAATGTCACAGGATGAGGAAAAGGGTGATTAAAGCAGAAGAAAGAAAGCGGGCGCTTCACCCCTGATTTTCAAAAAAAAGCAACACACAGAGCAAGTTTCAGACAACTTCCTTCTCAAAGATTCCAGTTGCTACAATATTGTACTCCGGGTGCCTACAGCGTTCACAACTATGCTCTAGTGTTCTGCCGCACAAAAGACAGTTAACCCCATCACGGTAATCCCTCATCACACCGCCACAGTGGCTGCAACGGATCACTCTACGACGTTTCGGTACTAAAACAAAACCTTCTTTCATAAGCCCCCCCATTTCTTTTTTAATTAAGATTACTTTAATCGCTAAAAGTTTCGCCCCGACACAGAAAAAAGTTTAACCTTAAAACATCTAAATGCAAGGAAAGAGAGAAATAAAAATATACACAAAGATAAAGGCCTTTTTGTTTGACTAAAGGAGAGGCATAAAATAGAATTGTCGGCCTGAAATAAATGGAGGAAAAAAGCCATGAGATACTCTGAAAGCCTGATACCCACACTCCGCGAGACACCTTCCGATGCAGAAGTCACCAGTCACCAGCTTATGCTGCGGGCGGGATATATCCGCAAGGTAGCCGCAGGCATATACAACTACCTGCCACTTGGATTCAAGGTACTTAAAAAGGTTGAAAACATTATTCGCGAGGAGATGGAAGCTGCCGGAGCACAGGAGATGCTCATGCCCATGGTAGTACCATCAGAACTTTGGGAGAAAAGCGGGCGCTGGGATTTTTACGGCAAAGAACTGCTCCGCATCAAAGACCGCCACGGAAGAGATTTTTGCCTGGGCCCTACCCATGAGGAAGTAATCACCGAACTGACAGGGACAGAAATCCGCTCTTACCGCGAACTGCCGATCAACCTCTTTCAGATCCAGACCAAGTTCAGGGATGAGGTAAGACCGAGGTTCGGACTTATGAGAGGCCGTGAATTTGTCATGAAAGACGCCTATTCATTCCATGCCACCGAAGAGGATGCCGAAAGAGAATACCGGAAGATGTACGACACCTACAAGCGGATTTTTGAGCGCTGCGGCCTTAAGTTCCGTGCCGTAGAGGCAGACAGTGGATCTATAGGTGGAAGCTTTTCCCATGAATTCGTCGTTCTTGCCGAATCAGGTGAAGATGCCGTTGCATCCTGTGACATCTGCGATTATGCCGCCAACATTGAAAAGGCCATATCTAAGAGCAAGAGAAACCTTCCTGATAAAAAGGAAGCGGCACTGCCCCTGGAAAAGATCGAAACACCGGGTAAAAAGTCTATAGAGGAAGTTGCCGCCTTCATGGGAGTTAAGGGGGAGCATCTAGTCAAGACGCTCGTATACCTTGCCGATGGTAAGCCTCTTATTGCCCTCATAAGGGGTGACTATGAACTCAATGAGATCAAACTAAAGAATGTAACAGCTTGCAACGAACTTGAGCTGGCCGGCCCGGAAACGGTAATAAAGATCACCGGCGCACCAACTGGCTTTGCCGGCCCAGCAGGACTAAATAATATCGACATATACGCCGACCATACCGTTGAGGTAATGTCCAATTTCATATGCGGTGCCAACGAGAAGGATTTACACCTGAAAAATGTAAACCTTGACCGCGACTTTGAAGTCACTGCGTTTCATGACCTGAGTACCGTAACATGCGGAGACGAATGCCCCCGTTGCGAAGGAAAGCTGGAGATACATCGTGGTATAGAGGTGGGACACATCTTCAAGCTTGGCACAAAGTACTCTGAGGCCATGGGAGCCACATTCCTCGATGCAGAGGGCAATGAGAAGCCAATGGTCATGGCTTGCTACGGCATAGGCGTTGGACGAACAGGTGCTGCAGCTATAGAACAAAACAACGATGAGGTCGGCATAATCTGGCCCATGCCCCTTGCCCCCTATCAGGTCATTGTCACTATCGTAAACACCAAGGATGATGAAGTCAGAACAACAGCGGAATCCATCTATGAGTCACTTAAAGAGAAAGGTATCGAGGCAATACTTGATGACCGTGATGAAAGACCGGGTGTAAAGTTTAAGGACGCCGACCTGATAGGTATCCCGGTACGCATTACCGTCGGTGGAAGGGGAATTAAAGAAGGAAAGCTGGAGGTTAAGCATCGTGAGGAAAAGGAAGCAGCGAACATCGAAATAAACAAGGTAGTCGAAGAGGTAATAAAGATGGTAAGGGCTTATTTTTAGGTTTAGGTCCTGCCGCTTTTCATCCTCTCCAGTGCTACCTCACGCATCCTGAATTTCTGGAACTTTCCTGTTACCGTCATAGGGAATTCCTCGACAAACCAGATATATTTCGGGACCTTGAAGTGGGCCATATTCTCCTTACAAAAGGCCTTGACTTCTTCCTCTGTAGCTGTCTCCCCCTCGTGCAGCTCTATCCAGGCCATCACCTCTTCGCCGTAAAAGTCGTCGGGCATGCCGAAGACGGCCACCTCTGCAACCTTGGGGTGGGTATA
>JADFVX010000061.1 GCA_015222755.1 Pseudomonadota bacterium | reverse complement strand
TCTATTGTTGCCTCTTTGTGTGACATGGTGAGGATGATTGACTGCGCAAACTCTTGCTATTCTCGGCATGAATGAAGTGTAGCAGCATAAAAAAACTTGTCAAATAAATGCGGGAAGTGTCCCTAGTTTTACCTATGCCTGTAGCTATCTGGCAGTGGCATCTTCTATAGAATTTCGTTTGCTTGCAATATATGCTATATTCTCCTTTAGCCTCGCACAATAAGGCTTGAAATGAAAAAATGAAGGAGACCCGATGTCGGAGCTCAGAAAAGACCCGATCCTTGAAAGGTGGGTCATTATATCCACAGAGCGGCAAAAGCGCCCTCAAGATTTTTTCCTTCAGGAGCCACCTAAAAATACAGGCGGGTTCTGCCCCTTTTGCGAAGGAAACGAAGACAAGACTCCCAATGAAGTCTATTCTGTACGAAGGAATGGTTCTGCGCCGGATAAGCCCGGCTGGTCACTGCGAACCGTTCCCAACCGCTTTCCCGTACTTACCGTAGAGGGCGAGATGGGAAGAGAAGGGGTTGGCATATTCGACAGGATGAATGGCATAGGAGCGCATGAGGTCATAATAGAGTCACCAGACCACAAAGACACGCTTTCATCTCTCAGCACCTCGCAGTTTACAGATCTTCTGTGTGCATACCGTGAACGAATTGCTGATTTAAAAAGAGACAGCCGCCTCAAGTATGTCCTTATATTTAAAAACCATGGATTCGCTGCTGGAGCGTCACTGGAACACAGCCACTCCCAGTTGATAGCCCTGCCTATTATACCTAAACAGGTATCAGAGGAACTCGATGGATGCAAAAAGCACTTTGAGCTTAAAGAGCGCTGCATATATTGCGACATAATCCGGCAGGAAAGGGATCAGAAAGAAAGGGTAGTGTCGGAGAATGATCACTTCATAGCCCTTGCTCCATTTGCCCCGATATCGCCCTTTGAAACATGGATACTTCCAAAGGCACACCATTGCAGCTATGAGCACGCACCTGATGACCTGCTGGAATCCCTTGCCCGTCTATTTTCGGATACCCTTAAAAGACTGGACAAGGTACTTGGCTGCCAGCCCTACAACTTTATCCTCCACTCATCCCCATTCGGCATGGAAGACCTTGACCACTTCCACTGGCATTTCGAAATCATGCCTAAACTGACAAAAACAGCAGGTTTTGAATGGGGTTCGGGTTTTTACATCAACCCCACCCCCCCGGAGGAGGCAGCGGCAATACTTAGAGAGGCAAAGATCTGAGAGATGAATATCGTTATGATCACCCCTGAGACTACCCCCTTCTCCAAGACCGGAGGCCTTGCCGACGTTTGCGGGGCGCTCCATAAAGAACTTGGACAGCAAGGTCATACTGTAAAGACATTTACCCCTTTTTATCATTGTGTAGGTGAAGGGAAGAACCGTCCTTCCGACACAGGTAAGCGCCTTGACGTATCCATTGCCGGAAAAATATACAAAGGGGAGATATGGAATAGCGGAGATGTTTACTTCATCAGGAACGACCATTTTTTCATGCGCCATGGACTCTACGGCGAAGGCGGGAAAGACTATGAAGACAACGCACTGCGCTTCACCTTTTTTTCCCTTGCAAGCCTTGAGGCAATAAGGGAAATAGCGGGCAAAACAGATATTATACACTGCCATGACTGGCAAACAGCGCTTGTTCCCTTCTACCTTAAAGAATCTTATGCGGGGGACAGCTGCCTCGGCAGTTCTGCCTCCGTTTTTACCGTGCACAATCTCGCATATCAGGGACTTTTTCCAAAAGAAACACTGAAAAAAATTGGCCTTGGCTGGGAAATATTCACTCCATCAAAACTTGAATTTTATGACAAACTGAACTTCATGAAGGGCGGGCTTGTATTTGCAGATATGCTTACAACCGTAAGCAGGGGATATGCCCGTGAGATACAGAAGAGCGGAACAGGCTGCGGACTTGAAGGGCTACTCAGGGAACGCCGTAAAGACCTGACCGGCATCGTTAACGGAATAGATTTTGATGATTGGGACCCAAAGAAAGACAATATGATACCGGCAAACTACAGCCCTTCAAATATGACAGGAAAGGCAAAGTGTAAGGCTGCACTGAGAGAGGCATTCAATCTGCCGGACATGGGTGACATCCCGCTTGTAGGTATGGTATCCCGCCTTGATCCTCAAAAGGGATTTGGCCTTATCAGGGAGGCAGAGAAGAAGCTGGCAGGGCTCCCGGCACAATTTGCATTCCTTGGCTCGGGGAAGGAAGACATAGAAAACTATCTCCGCAGGCTGGCAAAAAAGTTTCCAGACAAAATAGCAGTATCTATCGGCTACAGCGAAAAGCTGGCCCACCTGATAGAAGCCGGCTCCGATATCTACCTCATGCCCTCACGCTATGAGCCTTGCGGACTAAACCACCTGTATAGCCTGAAATACGGAACTCTTCCCGTAGTGAGGGCAACAGGAGGGCTTGATGATACAATCAGCAACTTCAATAAAAAGACAAAAAAAGGGAACGGCTTTAAATTCACCCTGTTCTCATCCAGGGCCATGCTCATAATGCTGCGCAGGGCAATAGACTTATATACAAAGGACAGAAAGACGTGGCTGCTTATTCAAAAAAACGCCATGTCTGAAGACCATTCCTGGAAAAGGTCAATACCTGAATACGAAGCTGTCTACAAAAGGGCCATAAAGAAAAAACAGCAAAGTTCTTAAGTTGGGAGGATAATCAGGGTGCCACTTGATAATAAAAAAAGCATCGACCTTCTTTGCAGTATTATAGCGATCTCCAACTCCAACCTGCCGCTTGCAGACAGGCTAAACCAGATACTGGATATTCTATGCGGCAGCCTTATTTTTGAAAGTGTTGCCCTCTACACGCTGGATGCCGAAAAGGAACGCCTCTACCTTGCAGCATCCAGAAACATGGACTACCTGGCAGAAATAAAGATATCAGACTCATTTGCAGAACAGGCATTAATAGAAAACCGCCACATTATCTTTGACAACATAGCTGCCGGAGAAGGTCTTTTTAAAGATACAGACTCCCCCCGGCCGGCTGGAAAGGGAGCAGTCTTCCCTGTCTCCGACGGCAATTTTTCCTATGGACTGATGATAGCAAACCTGCCTGCCGGGCAATCACTTAATGATAGCGACCTGCATATTATCAAAACTATAAGCAGTGAAGTGGCTGGCACTATAAGAAACGTGCAGCTTTACTCCAACGCAAAAAAAGTTGTCGAAGAACTTCACCTTATAAATGAAGTCTCAGAATCTGCAAATTCCTCAAACAACATTGATGAGCTGCTCCAGCTTACTTTGAACAAGCTGATAGAATGGTTTGGTGTGAGATGCGGCATAATAAACATTACCGGTGATAATGGAAGTTCGGAGAGGACTATCTTTTTAAGTCATCAAAGTGAACTGGCGCAGGACAATGTGATTCAGCATTGCAAGGAGTGCGGTCTGGACATACACACAATAGAAGAGGCCGTATTGTTGAGCCTGACAGGCCTGTCTGAGTCTGCAGGCACCTGTCCAAGTGAAGCTGTTATAGCAGCCCCAATTTTAAACGGCGATAAAAGGATCGGGGCAATAATCCTGTTCGGAAAAAGAGGTGAAACCCCCTTCACGAAAGAAGACCTTCAACTTCTCAGAAATTTGACCGCCCAGGTGGCACCTGCCATAGAAAATACAGTCCTCCTTGAAAAGACAAAGGTGATCGGCAGGGAGAGAGAAGTCATGGTACAGGAGCTCTCAATGCTTTTCGACCTGAACAAGGCCATAATGACGACTATAGACCTCGACAGGCTTCTGCATATCATCCTCACAGCAGTCACTATGGGTGACGGGTTCGGCTTCAACAGGGCAATACTTTTTCTATACAACAAAAGTACGGGCTATATTCAGGGAATGATGGGGGTAGGCCCTGACTCTTCTGAAGCGGCTGGGAATATATGGCATGATATCCATGAAAAGGGAAAGACCCTTAATGACATCATAGAAGACGAGGAGTTAAAACAACCTCAATCCCAACTAAACGAGCTCGCAAAAGGTATGCGAGTATCAGAAAGTGAAAAAAGCATACTTCAACTTACCGTTAAGGAGAAAAAGGCCTTCAACATAAGCGATGCATGGTCAGACCCGCGCGTTAATCGCGACCTGCTTACCAAGCTCAACTGCAAGGCCTTTGCAACAGTACCACTTATGGCCTCAGGCCGGGTCGCAGGGATAATCCTTGTGGACAACATATACAACAACAGGCCTATTGATGACGATGACATCAGGCTGCTTACCATCTTCGCCAATCAGGCCGGGACAGCTATAGAGAACTCTATCCTATACAGGGACATACAAAAGGCCCATAAAGAGGTAAAGGCGGTGCAGAACAAGCTGATCCATTCAGAAAAACTTGCGGCCCTTGGAGAGATGGCAGCCGGCATCGCGCATGAGATAAGAAACCCGCTTGTATCAATCGGCGGTTTTGCGCGCCGCCTTGCGAGACATACTGGTGAAAATGACCGTGAGAGCGGCTATGTGGATATTATATGCAAAGAGGTTGAAAGGCTTGAAAATATACTAAATGACATCTTGGTCTTCTCAAAGGAAGCATCTGTAGAGTCCGGACAGCAGGATATCAACAGCCTTATAGAGGAAACGCTGCAGTTTTTCTGGAACGATTTTGAAAAATGCGGCATAGAAGTCGAGCAGGCCTTAAGCCCTGACATCGGCTACGTCAAGACCAACAGGCAACAGCTTAAGCAGGTATTCATAAACCTCTTTGCCAATGCAAAGCATGCCATGGAAAATGGCGGAAAGTTAAATGTAAAGAGCTATCCTTCCGAATCTGAAGACAAAATATATGTGCATGTAGATATTACAGATTCCGGTGAAGGCATCCCTCTTGATATCATAAACAATATATTCAACCCCTTCTTTACCACAAAAGACAGCGGCATCGGCCTTGGGCTGGCAATAACTCACAAGATAATATCCAGCTACGGGGGAGAGATAAAGGTTATGAACATAAAAGATGGTGGAGCAACCTTTTCAATCAGGATGCCTGCCGTAAATCAAGATGATTTACTATAAACAGGAGGTGGAGATGAAAAAGATCTTGGTTGTTGACGATGAGGAGAACATACGTTTTTTATACAAGGAGGAGCTTGGCGATGAAGGATATGAAGTAGTCCTTGCCTCAAGTGGAAAGGAAGCGCTGGAACTGCTGGAAGCTAATAAGCCCGACCTGATAACCTTGGATATAAAAATGCCTGAGATGGACGGGATTGAAACACTTAAAAAAATAAAGGAAATAGATAAGGGGATGCCGGTTATTCTTTGCACCGCTTACGGACAGTATAAGCAGGATTTCAGTTCGTGGGCATCAGATGCCTATGTGGTTAAATCGGCAGACCTTAAGGAATTGAAGGAGACAATCAGCAAAATACTGGAAAAAACAGCCATGTGATCCGATTACTAGTTTTTCAGGATATCTGACACCGTTCTTATCATTGCCTGGGCCACTTGCGACATGAAATCTGGGGACAAAGTCTCTATTTTATCAAATGTCGTGTGATAGTTAGGATTTCTCAGCATGGCGGTATCTGTGACCATAACGGCCGGATAACCGGCATCCCAGAAAGGGGCATGATCGCTGAACCTGCTCTCAGGCAAAATGTATCCGTTTAGGGGAACCTTGTAGGGGAACACTTCCAAATGCGGAGTGCAATCGGCAGCCGCCCTTTCAAAGTATTCGATAAGGCTGTGCGATTTAGCATTAGCTACAACTGCGATGAAATCGCCTGTTTTAGGGGCCTTCACAAAAAAAGGCAGAGATTGGCTCCCCGGCTCACTGTTTACATACCCTACAGACTCAAGATTGTATACGGCCCTGTAGTTCTGCCCCTGCCTTTTCATCTCCTTTACAAAGTGCTTACTTCCAAGCAAAAAGGTAGTTCCTGTTTGTTGCGGTTCTTCAAGAGTAAATGCTACTAGCTGCAGTCCCTTCCGGGGGCCCAGCTGCCTTGCCAGCTCAAGCATAACAGCAACACCAGATGCATTATCATCTGCACCCGGGCTATCCGGTACGGCATCATAATGTGCACAGACCATCACCCAGTCCTCCATTTCACGCAAACCTGAAGCAGTAGCAATTATATTTCGATACTGCCTGCCGCTGAACTCAAGAAGGTCATACTCTACAACAAAACCTGATGACCGGAAGCAGTCGGCTATGAAATCTCCGCACTCCTCCAAACGATTATAAGCATTACAGCCGTCCCTTGGCCCTTCAATGTGCCTGATGGTTTCGAGTATTCGGTCCTTCACAAGAAGCCCCTGTTTTTCAGCTAAGAATAGAAAAGTGGAAAGAAGTATGGTTTACTCTAGCGGTGCAGGTTTTGATGAGGAAAGGCTGCGGACATAAGCTGCAATCAAGCGCACCTCATCCTCTTTAAGCAGGCCTTCCCAAGCTGGCATACGCTCTGAAAGCATTAGTTCCGGGCCACCGTAGTAGATCACATCAAAAATCTGATCATCACTCCTTTTGGACATATAAGGCAGGTCTGTGAGGTCTCTCGGAGTCAGGCCTGCTGCAAAAAAACTACTGATTTTGGACTTCCCTCTACCATCGGTACCATGACAGACAGCGCAGTTGTCCATGAAGAGTTCTGATCCTGTAGCAGGAAGGGTTCTCGTAAGGAGCTTAGCGATATTTCTTTCCTGAACATTAGCTCCATGGCATTCAGTACAAAGATCACGCTTTGGAGTATAGGCCCTTGTAGGTTCTTCAAGTTTGTCAAAATCAACGTGACATCTCAAGCATGGTATACCCTTGTCGAAATGCACCTTATGCTTATTTTTCAAGGTAGATGAAACCCCCCAGGGCTTGTGCTTAGCCCCTTCTTTTTTATTGTATCCCACATGACAGGTACTACATCTGGCCTTTATATTTTTATCCTTTTGTCCAAATTCCGAGAAATAGATATGGCAGGCCTTGCATGGACTGGTATCAACATATTCCTCTTCTCCAGAATGATTGCCAAAACCGTGCCCCTCCGGCATCAGGTAGTCTACTACCTCGGTACTCTCAGCCGCTTTTCTATGACAAAACACACAGCGGGTACCAATGTCCGCATGCTTTTTATGAGAAAAACGCAGCCCATAATATTTATAGCTTACCCGTTTTCCAAATATCCCGTGACAAAGAGAACAGTCTGGAGGTGCGGGTAGCACTACCCTGTCAGGCTGGCTTTTTTCAACAACAGCACGGGAGGCAACATAGATCTTCCGGGCTACCATGGGTTTTGCCTTTGTAGCTCGCCCGCTCTTAGTACCTGGCTTTACACAGGCTGACAATAAGGCAATGGAAAGTATAAAAACGATCAATAATCTCGACATAACGTGAGTATAGCAAAAAGTTTTCTCAAAAAGAAGAAATCTTCTTTTTGAAAATTGACGGAGGCCCTTGCCTTAGGCTTTATTTGCGTCTATTATTACTGCTGTAGCCTTATTTTATATAATGGAGATGATATATGCCTGCAAAAAAGAAAACCCCCGCCTCTGTCAACGGGGACATATTCAGCAAAACCGATGTGGAGTCTCTTAAGAAGGCCTTTATGACCCACGTTGAGTATACCCTTGCAAAGGACAGCTATTCAACTACAAAGCTTGACGCCTATATGGCAATAGCCCATGTCGTAAGGGACCACCTCATAGAGCGCTGGCTGAAGACACAGAAGGCCTACTATGAGCAGGATGCAAAGCGCGTTTATTATCTGTCCCTTGAGTTCCTTATAGGCAGGACGCTTGGCAACAGTCTTGTCAATCTTGGGCTTCTTGATGAATGTCATAAGGCTTTGCACGATCTGGGTTATTCCCTTGAAGAGATCAGAGACCTGGAGTGGGATGCAGGACTCGGGAATGGTGGTCTGGGCAGACTGGCTGCCTGCTTCCTTGATTCGATGGCTACAATGGGACTTCCTGGTTATGGCTATGGTATCCGCTATGAGTATGGCATCTTTTTTCAAAAACTTATAAACGGTTATCAGGTAGAGACTCCCGACAACTGGATGCGCTACGGCAACCCATGGGAATTTGTAAGACCTGAGCACCTATACAAGGTGAAGTTCAAAGGCAGGCTTCAGGACTACCGGGATGAAGATGGAGTTATGCACATCGAATGGGTCGATACAGAAGATGTTATGGCGATGGCCCATGATATACCCATCCCTGGTTATGGAACGGAAACGGTGAATAATCTGCGCCTGTGGTCTGCCAAGTCTACACGTGCCTTCGATCTTTCCTTCTTTAACAGCGGTGATTATATCGGTGCCGTTCAGCATAAGAACGAAACAGAGAACATATCCCGTGTTCTATATCCCAGTGACCAGGTGAGGGAGGGAAAGGAGCTTCGCCTTAAACAGCAGTATTTCTTTGTCTCCGCCAGCCTGCAGGACATTATAAGGCGTTACAAAAAGACCCATAATAACTTCAACTCCTTTCCCTGCAAGGTAGCTATCCAGCTTAACGATACGCATCCGGCGATAGCCATACCTGAGCTTATGCGGATACTTATGGACGAAGAGGGGATAGGCTGGGATAAGGCGTGGGAGATCACGCTGGGCACTATCGCCTACACCAATCATACCGTTATGCCTGAGGCCCTGGAGAAGTGGCCTGTGGAACTTATGGAGCAACTCTTCCCGCGGCATATGCAGATAATCTATGAGATAAACCAGCGTTTTCTCACAGAGGTACAAAAATGTTTCCCCGGTGATACGGGCAGGGTGCGCAATATGTCTATAATCGAAGAAGGGGCTGTCCGAATGGTGCGTATGGCAAACCTTGCCATCATAGGCAGCCATTCCATCAATGGCGTTGCGGAACTTCATTCCAGGATCCTCAAGGAAAGGGTATTTAAGGATTTTTATCAGGTAATGCCTGAAAAATTCCAGAACAAGACAAACGGTATTACGCAGAGAAGATGGCTTAAAAAATCAAATAAGGCCCTTTCCTCACTAATTACGGAGCATATAGGTGACAAGTGGGTTACGGACCTTTCGGAATTAAAAAAGCTTCTGCCTCTTGTCGATGATGCCTCATTCAGGAAGAAATGGCAGACTGCAAAGCGCAAAAATAAGGCGGTTCTGTCAAGGTACATAAACGACAACATAGGTGTAGATGTCGATCTTGATTCCATGTTCTGTTCGCAGGTAAAGCGTATGCACGAGTACAAGCGTCAGCTGCTTAACGTTTTAAATGTTATTACCATGTACAACCGGATCAAGGATGACCCCAAGGCCGATTTTGTGCCCCGTACCGTTCTTATAGGCGGAAAGGCGGCACCGGCCTATTTCATGGCAAAGCTGATAATAAAGCTGATGAACTGCGTGGCCGATGTGGTCAACTTCGATCCCGACTGTGAGGGAAAGCTGAAGGTTGTCTTTCTGTCCAACTACAATGTGTCACTGGCGGAGATCATAATACCTGCTACAGACCTTTCAGAGCAGATATCGACTGCAGGAACGGAGGCCTCGGGGACCGGAAACATGAAGTTTGCCTTAAATGGAGCACTTACTATAGGTACTCTTGATGGCGCAAACGTAGAGATAGGCGAGGAGGTTGGTGACGATAATATATTCATCTTCGGCCTCACCGCTCCGGAGGTGGAAAAGCTGGAAAATAGCGGCTACAACCCTATGGAATATTATGAGAAAAATACTGAATTGAAGAGGGTTATTGATATGATCGCCGACGGCTTCTTTTCTCACTCATCACCCGATCTTTTTAAACCTATCAGAGACTCCCTCTTGTACCATGGTGATAAATACCTGCTTCTTGCCGATTATGCCGCTTATGTTAAGTGTCAGGATGAGGTGAGTCTTGCATACCTTGAAAGGGACGCCTGGACGCGTAAGTCGATAATCAACGTTGCCAATATGGGCAAGTTCTCCAGCGACAGGACTATTGCAGAGTATGCCGATGATATCTGGAACATCAAGCCTGTTGCCGTAAGCTAGACCTTTCCTTTTATATTTATTGAGTGTCAAGAGATCTAGGTGCCAAGCGGCCGTCTCTTTGTCTTTTTCCGTTGAAGGGCGAACCTTTTTTAGTGTATCATCAGGGGTTCACGAAGCATCCTTGTTGATGCTCGAATAAAAATTTAAAGGCAGGTAAAAAAATGCTTTTTGCATCCATGCATATAATCCACCTTCTCACAGCGATCCTCTGGATAGGGGGGCTTGGGTTTATAACCATTCTCATACTTCCGATGGTTGTAAAGATGCCAGATGCCTTACAGAAGGTGCTGCTCTTTCAGCGTATTGAGCATCGTTTTGCTCCCCTTGCGCGTTACTATACTGCCATAGTCGGTGTCAGTGGATTTATCATGTTCTATCTCATGGATCTTGAAGGGGTGGTCTTTGCAAAAGAGGGGCGCTTTCTTCTCTTTATGATAATAGTCTGGATCTTCTGGGTGATTATGCTCTTTGGACTGGAACCGCTTATCATAAAAAGGGTGCTGGACAGCATGGCCAGGCAGGGGGAGGCTGATGGTAAGAAGCTGGATATCGAGGGAGTCTTTAATATAATGAACAAGCTGCACTGGGTGCTGCTTACCCTTTCTCTTTCTGCCGCAACCTCGGGGGCCATATTTGCCCACGGCCTGATTTAACTGACTCAAAGTTAATAGACTTTGCCCTGAGTGTATGGTTTTCTCCTTGCAGTGATGCTCCCTGCCTGCAAGGCGGGGCATCCGAGTAAGGTATCTTGCAATTTTCATAGCTTAAATTCAGCAATAATCTCTTCCCTTAGATTTTCCGACTCCAGCACTTTCGCCTCAGCGCTATAGGACAATACCCACATTTTTACATCCCAGCACCTGGATGTTTTTATTTCCAGTTTGAC
>JADFVX010000060.1 GCA_015222755.1 Pseudomonadota bacterium | reverse complement strand
TTTCTTTTTCCAGTTTATCGTTTTCTTTTTCAAGACCTTCTCTTACTTTTTTCTCTTCAGCTCTTTCTTCTTCTCTTTTATTCTCGTTTTGCTCTTCTCTTTCTTTGCTTTCCTTTACCTCTTTTTGTAGTTCTAAATTTGCAAAAAGCTGTTCTTTAGACTTTCCTTTGGCCTTGTCTTTATCCCTTTTTTTGTCGTATAAAAGGGCTGCAACTGCTCCCATGACAGCAGTGTTCATTTTCCAGCCTCTTGTGCCATCAGCTTCTTCTATAACAGGGGCAGGTACATTTTCCTCAAAGTCTGTCTCAAGAACAGTGCTGTAAAACTCAGCACCTAGTTTGCTACCTTCACCTGAGTCCAGCCCACGAGTACCTTCAGATTCACTATTGTATTCCTTAAGGTGGTGGTCAATTGCGGAAAGTAGTTCATCCTCTCGCACACCACGAGCTATATCATTTTTAAGAACCTCTTCATTATCTCCCTCAGAAAAAGAGCGAAATCCTGCAGCTTCGTCATCTTTTGGGCTAAAAAAGGCGTATACAGCAGAGATAAGCCCATCCAGGGCTTCCCTTTTAGGAAGGCCTCTACTTAGGACTTCATCACTTAAATCCTTATCTTTTTTAGAGGCGGTCGTTTCTTCCCCTTCTCCGGTCTTGTGTGAATCAAACTCTGTATCCACCTCCTCCATGTAGTCGTCAAAAGATTTCTTTTTACCCTTCTTGTCTAGCTCTTTTGAGTTTTTGGCTTCAACAGTTCTTTCTTCAGTTATTGCAGTGAGTTTCTCATCTTCTGCTTCAGCCTTAGTCAGCAGCTCATTGAGATGGCTCCTCAACTTAAGACGTGCAGGCAGAGCATACTGACCATTTGGGTAGGCAAAGAGAAACTGCCTGTAGTCATTGATAGCCTTGGAGTTCTTTACCTTCTGCCATGCATCTTTTTCCATCTGGACAGCCTTATTTGCATCCTCAGGCCCTCCCCTGTATCTGCTGGTTTTACAAGGTGTTTTCTGAAAGCCAGTGCCTCGGCACTGGTAACCAATGGCAGACCTTCCGCCAGAGTATCGCCTCCTATTACGGTGATCATTATACCTTCTTGCCCTATCCCTTAGATGTCTTTCCCATCTTGACTTAGGCAAGTAGCAGGATTTTCTCTGCCCTGGATCATATGCCATAAGGTACTTCTGATTATTTATTATCCTGTATTGAGCTATTGGGAAATTAGGTCTGATTTTTCGCTTAGGGCCATAGCAGCTGATTGTTGTTCTACGAATTGAGCGTGTTTCACTACCTTCTGACAACTGCTTTATCAAATTGTCTGCAGCAGGTGCGTACTCACCGTCAGGGTATACGGTAAGAAACTCATATAAGACATCGGCATCATCACTGTCCCTCACAATAGCCCATGTCTCTTTTTCACCATCTGTAGCTATTCCACGGCCAAGTCCCCAGTTATCGGCAGGCTCTTCTTCAACTGTGCCTTCAAAACCTCGCTCTCCACCCTCATCGTCGTTACTCGTCCCTTCGGCCATAGTCAGGTAGTAGGGCAGTTGGTAAGGTTCTTCCGGCAGATCTTCTGTTTCCTCAACATCACCACGTGTGCTTGCATCCCCCGAAGTTTCTGCACTAGCAGAAGGTGCTTCGGCAAATATAGCTCCACCCTCAACAAATCCCCTTGAAGCAGCTGTTTTGGCACTTGAAATAAGGAATACAAAATCCCCCTTGTCGAGATTAGGGTTTCTTATCTTACCGTACTGAGGGTGCTGGGCGCCTTTAGAATAGTTAACAACATTAGACTGCAGAAATTCTCCAAGCTCAGTTCCCGTTATATACCCGTCCTTGTTGACATCACCCTCACCTTCAAGGGCTGATATAAACTGGCGTCGGAATACGCTCTTATCCGGGACTTTTTCATCCTCGCTACCGGATGTTATATACTGCCTTACCGGCTTTGCTGTCTTATAGTTGATGTTTTCCGGAATTGCGCGTGAAAGAGAAAAGAGAGAGCCTGAAAAGCAGCTGTCAAAGAGGAACATTGCATGCTTGGCATCTATATTGAGTGAATACTCTTCAATACGCTGCATACTCATTGCAATACGCTTGAATTCTTTAGGTTCTTTATGGGGATTTGGAGCCTCCTTGGGAACTATATATCCAAGAGGGTCCCCGCCATATTTAGGGGTAACTGTGTAGCCGTGACCTGCAAAATAAAATACGAGCCTGTTTTGGTAGTCACCACCATATTTCTTAATGAAAGATTCAAAGGCGTTGTCCATTCCGGCTTTATCAGGATCCATGACAGTTTCTACATGAAAGCCATTTTTTTTCAGGGCATCTTCGACTGCCTCTACATCAGGAATGACTCCCGGTAGTTTTGGCCAGCCGTTGTTATAATCACTGACACCTATAATAAGGGCATAGCTACCTTTATAGAGACCGACCACTTTTCCATCCTCACCTTTTGTGGGAAAAGATTTTGCTGCATACGAAAAGGAAGTACAGGCGAGGACTAGAGAAACTGTCAAAAAGAGTTGACTGGCCTTTGTTAATACTTTCATCTACTGCTCCTGTTTAAATGTGTTGACTGACATTTATCAGCCTATTTTTATGATTAATAGGGGGAAGTCTAGTATTTATTTTCAGCAAGGTAAAGGTAAAATTTCACAAATTATTAAAAAATTTCAAGCTGCCCTGAATCTATAGAAAGGGCCCTTCCATTTGTCTCTACAAGTCCCTGTTTTGCAAGAGTTTTTAAGGCCTTAGTGACAGACTCCCTGGAGGCCCCGATTTGATCAGCTATAAACTGGTGTGTAACGGGCTTTATACTGATTTTGCCCTCTTCTATCTTTTCTCCATTATCTTCTGCCAGATTTAAAATAAATTTGGCAACACGGCCACAGACATCCATAAAGGCAAGCGTACTGACCTTGTCATCGGCCTTGCGCAACCTTTCGCCCATGATAGCCAGAATATTTATCGAAATATCCGGGTTGGCCTTTACTATTCGGATAAAATCCTTTTTCTCCAAAACTATCGTCCTGACATCACTTATTGCCTTTACAGAAGCAGAGCGGGGCTTCTCATCCAGCAGGCTCAGTTCTCCGAAAAATCCTCCTTCACCGAACTCATCCAGAACAATCTCTCTTCCCTCTTCACTGCTTAGAACAACGCTGACCCTGCCTGATAAAATTATGTAAAGCTCTTTCTGCAGGTCTCCTTGATAAAGGATGTAGTCATCCTTGGCAAAGGTTTTTCTCTTGCAAAGCTCAGCTATATGCTTAAGTTGTTCAGGCTCCAGTGATGAAAAGAGTGGGATTTGATTCAGCGCATTTTCTTTAAGTGAGGGACCCATCTATATAGCATCCTTATTTAATCTAATACATTTTAAAAAACAGGCATTTTCTATCATTTTAAAGTATTTATGTAAAGACTTATATTGCCAGAATTAATTAAAAACTATGTGGCAAGTCTAGCCTTTGCCTTCTTCGACATAGAAGACTCCGGGAAGGCACCCACAAACCTCCTGTAAAACATCTCTGCCGCCTCAGCAAGCCCCATATCATCCATGACCCTTGCCACCTGGAAGAGGGCCTTTTCCTTTATATCAGGCGGTGTTTCTTGCGATTCGGCAAGGATCTCCAGCGCCCGCCCTGCCCTGTCAAGATCGCCCCTGCGATATAGAATACCTGCAATCCTGAACTGCAGGGCAGCCTCTACCCCCCTCTGATACCTGTTGTAATACTCTACGTAGACATCTGCCGCCTTCTGGGGCCGCGAAGCAATCATCATTCTAATGGCCTTGTGGTAAAGTTCATATCCTTCTTCTGTCCGTTTATGACGCGATTTCAGCCTTGCAATATTGAGAATAGCCTCGATATTATCAGGGTTCTTATCTATGACTATATTGAGGGAGTCCTCACCTTCTTTAAGTCCAATTCCCTCTTTTACCCGCTGCATGCCAATTTCTTCATGCCGTTCTTCAATGGCCCCTTCACCATATTTTAACAGTGAGGCCAAAACAGCTCCGGAGATCATACCGCCCAGGTGCGCCCAGTGAGCCACCATCGAAAATCCCCCTGACATCTGGTCTATACCGTCACTGAGATCCAGCATAAAAAAGAGGCCTATGATGACCAGGGAGTTCATCTTCACCTTGATGTTAACGGGGAGTATGCCGAGGATGGGGATGGGAAAGGCCATTTTACTGAAATAGCAGCGGATTGCAAAGATACCCATGACACCGGATATAGCTCCTGATGCACCCAGTGCGTGGCCTGTCCTGTTGAGGAATATGTGGTGCATAGAGACGAATGTCAGGCCTGCAATGATACCTGTGGCGAGGTAGAGCTTCAAAAAAGGCTTCCCGCCTATTCGCCTTTCAACCTCCGTACCTACTGCCCAGAGAAACATCATGTTTCCCCAGAGATGAGCGTTGCTGCCGTGCAGGAATATGGATGTTACGGCGCTTAAGGGTAGGTTCCAGAGGTTGGGGTCACGGGGAAGAAAGACCAGGTTGTCCCCCACAAGAGATTCGCTTACTGCCGGATTCTGCTGAAAGAGGTAGAAAATAGCAATATTTATGAATACCAGGCTGCAGGTTACAAGGGGGAGGTTCTTTCCCTTCTTTTCTCCCGTAGACAGCATAACGGGTATGAGGGTGATGTTACGTTTGATGATCTCCATAACGCCGTCGCCTGAATATGCAGACCAAGCAAGAACACCGGGGATGAAAAAAACAGGGAGCACTATAAAGAGGAGGAAGATGAAAGAGCCGTTGAGGAATTCCCGGAAGGTAAAGATGACAGCTATGGTGACAAGCGCCTTGAGAATAAAGGCCTGTTCGGGGTGCCTTTCAAAATAGCTATGAGCATCTAGGGTACTGTCTTTTGCAGCCATAAGTCTACCCTCTGAAGAGTGAGTTTAAAGAGAATGATTTCCATTCCCTTTCCCAAATGTAGTTTGATTTAAGAATATAGTAGATTGTTTCTACAGGCGTAAAGGTAATATTTCACAAAAAAATACCCCCGACTGGCGGGGGCAAAGAAAAAATGATAAGATTTACGCTAAAGCTGAGAGGGCGTCGCTATATCATTTAGAAAAAAGGACCCTTTTAGCGTTCCCGGTAATTTGCGGTGTTTGTATTCTCCCGTGGAGCCTCCTGGCGTAATATGGCACTCCTTCAGACTTGTCTGCTATGAAGTCGAAAATCTCCCCGGCAGTGACTGTACCTTTCTTCTTTGCCTTTTTCTGCAGTGCCTTCAGGAAGAAATAGGTAAACATGCTGTGCCCCTTCTCAGGATACCATGAACTTATCTCGGCACCGCTCGACGATGTAAAGACTACAGTATTAGGTCTATTTACCAAGGAGTTCTTTACTTTAATGGTTATAGGACTTGCGTTTTTAAGCAAGAGGCCTTTTTCCGACGAACCACTGAAACATGCGTCCACTACGATGAATACATTGGGTGATTTTTTATCCTCTGCTATTTTTGCAATATTTTCATAGAGTTGTTTGAGAGGATATCCGGTCAGGTTTATGGTCTGTGGATCAGCATCAACCGGTACAAAATAGCCCTCTTTCTTTTTCAAATCGGGAGCCCCGTGGCCTGAATAGAAAATGAATATGTCCGACTTTCCTTCAATAAGATAGTTATAGAGTTTCCCCTGGTAATCGTACCTTGTACCAAAGATTGATTCAAAGGTCGCCTTCGAAGCATTCGGCTGGTAAAGAATGTTACCCTCCCTGTAGCCGAGCACATTGACCAGGTACTTCTTCATGGTTTTAGCATCATTGACTGCAAATTCCACAGAAGGGATATCCCGGCTCACGTAATCCCTGTTGCCTATAACAACCGCCACGGCGTTTTTATTATTTATGCCTGTTTTGGGGATACTTATATCCACGTCAGACAGGACTTGAGCCGGCTCGGCAGAGACTGCTGCAACGGCAGTTTGAACTTGAGCCCCTTCAGCTAATTTCGTAGCGGGAACAGCTTTCTTGTAGGCCAGCCATTTCCCCGATAATTTATTTAGAAGTACCTCTTCAAGCTTTATAAGATTTTCAATGAAGCACTTTTCTGCAGATCTAAATATCGCATATTCTGCAGTCAAAACCCACATCGGATGCTGTTTAAAACTGGAAGTTATTCGCTCAGACATGACCAATCGGGAATTTGCTGAGGTGATTTTATATTCAACAGTCATGAAGGTTTCTCCTGCCTTACGCTCCCACGAGACGATTTCAGCAGCAACATCGATATAGTCTTCTCCACTTGAATGGCCGATCTTAGGATTCCTGAAAAATCCCTGGAGATGATTATCTATAGAAGCTGATACCGTCGAGTAACGAAATAGCCAGGCCGGCCTAACAGAGTGTTCTTTAATATCTTCAAGATAAATATTTCTTGTTCGTGCGGGAATGAGGCCCTCAGAAGATATGTCTGTAAGAAATGAGTGTTGTGAAATGGCGCATCCGCTAATAGAAACTACTATTGTGAGTACGATAGCCAAGAAGCCATGACTTATAGCTTTATTAATCATTTTTTGTTCCATATTTATTGAAAGGTTTAAGGATCATTAGTGGAAACTATCAGTGAGTAAGCGCTTCATAATTAAAAAAGTTCCTCAACCCCCTCATATAGGGGTTGAGGAACTCCGGATTTCATTATATCAGATGTCAAGGTAGAAAATAAAAAGCTCTGTGACATCCTAGAGTAAATTACTCTTTAGTAGGAAAGATCCTCTTATCAGGCATCTGCCTGTAACCCTTTACCTTTGCTCCCCATCCTTGCACTGTCACGGAAACCTGATTAATGATAAACCCAGTTTTTTTCACTTCATATGTCGGGTTCAGGATGTAATCTGCACCAGAACCTTTAAGTGCATTGTAGGCGGCTTCTGATTTAAGCATAGATCCACCAGCACCGGATAACTGCATTAGAGCTTCTAAAGGACTTCCCGTGCCAGGAGTCGCAGCTACAGCCGCAAAGCCAACTCCATCTGCTTCCTTTTTGACAAATTTAAATAATGGGAATGGACCTATGAAAGTATGAGATGCGGAACCCTTAACCTTGCCGATAACCTCAAAATCAGCAACCATGGAATTCCTTATATCTGGCGTAACAGATTGAGAACGAAACTTTTCCGAAGTAGTAGAACAACCAACGAATAACATAGAAACTGCAACAACACCAACTAGATATTTAATCTTTTTCATAAAGCCCCTCATTAAATTTAAAGTTTGTTAAAAAAATAAAACATCACGCCACAGCTAACCTTAAAATAAATCCCCTCAGTCACCTCCATTTATAAATTATGCATAAGGAATACCAAAAGTATCACTACATATCAAGTAAAAAAACGTAAATGAATAAAGTAGGTAAAAATTGAATCAAACTACAGCACTTCCACTAAAATTTAATGACGATCTACTCCCCCCATACCCTGACAGTATTTTTCTTCCACATACCCAGGAATATGCTCACTTTATTGATATCTGCGTAATATACTTTTTTCAGACTAGCCATATTTAACCGTAGATTGCCTCGTTTAGCGGCATCTCCAATTGCCCTGCTGTCCCATTCGGCAGCCAATCCTTCTATATTTATGTGCTTGGTACCCAAAACAACAAGTTTTTTCCCTCGAGGGGTCTTCTTCATGTTTGTAGTCAGAGGAAGAGTAGTATTAGTGTAGATAAGACCAATAGGCCCACTGCTGCAGGCAAATAAGATGGTGGAAAGGAACACCAATATAAAAAACTTTGCCCTAGGCATTTACATCAGTCTCCGTAGACAATTGTTGTCCTTTTTGTATAGAGTCCGAAGAGTATTGAAAAAAGCTCTTCATCCATGTGGTTTATGATAGAGATGTCGCCGTTGTCAGCCGCTGCCGCAGTGCTTGCATCTCCCCATGCGACAAGCCAAAGTACAGAGTAGATACTGGCTTCTCCTGTTTTTTGACCCATTTCGGTTGTGGAGACGTCAATGTCCAGCGGTGTTTTGAGCTTAGCATATAAACATCCGGAGTTAAATACCGCAAGGATCAATACAGCAAAGATCAATCTGTTGATTTTTGTCATTATGAGGCTCCCTTTTACAAGATTATACATAAGGAATATCAGAAGTATTATTACATATCAAGCAAAAAAACATAAATTAACGAGCATCTGCGAATTCCCAAGGTCCCTCGCAGCTGTAGGCCAGAGGCCCTGGGTCTAAACCCTTTACCCTATCCTGATTACCTTTGGCTTCACCTTTTTGAACTGAGGCATGGCCTTGCCTATATCGGCATTCACATAGGTGGGGTCACAGACAAGATACCTTTTTCCGTTATATGTGATTGCATCCCCCTTTATATTATCGCTGAAGCGGACAGCCGTTGCCATGTGGTTGGGATAGTGAAGTCCCACCACCTCCAGTCCTGTGAGGTTCTTCACCAGGTAGGCAAAGAGTATGGAGCGGTCTTCACAGTCAGAGAAAGGATAAAAGAGGGTCTCTTCCGGCAGCAGGTACTTCTCCCTGCCAAACTGCTTAGCATCGGTCTTGTACTTAAAAGCCGTCTGGACAAAGCGAATAATAAGGTTGACTGCCTCCCCTTCACTCTTTCCCTCTACCAGAGGCTTGAGAGCTTGAAGTAGCGACTGCCCCGCCTCTTCTGATACGGAGGCATCAAAGTAGACCTTGAAGTCAGTCTGGGGATAGTGCTTAAAAAAAGCCGGTATGATACGGTTGTACTTTACCTGCAGCTTGTGTTTTTTTCCACGGTACTTGAAAGACAAGTCCTTATTGACTATCTGTGTTTTAATCGCCGGGGTGACATTGATGCTGTAGTCCATGGGCTGGTCTGCACCAGGATAGTTACCCTTATATGTATACAGTGAGCCCAGCTTCTTCTTTTTGCCGTCCATTGATATAGCATAGAAGCGCTTTCCGTCTAGCGTCAGATAGGGTGCGGCAAAGATCTTATTTTTTGAAGGAAGGAGGAGGAACACTTTGTCGTCATTATAAGCGACCTTGGCTTCATAGTTGGCCTTGGAGAGCATAAACCAAACAAATATATTGATACTGTTATCGTGATTCTTGCCGTATATACCCTCCCCTATCTTATATAGGAGACGGTGGTAGCCCCAGTCATTGAGACGTGCAGTATCCTTAAAATCTCTGGCCTGTAGTAAAAGATTGTCATAATCCGCCAGGCTTAAAGTCTCCCATGACTTGCTAATGGTTTTTCGATTGATTCTGTTAGCTGATGATGCTTTTAACTTTTTATCATAATAAAACTCTACCTTTTCACCATAAAAATTAATGACAATTCTTTTGCCCTTCTTTTTTACGGGTGCAGGTTTGACTACGGGTGCAGGTTTGACTACGGGTGCAGGTTTGACTACGGGTGCAGGTTTGACTACGGGTGCAG
>JADFVX010000059.1 GCA_015222755.1 Pseudomonadota bacterium | reverse complement strand
GTGTAAAAGGTGTCGCTACGGCCTATGTAACGCTCCATGTCGGCCCCGGCACTTTCAGGCCTGTGAAGGCTGAAAGGCTGGAAGACCACAGGATGCACAGCGAGTGGTTTGATATAGATGAATCTACGGTAAAAAAGATAAATGAAACCAGAGAAAGGGGAGGCCGTGTAATTGCTGTGGGGACTACGGCTGTACGGACGCTGGAGTCGGCCTTTTCGGATGGAAAGGTCTTGCCAAAAAATGGCTTCACTGATATATTCATTTGCCCCGGATATCGCTTCCGCTTAGTCGATTGCGTGCTTACAAATTTTCATCTGCCAAAGTCGACACTTTTCATGCTCATCTCCGCCCTTGTAGGCACCGATGAACTGAAGAGGATATATGCAGAGGCGGTAAGGGAGAAATACCGGTTTTTCAGTTACGGCGATGCGATGCTTGTTGTTTGACAAAGCAACCCTCTTGCCGATTAAAAGCCAAAGGTTGATTTTTTGCTGTGTCATTCAGTTTTGATCTTTTAAAGCAAGGAAAAGGGACGGCCGCAAGGCGTGGCCGCTTTCACACCTCCCACGGCATTGTCAATACGCCTGTCTTTATGCCTGTAGGTACGCAGGGGACGGTAAAGGCTGTAACTCCTGACGACTTACGCAGGCTTGGCGCCGAGATAATACTTGGTAATACCTACCATCTCTATCTTCGCCCAGGACATGAATTGGTGAGGGACCTTGGCGGGCTGCACAAGTTTGTCGGATGGGACAGGCCCATGCTGACCGACAGTGGTGGTTTTCAGGTCTACAGCCTTGGCGATCTCAGTAAGATAACAGAGGAGGGGGTGAAGTTTCAGTCCCATATCGATGGTTCATACCACTTCCTCACGCCTGAGAGATCCATTGAGATACAGGAGGCACTGGGTGCGGATATAATCATGTGCTTTGATGAATGTCCCCCGCATCCGTCCTCGTATGATTACACCAGTAAGTCTCTCGATATGACTATTCGCTGGGCTAAAAGGTGTCTTGAAGCAAGAAAGAGGGATGATAATGCCCTCTTTGGTATTATACAGGGCGGCATGTATGCCGATCTAAGACGCAGGTCGGCAGAAGAGACTGCCACTCTGGGTTTTGAGGGATACGCTCTTGGCGGTCTTAGCGTGGGCGAACCAAAGCCGCTGATGTACGAGATGGTAGAGGCGACGGTTCCATTTATGCCTGTCGATAAGCCCCGCTACCTCATGGGAGTAGGGACGCCTGAAGACCTTGTAGAGTGCGTTGACAGGGGCATTGACATGTTTGACTGCGTTATGCCGACACGCAATGCCCGTAATGGTATGCTCTTTACCACCAGGGGCAAGCTGGTTATAAGGAACAGCCAATATGAGCGTGACGAAAGACCGGTAGATGAGTCCTGCAACTGCTACACATGCAGTAACTTTTCAAGGGCTTATCTGAGGCATCTATTTAAGGCCAAGGAAATTCTTTCTTCAACGCTTAACACGATACACAACCTGAGTTATTACATCACCTTGATGTCGCAAATGCGCAGGGCAATTGAAGAAGATAGGTTTGTAGAATTTAAAAAAGAGTTTTATCAGCTTAGAGCTGATGATGATATTTGATTTTTTTAATATATTTTAAGGAGGTAGTACATTGTTAGTTGCAATAGCTTATGCCGCAGAGACTGCGGGCGCAGCACCACAGGGGAGTCCGTTCGGGGCCTTTATTCCGCTAATCCTTATATTCGCCATTTTTTATTTTCTGCTAATACGCCCTCAGCAGAAAAAGACAAAGGAGCATACAGTCGCTCTTGAGGCACTTACGACTGGAGCTGACGTCGTTACTTCCGGCGGTATCTACGGCAAGGTCTTCAAGATAGATGGAGAAACGGCGGTTATAGAGATTGCCGATAAGGTGAAGGTTACGGTAGTTAAATCCCAGCTTTACCCGCAGAAGTCAAAAACAGAAAAATAAAATATCCGAAAGGGGTTTTCGTATATGAGTATAAAAGGAAGGCTTGCAATAACGGTAGCAATGCTTTGTGCGGCGCTCTTTTTTATTGCGCCGGCGGCAAAAAAGGATCTTCCCGAATGGTGGAGCCAATACCAGGTTAACCTGGGGCTTGACCTTCAGGGAGGAATGCACCTTGTCCTTGGTGTGGATCAGGATGAGGCAGTTAACGGAGTGATGGAGCGTCTTGCCGATGAGGTGAGGGACAGTCTCTCGGACAAGCATATACGGCTAAAAAGAATTGCCGTGTCAGGGCTTGGCACTTTGAAGGCAGGCCTTATGTCTGAACGTGACAAGGAGGAGACGGCCAGAATAATTGCAGAGGAGTTTCCGCAGCTTGATGTTGTTTTCAATGATGGCGGCGAGATGGTAGCCAGCCTGAAGCAGCAGGAGTTGGATTTCATAAGAAAATATGCCGTAGATCAGGGCATAGAGACTATCAGAAACCGTATTGATGCATTCGGTGTAAGCGAGCCGACTATTCAGCGTCAGGGTGAAAACAGGATACTCATACAGCTTCCCGGTGTTAAAGACCCAGACCGTGCCATAGATCTTATTGGAAAGACGGCCCAGCTCCAGTTCAAAATCGTCGATGACGAGCATATTTTTGATGAGGCAGCAATGAAGCGCCCACCAAGGGGTTCCGAAATCGCATACAAAAAAGTGCTGGAGAAAGGAACTGGAAGAGTGCTTAGTAATACCCCCTATCTTCTGAAAAAACGCGTTCTTATGACGGGCGACCGCCTTACAAACGCACGGGTCCGTATAGACAGCCAGTTCAACCGCCCATATGTTTCAATCGACTTTGACGGCAAGGGTGGCAAGCAGTTCGAGCGTCTGACAGAGGCCAATACGGGAAAGCGTCTGGCTATCGTGCTTGACGGCAATGTCTACTCAGCGCCTGTTATAAAGGACAAGATAAGCGGCGGCAGCGCCATCATTGAGGGAAGCTTCACTATGGAGGAGGCCCATGACCTTGCTATCGTCTTAAGGGCAGGGGCACTGCCTGCGCCTGTCCAGATACTTGAAAACAGGACTGTCGGCCCCTCTCTCGGTAAGGACTCCATTGAAAAGGGTTTCTTCTCAATGCTCATAGGCGGCGTTCTGGTCATCATATTCATGCTTATCTACTACAGACTGTCAGGTCTTGTGGCCGACCTGGTGCTGGTTATGAACATACTCTTTATTATGGCATTTCTGGCGGCCCTGAATGCCACACTGACGCTTCCAGGCATAGCGGGTATAGTCCTGACAATAGGTATGGCAGTAGATGCCAATGTTATCATCTTTGAACGGATACGCGAGGAACTTCATATTGGCAAGACGCCGCTGGCAGCGCTGGATGGCGGCTTCAAGAAGGCCTTTTTGCCCATTATGGACGCAAACGTAACAACGCTTATTGCGGCACTTGTCCTCTTTGAGTTTGGAACAGGGCCTGTAAAGGGTTTTGCCGTAACTTTGTCCATAGGTATACTTTCAAGCCTGTTTACGTCGCTTTTCGTGTCCAGGCTCATATTTGATGTCTTCCTCAAGGGGAAGAAGGTCAAATCGCTAAGCGTATAGGTTCGGGGAGGAATAAATGGAAATAATTAAAAGAGGCACAAATATAGATTTTGTTGGAAAGAGGAAGCTTGCTCTCTTCTTTTCTCTGACACTTATTGCAATCACCATAGCATCGCTCGTATACAAAAAAGGTCCCAATTACGGCATCGATTTTGCCGGTGGCACGCAGGTCATAGTCAAGTTCAGCGATGATCCCTCTATATCCGATCTCAGGGAGTCCCTTGAGGCGGCGCAGCTTGGAGACATACTGGTCCAGGATTTTGGCGACGGCATCGGAGAGTACCTGATACGTGTCGAAAAGAGCAACAGCGAGACGGAAAGACTCTCACTGCGTATCAGGGAAAAGCTCACTGAAAAATTCGGCGCAGACAGTTATGAGGTGCAGTCCGTAGAGATGGTAGGGCCGCAGGTAGGGGGAGACCTGAAGGAAAAGGCACTTATGGCGATTTTATACGCCATGGTCGGAATACTTATATACGTATCTCTCAGGTTTGAATTCAGGTATGCTGTCGGGGCAGTTATCGCCCTTATGCATGACGTGCTGATAACCGTCGGCGCATTTTCCGTGACGAACTACGAGATATCTCTTCCCGTTGTGGCGGCACTACTTGCCGTAATAGGATATTCCCTCAACGATACGATCATCGTCTATGACCGTATCAGGGACAACCTTAAAAGGGCCAAGAGGGGCGAGGAGAACAGCTGTATAAATACCAGCATAAATGAAACACTGAGCAGGACCTTGCTTACCTCTATAACTACACTCATGGTCGTGGGCATACTCTTTGTCTATGGCGGCGGGGTAATACACAATTTCGCCTTTGCTCTCATGATAGGTATCATGATAGGTACCTATTCGTCCGTATTTGTCGCATCTCCCGTGCTTATCTACTACAATGAACTGACTTCAAAAAAGAAGGTCGCCTGATTGGACAAGAGGTGGGTCCTCTTAGATAAGGCCGAAGGTACTGGAAGTACTGAAAGTGCAAGTTTTGAGTCCATAAGCGCCCTCTCGGGGGCGCTTTGTATTTGCGCCTCTACAGCAAGGGTGCTCATCAACCGCGGCATCACAGACTTAGACGCCGCCTCAAGGTTCCTCAATCCATCACTTTCACATTTTGATTCTCCATTTCTTTTAAAGGGGATGGAGCCTGCCGTAAAGCGCATCATGTCCGCCATAGATGCTGGCGAAAGGATATGTATCTACGGTGATTACGATGTAGATGGTACAAGCTCCACGGCGCTTCTTCTCCTTTTCCTCCGTTCTACAGGTGCCAATTGCAGCTATTACATTCCCGACCGCATGAAAGAGGGCTACGGCATGAACTGTGATGCCGTACGCCGACTGGCAGGGGAGAGGACAGGTCTGCTTGTCACCGTAGATAACGGGATAAGCTCATATGAAGAGGTCGAACTCGCAAATTCACTTGGGATGGATGTCATCATCACCGACCACCACCAGCTCCCCCCCCAACTTCCCGAGGCACACTCCATCATTAACCCCCAGCAGCCTGATTGCCCCTACCCATTTAAGGGACTGGCAGGAGTTGGCGTGGTCTTTAATCTTGTCATGGCCCTTCGCAGCTCACTTCGGGATGCCGGTTTCTGGAAGGGTAGGGAAGAGCCTAATATAAGGAAGTACCTCGATCTTGCAGCCCTTGGCACGATAGCCGATATTGTCCCACTGCAGGAAGCTAACAGGACTATTGCTGTCTTCGGGATGAAGGAACTCTCAATGGCTTCAAGGCCCGGAACAAAAGCCCTGGTAAACGTCAGCGGAAGGTCGGGTGAGAAGATGGGTACGGGTATTGTGGGTTTTCAACTGGCACCCAGACTGAATGCCGCAGGAAGGCTTTCAAAGGCTGATACAGGGGTAAGGCTGCTCACTACGGAGGATGGACAGGAGGCTGCGGCTCTTGCAAATGCACTGGACTGCGAAAACAGGGAAAGGCAGGAGATAGAAAAGAAGATCCTCCAGGAGGCCATTGATATGGTGGAAGAGGGGGGCCTGCATAAAAGACCTGCAATCGTCCTTGCATCAGAAAAATGGCACCCTGGCGTTATAGGTATTGTTGCCTCAAGGATAGTGGAGAAGTATTACCGGCCTGCTCTTATAATAGCTATTAAAGACGGTCAGGGCAAAGGCTCCGCAAGGAGCATAGAAGCATTTCATCTCTTTGAGGGTCTTGAAAAATGTGGGGAACATTTAGTCAGTTTCGGTGGTCACAAGTATGCAGCAGGCTTTACATTAGATGCTTCAAATCTGGATGCTTTCAGGCAGGCCTTTGAGAATGCCGTGAGCTCCTCTGTCAGCGATGAGGACTTTATTCCATCGCTCAAGTTAGACGGCATTGCTAGTCTGGATGATATTGACGACAGTCTCGTAGAGGAACTGGAGCGCCTTGCACCATTTGGTGCCTCAAATTCCGAGCCTGTTTTTATGTCCCAGGGCGTCGAGGTGTTAAGTGTCAGAGTCTTAAAAGATGCCCACCTGAAGTTGCAACTCAGGCAGGGCAGTAAGGTGCTGGACGCAATAGCCTTTAATATGGTGCATAAGGCGCTTTCACCTGGGGATAGCGTTGATGTCGCCTATTCTGTCTCTTTTAATGAATGGAAGGGTAGAAGGACGGTTCAGCTTAAGGTGAAGGATATTAAGCTGTCTCAAAACTATTAACCCCCTTCTTGAATTTAGTTAAATTAAAATATCGACAGCTTAAATACAAAAGAGAGAGGACCTTAATATGATAGACCATATTATGATACATGTTAGCTATGTGGAGGAGGCTAAGGAGTTTTACAGCCTGGCACTGGCTCCGCTGGAATATGAACTTATATGGGAGATGAAGAGCTGGCTTGGTTTCGGGCAGGACGGTAAGCCGGACTTCCTGCTGAAGGGAGGCGCAAAAAACACGCCTCCTGTACATTTAGCCTTCCGTGCCGAGAGCAGGCTCATGGTTAGGACCTTCTATAACGCCGCAATTGCAGCAGGCGGAAAAGACAACGGCCCTCCCGGGATACGCCATGATTACCACCCCAACTACTACGCTGCCTTCATACTCGATCCCGACGGCAACAACATCGAGGCAGTATGCCACGGATCGGAATAGTAGCTCGCCTATGAGAGTAATACTTGCCCCAATGGATGGGGTTCTTGACGGCTGTATGCGTGACATTCTTACGCGCTCAGGAGCCTTCGACCTCTGCATGACGGAGTTCCTAAGGGTTACGGCCCAAATAAATCCTCTTAAGGTGTTCAGGCGCATCTGCCCCGAGATGGACAAGGGCTGGCGCACACCCTCAGGGACTCCGGTAGTTTTGCAGATCCTTGGCAGCATTCCCGGTGCCATGGCAGCCAATGCAGAGATTGCCGTGAAGCTGGGAGCGCCTGGCATAGATATAAATTTCGGCTGTCCATCAAAGTCGGTAACACGTAAGGGCTGCGGGGCTATCTTGTTGAAGGAACCCCGAAGGATCCATGATATCGTTAAGGCAGTCAGGGGAGTTGTTCCCGTGGGCGTCAGCCTGTCCGCCAAAATGCGCCTTGGCTATGACAATACTGATCTGGCCCTTGAAAACGCAGCTGCCATAGAGGAGGCAGGTGCTGATTTCATAACTGTCCATGCCCGTACAAGGGCCGATGCTTATAGTGTCCCTGCAAGCTGGGAGTGGCTTGCAAGAATAAATGAAGTAAGTAGCATACCCATAGTTGCCAATGGCGATATAAGCAGCGTGGAGGATTACAATCGGTGTATCAGTATAAGCGGCTGCAAAGACGTGATGATAGGCCGTGGTGCAGTATCTTCTCCGGGGCTGGCCGGGGAGATAAAGGCCAGTTTAGCGGGATTAAGGCCTGAAAAGCTGGCTTGGGACGAGATACACGCCATGATCACTGCTATGGCAGAAGTCAGAAAGGGGAGCTACGATGACGGCCATATCGGCACGCGTGTAAAACTGTGGCTCGTTTATTTGAAAAAGGAGTACAGTGAGGCGGGACTGTGCTTTCAGCAAGTTTGCCGCATAAATGAATATTCCGCCATGTCGCCGCTTCCACTTTAATCAGGCAAGCCCTACTATCTCGTAAGTGCACAAGGCATCGCCCCTGGTCAGTTCAAACTCGTCGTCTAAGTAGCGCCCGACAAGCTCTTTTCCAAGGGGCGATCTTGGGGTTATTACTGTAATAACTGCTCCGTCCAGGCTGAACTGCATTCCCCCTGCCTCGGGGCCGATAAAATAAATATATTCCTTTTTACCTGTATCGACAGTAATGAGAGCGCTTAGTGCTATAGGGTCTTCCTCGCCGAAGGGCCGGGGTTTTAGTGCAGTGTAGCGCCCGATTGCATCCTCAAGCTCCTTTGTGCGCTTAGCCTGCGCACCGGCAAGGTAGGATGCTTCGAGCCCTCTTGTGTCATACTTGTCCTCTGCCTTGCTCTCCTCATGGGTTGCGCTGTCGTATGCTGCACGGGCGGACTGGCACAAGGCATCAAGCCTTTCATTAAGCCCTTCTAATATGAGCGCTATAAGCGCCGCTTTATCTATTTCCATCTTACGGTCTGCTTCTCCTTCTCAAAGCCACTATGATAGCTTATTTGGGCCATTTGTGGCCAGACTTCTTTACTTTCATCAAGGGCTGGAATAGAATTGGAAGCTGCTCAAGGATACAATATGGAAGACATAACAGAAGCAACTATAGATTCGGCATGGCATCCTATATCGCAGATAACTCCAGAGGCGGCACGTGACGGTATTGCGTCTATAGGGGAGACCCAAGCTGCTCTCATTGATTTTTTCATGCCCTGTAGCGATGCATTACAGCCGGAGGCCAAGTCCTGTGCCGTATTTCTCTTTTATGCGGCCTACAGGGTTTTTGTAAGTGCCTATGGAGAGCCCAGGGACAAGATAGAGGATGATGAGCTAGAGGCGCTTTACGACATGAACGAATCCCAACTGGGTGACCTGGAAACGCTGGATAGGGAGGCCATTGCCGGAGGCGTAAAAGAGGGCGCATTTGTGCAGCCCCATGTAATAGATTTTGTGGCAGACCTCCTTTACGGTGAAGTGGGTGCAGAAGATGCTGAGATCGGTGATAACTACGAACCTTACGATAGGGGAATGATCTTCCTGCTCATAAAGACGGTCATAGATGCCATTGATGCGACTTTATACAATGAAGATAAGGAAGCTTAAAAGGGCATGATGTGATGTTGTTCATATCAGCTAGTGTATCGATACCGGAAGGCGAGATAGAGCTAAGTGCCGTAAGGTCACAAGGGGCAGGGGGGCAAAATGTCAACAAGCTCTCTACGGCCATACACCTGCGCTTCGATATCAGGGCCTCATCTCTGCCTGAGTTCTACAAGACACGTCTTTTAAGGCTCCACGATCACCGCATTAGCAAAGACGGAGTTGTAGTCCTGAAGGTACAGGAACACAGGAGCCAGGAAAGAAACAGGGAGGCAGCGCTAAACCGCCTTCAGGCACTGATAAAATCTGTATCTGCAATAAGAAAAAGTCGGCGGGCCACAAAACCGACGGCAGGGTCTAAAAAGAGGCGCCTCAACCAGAAGACCCGCCGGGGAAAGATCAAGTCCCTGCGCGGCAAGGTGACGCAAGATAAAGACTGACTGTGACATATACGAAGTGCTGAAACCGCTTATCCTGGCGGCAATGAAGCAATACCCCCTCGGCCTTTCCGAGTTTGACCTCATTTCTGAGGTCAGTGAAGTTTCAGATGTATTTCCAAAGAGCTGCGGTGGCGACAGTCTAAAACTATTCCGCACACATTTTCTCCTCTTCAACAGCCTTTACAGGTTACGCAGTGAACTTATAGCTGAATGCGGGCAGACCCTGGAGATAGGCCCTTTAAATATCCAGATCAGGGCTTTCAGTGCCGATTCCGACACACAGGCAGTCAGCTGTCCCGTGGACATGAAGCTGGAAGAATACTACCTGGATATGGAGCAGCTTGAAAAGACGGGCATGGAAGATGTCGACGGGATGCTTGATGATTTCTGGCGGAAATACCTTGCTGAGAACCACAGGATAGAGGCACTGCAGGAACTGGGACTGGATGAGAATGCAGGCTGGTCGGAAGTTCAGAAGCGCTACCGTGAGCTGGCAGGCCGTTATCATCCTGATAAAGGCGGAAGCAAGGAGCGTTTCCAGCAGCTGACAGCGGCAAAGGAGACGCTTGCTATGTGTTTAGGCAAATAATGGACGATTTAAACATACTGCCCGGCAGTCCATCCTGAAGACCAGGCCCATTGCAGGTTATAACCGCCTAGCCAGCCGGTAACATCCAGCAATTCCCCGGTAAAATAGAGCCCTGGAACATTCCTGCACTCCATCGTTTTTGAGGATACTTCATCGCAATCTATCCCGCCAAGTGTCACCTCTGCCGTACGGTAGCCCTCTGTGCCGTTTGGTCTGATTATTAAGTGTCTTATACCGTCAACAACATTTTTAATGCTGTCTCTGGACATTTCCTGTAGAGACTGCTCCAATTTCGTTTCCTCTATCACGCTTGCTATCAGGCGTTTCGGCAGTTTTTTTGTCAAAATAGTTTTAAGCTTTAGGCCTGAGCCCTTTTGCTTTTCCGCCAGGAGCTTTTCTTCAAGGTCGCTATCTGGAAGGAGGTCTATGATTATGTCAGCACCAGGTTTCCAGTAGGATGATATCTGTAGTATAGCTGGTCCGCTCAGGCCGCGGTGGGTAAAGAGCAGGTTTTCCCTGAAGCTTTTATCAAGACATCTGACCATCGCGTCGACGGCGATGCCCGATAGAGGTGAAAAACGCGCCTTGTCCTGAGGTTGAAGGGTAAGAGGCACAAGGCCGGGAGAAGTGGGGCAGATATTTATTCCGAACTGCTTTGCCAGCTTGTAGCCGAAAGGGGTGGCTCCGGAGTCTGGTAGAGAAAGACCGCCCGTTGCAATTACCAGTGACTGGCAATGAAAATCACCCCTGGAGCTATGAGCCAGAAAATGATGACCGGCCTCCCTTTCTATTAGTTCTATTTTACAGCTCATGCGGATTGAAACGGAGTAGCGCTCGCATTCTTCAAGGAGCATGTTAAGGATGTCCCTTGCACTCTTGTCGCAGAAAAGCTGGCCATGAGAGCGCTCGCAGAATGGGATGCCGTAACTTTCCATCATAGAGATAAAGTCCCATTGACTGAACTGGCTAAGCGCCGATTTGCAGAAGTGTGCGTTGCCCGATATATAGTTGTCTGCACCTACGTCATAGTTGGTGAAATTGGAGCGTCCTCCACCTGAAATAAGTATCTTACTGCCCGGCTTTGAGGCATGGTCGAGAACTACAACCTTGCGGCCTCTCTTTCCCGCCTCGATTGCGCACATAAGGCCCGATGCTCCCGCACCTATGATAACTACATCCGCTTTTTCCATTCTGTCTTCCTGATCCATGCAAGTAAGTTGTTCAGTTACTTTATCTAAATAGCCCTCTTAGATGCTATTAAGGGTCTAGTCCTGCCGTTCAGCAAAGCTGCGAAGTACTTTCCAGGTATAGTAGGGCGTGTCACTATAGGGTGGGGGGTAAAAGAGTTTCCTAAAGGGTATAGATTTACCCTGACTAAAGAATCTATATCCTTTGGTAGCTCAGGGGGGCTTCCATTATTAAGTAAAATGATTATTCTTTCAACTGATTTTCAATCTTTGTGCTATCAATGTAATGGAACATGTCGATCCAGGCAAGCAGCCTTTCTGACTGACCGGCAGGGATGTCCAAAAAATCCAGTCCTAGCAACTTCCCACCGCCGCTAACATCCAGAAGGCGAGCAACACGGGCATAGAACAGGAAAGGTGCTGCAAGCCCTTCAACATAGGGAAAGGTAACTGCGAGCTGCTTTTCAACTGGAATTTCCTCCTCCAGCTTCAACAATAAACCGCTGGCACTGACGTCGATACTATGGCCTATAGTTTTTTTACCATCAAAGGCACAGAGTACGCGGATAGAGACCTCAACTCTGCGGTAGTTGCGGCGTTCATCCACCATGCGCCAATGCATGGATTGTATGAGTTGGTGAAACTGATACCAAACAATTGGCTTGGGCAAGAAGCTGGTGGCCCCGGCACGACAGGCAGGCCCCAGAAGCTCTATATTGCCATTGGGTACAAGGGCAATTATAGGCACATCGCTGTTTGACAGGGAAGTACGCACGGCATTAATGGTATGATAGGCGTTAATGCTCGGATGACCAATCTCAATTATAACAATATCGAGTTTCCCCCCCTCTATTAAGAAAAATGCATCGTCAGGTTTTTCAGCCCTTTGCACATCGGCATTATATTTCTGCAACTCAACTTTTATTGAATCGGCAAGCAGGTCATCATCCTCAACCAGCATGACATTCAATTTTATATTCTGGAGTAAAGATTCTTCATCTTGTGACAGTTTCTGCTCTTTTTTCATCTTCATTCCTCCAGGTTTAAATCCGCTAAGGTTAATTTATATCACATACAGAACTCTTCCTCCAAAATCTTTTCAAACAATATCTGCAAGTTTAAAGTGAATCACTAAACAAGAAAAGACATGCTGTGAACCTTAGTGTTAGCCAAAAAAAGAATCACAGGATGTCTTATGAACAATTAAACCCATATGAATGCTGCCCACTTGTATGATAATAGTTCAATGAGTTGACTTTATTGCCTGTTGTGCTATCTTCTAATTGTTTGAATAATTTTAGGAGGAAAAAGATATGAAAGACCTTAAGGGCAGCAAGACAGCTGAGAACCTGATGAAGGCCTTTGCCGGAGAATCGCAGGCCAGGAACCGTTACACCTACTATGCCTCACTTGCAAACAAAGAAGGTTATAAACAGATTGAGGCCATATTCATTGAAACGGCAGACAATGAAAAGGAGCATGCCAAGGTTTTTTACAAGCTTCTTTTGAAGGGTTTTAAGGAGGAGCTTCCTGTAACAGTTGATATCAATGCCTCCTATCCGGTAGCACAGGGAACGACACTGGACAACCTGAAGGCTGCAGCGGCAGGCGAGAATGAAGAGTGGACAATTTTATACACCGGTTTTGCTGATGCTGCCAGCGAAGAGGGCTTTTCTGAGGTTGCTGATGCATTCAGGAATATTGCAGCAGTGGAAAAACGTCATGAAACAAGGTATCTGAAGCTGGTGGAAAATATAGAGAATGGCAGGGTCTTTGAGAAAGATGCTACGGTCAGCTGGAAATGCAGAAACTGCGGTCATATCCATGAGGGCAGTAAAAGCCCTGATATCTGTCCAGCCTGCAATCATCCTCAGGCACACTTTGAGGTTTTTGCTGAAACATATTGAAATAAAAAACAAAAAACTACTACCATGCCCTCGTATCTGCGATGCAGTATGAGGGCGTTTTTATTAAAATCTGCCCAATCTATTAATGACTTTATTTCGATTGTCTGCTAATATCTGGCCCTAATCTCACACTATCAGGATGCACAGCCGAATTGAATCCTCCAGACAAGCTTATATATCTATTTTCCCCACTTATTTTCACTTTCTTCTTCTGTTTTGTTGCAGAGGTATATGCTTTTAATTTCTCTTCCGATGATAAGGTAGACATTGTTGCCGACAAGATCGACTATGACAGGGAAAAAGATGCAGTAAAAGCCAAGGGCAATGTACGTCTTACCAGTGGAGATGCCATACTGATGACAGAAGACCTGACCTATTATCAGAAGACAGGCCTTGCATTTGCTCCTTCAAGCTTTTCTCTTTTACAGGGAGAGGACAGGCTCAGTGGAGAATCTCTTGAGTACAACTTAAAGGAAAACACGGGCAAAATAAGTTCCGGGCGTATGTTTATCAAAAAGGACAATCAGCATATATATGGAGACACTATTGAAAAGCTTGCCGGGAACCATTTTAATATAAAGGGTGCATCTTTTACCACATGTGAGGGAGAGTCCCCATCATGGATGGTAAAATCAAGCAAGATTGACATGAAAATAGGAGAATACCTCTTCGCCGACCACGCCAGGCTTTATCTTAAAAATGTGCCTGTTTTGTATACTCCCATACTTATAGTACCTATCAAGGCGGAAAGACAGACGGGACTCTTGCCGCCCAAGGTCGGTTACTCCAGCACAGATGGATTTACATATTACCAACCTTTTTTCTGGGCTATTTCCAGGAACAAGGATGCTACGATCTCCCTTAACTATGAAGGGAACAGGGGAGAGGGGGGCGATATTAACTACCGTTATGTTAGAACTGAACAAAGCAAGGGGACTCTCGACTTTAATTACATGCATGAGAGTGAACCTGCCCCGGATGATAGATGGCGTTCCAATCTAAAGCACAGCGAAGATTTCGGGTCTTCTTTAAATGGCCGGCTCGACCTTAGCGCTATAAGCGACAGGGACTACTTTGTTGACTACGCTGATAATTCTGATCTATACACAAGTCAGTGGCTGGAATCAAAGGGTACCCTGCTTAAAAACTGGCAACGATACTCTCTTCTGACAGAATTCAGGCACTTCAAGAATCTCTTTCTTGACGAGGAGACTACACTACAGAAATTGCCAGAAATCACATTCAGCGCTCACAGGCAAAAAATGGGCGGAACACCTCTACATTTTAGGGTAGAAGCAAAGGCGACTCACTTCTGGCGGGATGAAGACAATGCTGCTGGAGGTCTTTATTCCGGACAGCGGCTGGACGTGAGGCCAAGTCTTTCCTATCCCCTCAATCCTGGAAACTTTTTTGAACTCACACCGACTCTCGGCTATAGAGAGACACTGTATTACACTTCCGACAAGGAAGACCGCAGCCAGAGCAGGAAGATGTATGACCTGAATGTCAACTTAATTGTCCCTTTCAGCCGAGTATTTGCCGTAAAAGGTGACAGTATAGAGATGGTAAAGCACATTGTGGAACCGGGACTGGAGTACAGCTATGTACCCCACAGGGACCAGTCTGCACTTCCAAAATACGACAGCCTTGACCTTATCGCACGGAAGAACAGCGTCAGGTTTAAGCTCAACAACTATATCATAACAAAGCGCCTTGACTCTTCGGATACAGGCCTATATCACAAAATGCTGGACCTTAAGGTCTTTGCAGACTATGACCTCCATGAAGCGGACAGGCAGCTTGTTTCAGCATCAGACAAAAGAGAGCCCTGGGGGCCTGTAACAGGATTGCTGAAATTGATTGGCGAGCGCCACTTTCGTATAGAGTCCGAGGCCCGTTACGACCGATACCTGCACAGTATAAGTTATTTATCTGCCGACTTTATCGCCAACTATAAGCGGCTGGAAAAACTCAGCCTTTCGCACCGCTACACGAGGTCTACAGGGATCAAATATTGGGAGGCTGCAGCAAAAATCAAGCTTTCCGACAGCATTAAGATAGCTTACTCTGGGCGTTACTCTGCTGTGGATGACCTTTTCCTGGAATCTAAATATGGTATACTACTTGAGAAACAGTGCTGGGATATAGCCCTTACTTACAGCAAACGTAAAATCCCCGAGGAATCAAAGATCTACATGCTTTTCAACCTGAAAGGTCTTGGCGAGTTTGGCGACAGGGGCGAAATCTTTTAAATGAAATCCCAAGGTGTAAATTTAACTATGATCTACAGGCTCCTAATTCTGGCAATTGTCTTTCTGTCTACCGTGTCACCTGCGGAATCGGCTACAATGCAAGAAGAGGTCGCGACTGTGAAGGCTGATGGTTTTGGCTTCATAAAAAAAGGAAATGTGCCAGATGCAAGGGCCGCTGCTATTAATAATGCCTTTTCAAAAGCGCTTAAGAATGTAGTGGCAACACTTATCTCTGAAGAAACCATCAGGCAGAACTATACGGTCTTGGAAGAAAATGTCTATAGCATGTCGCATTCTTTTATCCAGAACTACTCTGTTCTAAAAGAAAAAGCTACCGGCAATATGTACCAGTTGACTATACAGGCAGATATTGCTGCAAAGCGCCTAAAGTC
Source organism: Pseudomonadota bacterium (assembly GCA_015222755.1). Classification (GTDB taxonomy): domain Bacteria; phylum Desulfobacterota; class JADFVX01; order JADFVX01; family JADFVX01; genus JADFVX01. The sequence goes on along the minus strand of JADFVX010000059.1, from coordinate 6,478 downwards.
AACACTGGCTAAAGAGGGACTATACCATCTGGAATCCAAAATGCCGGAGGTTCTGCTTATTGCTGCAAAACAGGACAGGACAACGGGAGAGCTTTTATTGCTTTCATCTGAGAAAAAAAACAATGTCGATAAGTACGCATTTGAGGCTCTTTTTTCAGAATATCTTGAAGAAGCAGGTTTTCGAGTCATCAAATTGTCTGACAATCTATCCTTTGACAGTAATATGTATTCTGCCAAGGACCTTTTGACTGATGAGCTTATGAAAGAGCTAGGTACGGATTACAATGTTGACTTTGTGTCTTTTATACGCATGCTGGACACTTATGACAGTGAAGATAGATCGCCGGGCTCGGCTTCAGTTCTAATGACTGCAAAGGTAATTGCTGTCAAGACGGGAGAACTCGTTTTCTCCGATATGTCAAAGGGAATAGATTTTGGTTCAGAAAGTGAAGTGGCCTTGGGAAGGGCCGTTAAGAATGCTGCAACGCCCCTATTGAAAAAAATGTCGAGTGTTATTATTAGCAAAAAAAACGGTATAGACGAAACGCTTTCAGTAGTACATATGACAGTTTCCGGGCTAAAGTCTTATGATGATTTCATAAAGTTCCAGAAGGCTATGGAGGAAAAGGTTGGGAATATAGAGTCCATAGAGCCAAGAGGTTTCAGTTCAGGTAAGGCTGTATTGGATGTAACTATCAAAGGTACAACTAAAAAACTATCCGATGCTCTGACAATGATCTTCGATACCGGATTTAATCTTGACATTGTTGATTATGGAGCTGATTATATATTACTGAATATGAAGACCCTCAAACCTTCAGAATAGGCTTGTAATATGTCAACAGTTAAAGGCAATTCCCCAAGCTGCAGGGCCTGGAAAAACTTCATACCATTTTATACCGTTCTGCTTTTTTCTCTAGCGTCATGCTCTGGCCTGCAACTAAAACCAGACCCTTCAAATCCAATCAGACGTATTGCTGTTTTGCCCCTATATAACAAAACCGCTCAAAAAAATGGTGCAGAGCATGTGAGGAGAGAACTTCTTGAAAAGCTTGATACGCTTTATTACGAGGTTTTACCACTTGAAAAAACTGATGAAACTCTCAGGGCTAATGGCTTGCCTTCCAGCGGTATTGACTTTAAAAGATCTAATCTGGAAAAGCTTAAAAAGGCATTTAATGTTGAAGGTCTGGTTTTTGGGACACTTTTGAATTATGATGTTCATCAAAGAGGGACAGCAAGAATAAAAAAGGTTGCCGGGCAGTTTTGGCTTGTTGATCTGACAAAAAGAGAGGATGTCTGGTACAGCAGCATGGGGGTTAACAGTGAGTCCCTTATAGAGGGATACTCTTCTCTTGCAGATATGTCAATGAACACCCAGGGTGAGGTGAAGTCTTCTGAAATGCTGCCTGTTGCTAAAGGTGAGATCCCTATAGGTGCCAACAGCTTTGACCAAAGGGCAAGTCCTGCAGGCTTTGAGGAGAATCGTCGGTATGGCTTGCCGAAGTGGGTTCATAGCGATTTCTGTTCAGGACAGTTAAGGAAGAGTTTTTTTGAAGAAGATATTAAAAATAAACTTTCCTGCGAAGTGGATGAATTAATAGATAATGTGACCTGGACTTTTCCAGCAGGGCCAGGTATTGAATCAAAACTTGATCGCAAAGAGAAAAAATAAGGTAGCTTTCTCTAAACTAATGTTATCCTAAGTAAAAAAGGAGCCAATATGTTAATAAGTAAATCCTTTCGACTGCTGGCAAGTTTATTCTTAATTGCCGTGCTAACAGCCTGTACAACTAGTGTAAAAAGAGTGGACTCTTCTGAAATAATAGACCTGAGTGGGAAGTGGAATGATACAGATTCAAGACTGGTCTCTGAGGAAATGATTGCCGATCTGCTTAGCCAGCCATGGATGAGGCGTTTTTCAAACAAGCATAGAGGTGCAGTCCCTACGGTGATCGTGGGAACAGTCCGCAATCGTAGTCACGAACATATAAACATGCAGACCTTTATCAAAGACCTTGAACGTGCACTCATAAATTCAGGAGAAATTGACTTTGTGGCCAGTAGCCTTGAAAGGGGAGAGCTTAGGGGAGAACGCCTTGACCAGGCCTCTCACTCTTCTGAGGAGTCTGCAAAGTCCGAGGGAGAAGAGATAGGGGCGGATTTTATGCTTAAAGGCTCTATTAACACTATTCAGGACAGAATTTCAGGTAAATCGGTCATGTTTTACCAGGTCAACCTGGAGCTTATTAATATTGAGACACACAAAAAGGTATGGATCGGAGAAAAAAAGATTAAAAAATTCATAAAAAACTCCAGGTTTGGTCTCTAGCAATAATATCGACAGATGCTTATAGGTGAGGTTTTTATCCGATCGGCTGTAAGAATTATACCGGCATTTTTTTTGATGATTCTTGCCCATGCATGTGCCTCGGGACCGGACTACCTGCTTCTTAATAAACAGATAAATGAAGGTAATTGTCAGCTTGCTTCAGAGTCCATAGACATAAAACGTTACGGTCTCAACATGAGACTGAATTTTCTTCTTGATTCCGCAATTGTCAATATGCGCTGCGGAAACTACGAGGAAAGCAACAATTACCTACACCAGGCGGATGAGCTTGCTGAAAAGCTCTGGACAAAAAGCCTTACAAAGCAGGCAGCATCATATCTGGTTAATGATTACACAATTCCTTATCGCGGCGAGGATTACGAGAAGGCTTTCATAAATCTTTTCTCTTCAATCAACTATGTCCTGCTCGGAGACCTTGAAGAGGCCCTTGTTGAGTGTCGCCGTCTCGATTCACTCCTGACTCTCTATAATGAGAAATATAAAAAAAAGAACGTATATAAGGAAGACGCATTTGGAAGGTATCTAAGTGGGATCATTTATGAGGCAGACAGGAACATGGAGGATGCCTACATAGATTATTTTAAGGCATATCAAACCTTTCAGGATTACGAAAAGAATTACGGCACCAAAGTGCCGTCTCTCCTCATAAAAGATCTCATAAGGGCCGGGAAGGCAACAGGAAGACAGGATGAAATTAGCTCTATAAAAGCAGAACATGAGGCTCTTGATGCCGATGAGGCTGGTCAAAGTGCTAAGATCGTGCTGATTCAGCTAAACGGGAAAGCCCCGGTAAAAAAAGAAGACAAAATCTTTGTGCTGACTTCCAAAGGCCCTTTATCTCTGGCGTTCCCCAGGTATGAGCTTAGCAAACCTGCCTGTAGTAAAAGCAGGATGATAGTTAAGGGTAGCTCTGAAAATAAGATAAGTAAACTGGAATTAGTTGAAGATGTAAACAGGATTGCCTTAAAAAGTCTATCTGATCGTAAATTGCGTATAACAGCAAAGGCATTGGTGAGATTAGTTGCAAAACAGGCGGCGCTAGAGCAAATTACGGGAGATAAAGATGCCCAAAGAGTTTTGAACATTATAAATGCGGCAGTACTCGACAGGGCAGACACAAGATCATGGAGGACACTTCCTGGAGAAATATATATGTCCTACCAGTTTGTTCATGAAGGTCGGTATGGTATCTATGCAGACTACTGCGGCAGGGAAAATTTTATTGGAGATGTAACTGTGAAGGCCGGAGAGACAAAATTTTTACTTTTTGATACAATTCAATGAAGTAAGGGAGTCAGTTGTTTATGAGATGTATTCTACATATCCTGCTAGCCATGTTTTTTTTGTCTGCCTGTGCTGAAAAACTTGTTCCCGGCAAGTCAGCACATTTATCCAGTAAGAAATTTATCTCAACAGAGTATCCACAGTCAGATTATATGACTGCCACAGGTATTGGAAAAACAGAGATTGAGGCGCGAAGACAGGCCAAGGTCGAGATGTCCAATATTTTCGAATCAAAGGTTTTTAGCAGTACAATCAATAGGGTTATGTCTGTTGCAGATGGCTCGGGTAATGAATTGATCAGTCATGATGCTGAGCAAAAAATCAGGGTAATCTCAGCAGTAGACCTTAAAGGACTTGAAATAGCCAAGACATGGAAGGATGAAGAAGAAGGGCTCTACTTTGCTCTGGTTGTTCTGGAGAGAGAAAAAGCTAGAAAACAGTGGCAACATGAAGTAGATGCTATTGATAGCGAGTTAGAGGCAAAACTAAAATCACTGGATTCAACCCAAAGCGACTTTACGAAGTTTCAGCACCTAAAAAAGATAAGGAATCTCTGGTTAAAACGTGAGGTGTTTGTCAGCAGGATTCAAGTTCTTGGCTTTAAGGTGCTGGAGTCAAAGAGTTATGATGCTGACATTATCTTCGACAAAATCAACCAGATAAAATCAGGTTTAACAGTTTTTATATCACGAAGTGAAGAGACTTCCAGGGAATCGATTGGGGTGATTTCTGATAAACTCACAGCTGATGGGTACATCATAGAAAAAACCCCAGCTGCTGCTGATATTATTATTAGAATCAGTATAAAAACCAAAGCCCTGGATATTGACAATCCAAATTGGAAGTTTGCCCGTGCTACAGCTTTAGTCGTAATCACCGATAATGAAACAGGCAAGATCCTTGGAGAGTTCACCGAAAGCAAACGTTCATCTCACTTGACTTTTAGTGAAGCAGAGCGCAGGGCTATAGCAAAAGTTGCGTCTGCTGCCGCGGGAAGATTGGCCGTGTATTTTGCCGATTCTGAATAGATAAAAAGCTTATTTTTTTTAAGTTTGGTGATATTTTACCTTTCCATCGTCATTACTTGGTGATAAAGTTCCACTGGATCATGGCACTAGAAAAACTATCAAATAAATACAAATATATAAAACCTTTGATCTTATCTTTTTAATAAATTTCTTTACCCGCAGGAGGAATCAGGTTTTTATATGAATGTAAGGCATACCCCAAACACCTCTATTTACCTAGTTTTACTTTTTTTTACTTCTACCATCTTTGCCCTTGCTTCGGCCAATGCTTATCAAGAGCAAGAACAAGGGGTAGCAGTCAACTATCCTGCCTGGTTTTCAAACCCCAATATGAATGATAATTTTGGTGCTGTCGGGATAGCGGGGAAACATCCCGATGGATACTCCCGTCAGAAAAAGACAGCTGTCAAAATTGCACAGGCTGAGCTTTCAAAGCAGATCAGACTTCTGCTGGACTCAGAACTCTCCAAAGAAGAGCACTTAAGGCAAAGCGGAAAATCTGAAGAATACTCATCCTCTATGGAGTCCTTTTCTAAAATGAGCAGCAGTGAGCTGCTTCAGTCAACTATTGTCAAGGATGAATGGATTAATCCTGAAAATGGAGATCTCTATGTGTGGGTGGTATTGGTGCTGCCCGGCGATAAAGAAACTTCCTCTAATAAATCTTTCGATGTTGCTTCGGGCTTAAACAAGGGGGTAGAGGGAGAGGGTTCCTGTGCAGTTATAAATATGAGTGCAGAGCAGTCTCAGTTACTGGCACTTCAAAGGGCCAGGTCTATGGCAATAGAAAAAGCAGCCGGGCTTCAGGTTAAATCCAGCACACTTATAACAAACTTTGAACTTGCAGTAGATATGATCAGGACGTATTCATCAGGTTACATAGTCAAAGAGAAAGTGGAGTGGCTCCCAATGGGGCAATTTCGCGGAGACAATGATGCTGTTCCCATACCTGAATACAGGGTTCGTATAATTGCAGACATTTATATTCCGGAAAAGAAGATCGGTCCTCTTGGCCTGATTGCAAGCCTTAACAGGACAGTTTTTAGAGCGGGAGAATCGGCATCTATAAATATTAAGGCAGAGAGGGATGTTCAGATTGCGATATTCAACTTTACCGCTGACGATAAGGTATTCATGCTCTTTCCAAACCCCTATGATGGAAAAAACAGGATTGAGAAGGGACACTCCTTTAGCTATCCGCCAGGCACATCTCCTGTGCAGTTGGAGACCCAAAACCTGCCTGGTCACAAAAAAGATGCAGAAGCTCTTTTTGTCGTTGCAATGGCTGGGGACTACAAAAGAGAGTTTGCCCTTTTATTTCGTCCCTTGGAAGCAATGAAGTTTGATGAATTTTTCAAAAAATATGCAGAGATATCTGATTATTGTGAAGATCTGACTCTGCCTTATGAGATTATTTCCAATAATCCTTAATAATGAGGTTTGCCGGTGAATAGATTGTCTTGTTTGATTGTTGCTGGTTTTTTCTTGTCCATCTTTCTTCTATATAGCCCGGAAGTGTGGAGCCTTTCCGATTACGAGAAGTGGAAAAGGCAGGAGATGGGCGACTATAAGTCTTTCAATGATGAAAGAGATGAGGCATTCACCTCTTTTCTGAAAAAACAGTGGAAGGAATATAAGCTTTATTCCGGTGATAAGTTGTTTGAAAAACCAAAGCCCGTAAGCCTGCCTGTTGCCCCTGTAAAAAGGCCTGAAGACATACGTCCCATAAAAGGGAAGGTTATTGCCAGAATCCCTGCACCTGTAGTCAAACCTGCACCTGTAGTCAAACCTGCACCTGTAGTCAAACCTGCAC
>JADFVX010000058.1 GCA_015222755.1 Pseudomonadota bacterium | reverse complement strand
AGCATGACCCGCTTATCTCCCAGGTCGCCGAATATCTTTTTAGCAAGTTCAACTGCGGCATAGCTGATAGATACGGCGCTGGATGCAATGCTTGTTTCCGTCCTGACTCTTTTGGCTACAGAGAATCCCTTCCTGAAAAGCTTGTTGAGTATCAAGCCCGTTACGTTGTGGTCAAGGGCCTGCTGGTAGGCGTCTTTCATCTGTCCCAGGATCTGTGGTTCACCAACCACCATGGAGTCGAGGCTCGATGCAACTCGGAAGATATGCTTGATGGCCTCTTCAGAAGTATGGCTGTAAAGGTGGTTGTCCAGTACCTCACGGGATAGTTCATTGAACTGGGCGATAAAGTCTTTTATAGTCTCTATCCCGTCTTGAATATGAGAAGAGATTGCAATTACCTCTACACGGTTGCAGGTAGAAAGTATCACCCCTTCTGTAATTCCCTTCCTGCCTGTCAGATCCTTCAGGGCCTCTGTAGCTCTATCCGAGGGGAAGGATAGCTTCTCCCTGATCTCAACGGGAGCTGTTTTGTGACTTAGTCCGACTACGATTATATTCATGGCTAAATTTGATCAGTGAAACCTGAATCCCCCTTGAAGGGAAATATTGATGCCGAAGAATGTGATAAGCATCAGGACGAAGGCTACAATAGAAATAGTTGCTGCCTTTCTGCCTCTCCAGCCGGAGTATATCCTGCCGTGCAAAAGGATTGCGTAGAGAAGCCATACAAGAAGAGTCCATATTTCGCTTTTTCCCTCGCTGAAAAAAGAACCCCTTATCTGCTGGGCGACTATTGTCCCGAGTATGACCCCGAAGGTAAGCAGGGGAAAGCCCCACAGGAGGGCCTTGTGGTTAATATCGTCCAGTACGTCAAGAGAGGGCAGGCTGTGGTACATCTTGCCCATGCGCTTAGTTTTGAGCTGGTGCTCCTGTATCTTGTACATAATTGCGATGGCAAAGGCGATGGCAAAAAAACTGTTGCCCACAAAGACGAGCCCGATATGCAGAGGAAGCCAGAAAGTTCTTAGAAGAGGTTCAAAGAGCGGCGCTACGTCTTTGGGAAGGCTGTATGCGGAAAGCATAAGGATAAGGGCCAGTGGCGCTATAAATGCACCGATCACGCGTATCTTGTATTTAAGGAGTACCAGGAGGTAGAGGCCTGTTATGGCCCATGCCATGAAGGACATGGCATCGTGGAGATTTGTTACAGGTGGAAACCCTGCTGTTTTAATGCGTGACGTGAAACTCCCGGTATGCAGAATGAAACCTGCCAGAACAGTTACGGATGCAGAGCGATAGGCCCACTTCCTGGGGAAAAAGAGGTATATAACGTAGGCAATAGTACCGACCAGATAGAGCGTTGTTGCAAATCTGAATAGTGAATGGCTTAACATCTCTTCCCTTGCTAAAAACTAATCTTTAGCCGTAGCTTCTTTGACCGCCTTATCTGCCGCAGCCTCTGCCTTTTTCTTCTCGCCATTGCGCAGGAGAGAAAGGATATCAGAATCAATAAGTTTATTCAATGAATCTCTGCACTTGTTTGTGTCGATGCCGGCGTCGATGAGGCGATTTCTCACACTCCCCAAAAGTTCCAGGGCTTCACCATGGGGCGCATCTATCAGCTCTTCCACCTTCAACCTTACAGCACGGGAAAATGCCGGGCATTTTCCCCCTGTGGAGACGGTAAGCATAAGGTCCCCTCTCTCAGACACCGAGGGGAGTGTAAAGCTGCACTGCTCAGGGATATCGGCAACATTTATGGGGATATTCAGCCTGGAAGCCTCAAGGGCAACTTCTTCCCCCACTTCCGGGTTTGCCGCCACAAAGGCAAGAACTGCCCCTTCAAGATCGCCTCTTTTGTATTTTCTTTCAAGGCAGGTGATCTTATCGGCTGCGGCCCTTTCCTTGATCGCCTCATCTATCTTAGGAGCTACGACCTTAAGCCTGGCCCCGGCTTTTAATAGTGAGTCGATCTTTCTTCTGGCAACATTACCGCCGCCTATTACAACGCAATCCCTGCCTTGCAGGTCTATATTTATGGGGAAATATCGCACCGGCCAACAATAGCAGGGCAGGTGCTTTGCTGTCAATTCTGAAGCTGTTGTCGGAAGAGATAGAACGCAGATGGCACGGATAAACAATAATTTCTATCTTTTTTTGACAGGATTAACAGGATCTTCATTCAAGTTCTTAATATAGTCAATCCTACACCTACCGGGTATAAGTTCCACTAATCTTCGCTACGCTTAGAAAGTGGAGCTTTATGTAATCCCGTCTAAAATCTTTTTATCTGCTGTTCATGTATTTGGAAATATTGTAGACTTTAAACATATGAACGCTGAAAAAACAAATCTTAAAGAAAAGCTATTTACCTGGCTCTTTAGCCGCTTCCCTGCTATTGCAGAACACTGGGCCGAGAATTTTGATGCTGTGAAAGGGGAGGGTATCCCCTGGTCGCCTTTTAAAAAGCCAATTGAAGATTGCCGCGTCGCCCTTGTGACAACGGCGGGGGTGCATCTTAAAGCTCAGACCCCCTTCGATATGGAAAATGAGTCCGGTGATGCAACATTTCGGGAGATAGCAGGAGATTGTAATAGCGATGAACTAATGGTAACTCATAAATATTATGACCACAGCTCTGCCGATAAGGATATAAATGTTGTTTTCCCCCTTGATCGTCTGAGGGAGATGAGCGCAGGGGGAGAAGTGGGGGAGCTTGCCCCGCATCACTACAGTTTTATGGGGCATATTGTTGATGAGAAAATTGAGGGATTAATTAATGAAACAGCGCCTGTAGTTGCTGAAAACCTGCTTGCTGATGGTGTTGAGGCTGTGCTTCTAACCCCCGGCTGAGGGATATGTAATCAGTCGGTCGGACTGATACAGAGAATCATAGAAGAAGCAGGTATCCCTACGGTTTCCATATCCATACTTAGAAAACTCACAGAGGAGGTCAGGCCGCCAAGGGCGGTTTATCTCCGGTGGCCCTTTGGCCATCCCCTTGGGGAAGCCGGGAATGTAGCGCAGCAGCTTACGGTGATGAGGGACGCATTCAGGCTGCTTAAAGAGATTAAGGTGCCGGGGGAGATAGTAGACCTGCCTTACAGGTGGAAACGTGAGAAGTATCCCCCTGTTTAAAGACAAAAAACCGCTTTGTTTATTGACTATATACCCCGTTCTTTTTTCACAGCCTGATAACTGTCGTTGATCTCCTGGAACTTGCTGTTGGCAAATGCGATCAGTTCGTCGCCTAGATGCGATACCTTGTCAGGGTGGTACTGCGTGGCAAGTTGGCGGTAGGCCTTTTTGAGATCTTCATTGCTTGCCGAAGGTTCAATCCCGAGTACTGCATAGTGCCCGCTATCTTTAGCTCTTGCGTGCCTTCCTTTAATCCTCTCATGCTCTTCCCCTGATAGTTTGAGTGCCGAAACCAGCTCGTTTATAGCCTTCTGCTCGCGATCGCATATGACATGATCAGCAGATGCCACGTTGTATGCAAGGTCGAGAAGTATAAGCCGCTGCTCATGGTTTGCAAATTTGTCAAATGCGAGGGCGACCTGGGTAAGGTCCGGGTTTCGCCTTTCTGTTTCGTCTATCATGGCATCTATGAAACGAAGTTCTTCGCCTCCGTAGTGAAGTGACTTGGAAAAGAAATCGTGGATTACCTTTCGCTCTTCAGTGCTGATATGTCCGTCAGCCATGCATATCTTGGTCATAACGGCAACCAGGTTGGATATGAATATCATCTCTGGATTTGTAGTGCTACCGTTATGCTCTATACTCTGAATCTTTGCGTTTGATAGGGCATGTTGTATGGCGCCCCCTACAATAGCGCCCAGTGGGCCTCCTACAAACCATCCCAGTCCTGCACCAAACATCCAGCTCATATGATTAAATTGCTCCTCTTTTTTTAAGGTTAAATATACAGCATTTTCAATGAAACCTTCAATACTTTTGTTGACAGTAGAGCCACTTTTGTGTTAAAAACTTTCTTCTTTATGGTGTGTGTAGCTCAGTTGGTAGAGCACTAGACTGTGACTCTGGTGGTCGAGGGTTCGAGCCCCTTCACACACCCCAATAAAAACAAGGGTTTGTCGGCTTTGCCTGCAGGCCCTTTTTTAATTGAAAGAGGCTTGAGAAGTTAGCAGGTAATTAAAAGAGTTATATGCCCTTTGGACATATAAAAACCTTGCGTTATTATATGTCATTTCTTATACTTGCTCATTGTAGTTTTGGGTTTTAATGCTCATTTTTTTATGAAGTTTGCTAGTTAAATTCCAGGGAGGCTTGCCTCCCTATATTTATTTTTGCGAGGGTGGCGGAATTGGTAGACGCACCAGACTTAGGATCTGGCGGGGCAACCTGTGGGGGTTCAAGTCCCCCCTCT
>JADFVX010000057.1 GCA_015222755.1 Pseudomonadota bacterium | reverse complement strand
GGCCTTGACGCGGTAATCGGCACATCTGGAGGAACATCTTCGGTGATTGCCAGCTATGTAGTTTCCAACACCGTAGTCACAGTCGGTAAGGCAGCGGTGGTGAGCGACCTATCTGGAGGTTCTGACCCTTTAACGGGAGCAACCATTAGCTACACCCTGACTGTGACCGTGACTGGCGGCGGCATCGCTACAGGGATTGTGATAACCGACCCCATCCCTGCCAATACTACCTATACAGGCGGTACTCTCCAGTTAGACGGTGCAGCCCTTTCTGACGTGGCTGATGTAGATGCAGGCGATGTAGGGTACACAACGGCAAACACTGTAACCCTGTCTCTCGGCAATGTGGCCGGAGGTGCGCCCGTTCAAACTATAACCTTTGACGTAACTATTAATTAATGGAGGTAAATAATATGAAAAAAATAATCTTCTTATCCATTTTCCTGTTAGTGCTGCCACTTTCATCTGCAATGGCAGAGGGCAAGGGAAGCCTCACTCTGCAATTTATGGCGGAGAGGGAAATAGAGGTATTCAACGAAAAAGGAGAAATTGAGATAAAACGTGTAAAGGTCTCTGAGACCAAGACCATACCGGGCGATGAGGTTATATATACAACCCTCTACAACCATGTTGGGAAGGATACGGCTGAAAACGTGGTCATTACCAATGCCGTGCCGGAGCATATGATCTACACAGACAAGAGCGCCGAAGGGAAGGGGACAAGAATAACCTTTTCCGCCGATGGCGGGAAGAACTATGACCTGCCGTCAAGACTGAAGGTAAAGGAGGCAGACGGCAGGATAAGGTCGGCAAGTGCTGCTGACTACACGCACATCCACTGGACTATAGACAAACTCAACCCTGGAGATAAAGGGCGTGCCTCCTTCAAGGCGAGGGTGAAGTAAAGAGAACTTAAACAATTTGTAAATTTTGTTGGAGGAGAAAATGAAAATAAAAATTAAAAATATTAAAAGATCAAGACAACATGAAAATTCAGACCTTATCAAGCTTATACAGATTGGCGTGTCAGGAGACGATACAAACTTAAGGGAAGCCTTTAATCTGCCGCCGCCAAATTTTAAGGGAGGTTAACTTGAAAGAAGAAAATATAAATTTATATATAAAAATTAAGGAGATAAAGAAATGAAAGATCGAATAAGAACTAAAAAACTATTTAGAAAAAAAGAGGAGGAAAAAATGAAGATAAAAAGACAATGCTGCATGATGGCGCTGGCCTTTGTTTTTGCGCTAGTCATGGCACTGCCGCAGACGGTCCTTGCCGTTGGGACACAGGCAAGGACTACAATCTCTAACGAGGCTACAGTCGACTACAGCGTAAATACCGCCGCTCAGCCAACGCTTTACAGCTGTGAAACGTCAGCCTGTAACAACACGGCCTCAACTGAGACCACAGATTTTCTGGTAGACAGGAAGGTTAACTTCACAGTCACAAATGTTGACTCAGACCCTAAAATAGGGGCTTTCTCAAACACGACTGCCACATTCGAGTATGAGATTAACAACCTTGGAAACGACTGGTTCTCATTCGACCTTAGCAACGGCTATGTCGATACCAGTTCCATACTTGACAACGGTCTTGCGCAGCAGATATTCCTCGATGACGGCGACAATGTATTTGAAGGAGGAGGAGACGACATCCTCTATGCGAGTGCCGCTACCTTCGGCGACTACTCAGCCAACGAGGCCTTCAGGGTCTGGGTGACAGCCAAGATAGATGCCGATGCCGCAAACGGCGATACGGCTGACAACTCACTGACAGCCGTGGCAAGAGAGGCTGATAACGCCAATGTTACAGGGGACACCCTTGGCAATGCGTTAACTCCTGGAGCAGGTGCCGGTACAGGTGATGATTATGCCTATGCCGATGCAGGTAACGACAACTCCGAGGTGCTTGCAAGTATGACCTGGCAGATAGGAGCACCTGTCATCAACGTCCAGAAGACAGATGGCGTTCATGCCAGTTCTCCATTTGCTGTGCTGGTCCCGGGGGCCTACGCCGAATATACCATTACGATTTCCTATGATGCTGCAGGATCGGGAACGGCAGGAGGAATATCCATATCCGACAACATCCCTGCCAATACGCGAGGCGTTCCTAACCTCTATGGAGGAACAGGTGACGTCCAACGTAGCGTTGTCGTTAACGGTGGAGCCCCGACGGTAACAAATCTTGATAGTGGAGATCCTGACCTGTCAAATTGGGGCGGCTCTTCTGCCCAGCCCGCTGCTGGCACCGGCATTCTCGTTAACTGCGGCGCAGCGTTCGTACTTGATTCAACAACTGACTCCTGTACGATCACCTTCGCCGTAGAGATCCTTTAGGAAAGTTAAGAGGATATCCTGAAGCCACTGCCACAAATATCTGCCGTAATCAGGCGCCTTTGCTCCGGCATCACTGCCGGGGCAAGCGCACCTGTGCGCACGTGTGCGTGCATGGTGGTCTCTTCATTAACCTTTAAAGCAGTCTGGCATGGAGAGATCCATGCCCGTCTGTCCCAGTCCGTCTTCAATAAAGGCGGCCTGAGACAGGCGCTTATGTCTGTTATACTATTGTTCTCTTTGCCTATACCAGCCTATGGTGCGACACAACCCGGGACTCCTATCAATAACACTGCACAGGCGGCATACAGCGTGGGATTAACCGGGATTACCTCCAACTCCAATACGGTAACTACTACCGTTGCCGTTACACGCAGTTCTTCAACACTCGAGTTCCTGCAGTATGCCCCCGCCTCTCCAAGCGCAGTGCTGACAGATGTTACAGTTACCGATTACAGCAGCGGCGGTACAATTGCCGGGCCATTTGCAGCGCTTGCAGCGCCTGTTGACATAAATACCGGGGCTGCTATCAACCTTGCGGCGCCCGTACCTCTTGTAAGCGCCAGTGCCTATCACCAGGGAGAGGCCCTTTTCTTAAAGCTTACAGACTTAGACCAGAATCTCGACTTCGCCCTGGCAGAGACTGTCCTTGTATCACTTGCCGTGCAGGGAGAGATAGAGGCAGAGGCGATAAGACTTACCGAGACGGGCCCCAATACAGGTATATTTACAGGTTATATTCAGTCCGCCTTCTTCCCTGTAGTCCCGGCCGATGGCCTTCTTAACGTAAAGGATGAGTCACAGATTCTGGCTGCCTACACGGATATATCTGACGGCACAGACGTCTCTGCAGCGGCCGCCCTTGTTGACCCTTTTGGAAAAATACTTAACACTGCAAACGGCCTGCCCGTTGACGGAGCTACTGTGACACTCATAAATGTAGCCACAGGCCTGCCGGCTTCTGTTAAGGGAGATGACGGAGTAAGCGGCTTCCCATCGACAGTAACTTCCGGCGGTACGGCAAATGATACGGGAGGCAAGCTCTATACCTTCCCGTCAGGGGGCTACAGGTTCCCGTTTGTAGCACCGGGCACATACCGTCTTGATGTTGTGCCGCCGGCAGGATACGTGGCGCCTTCCACTGTGCCCACCGCCTCCATACAGGCCCTGCCGGGCGGTCCATTTGCAATCGTCAATCCGGGTTCCAGGAATGAGCCCTTCGTTATCAACCCGGGCCCGGCCCTAAACATTGACATACCTGTAGACCCTCTTACTACAGGGCTCTACGTCCGTAAAAGTGCAAGCAAGGATGTAGTGGCTGTGGGAGATTTCCTCCAGTACCTTGTTACCGTGGAGAATACAGGTATTATCCCTGTAGCTAATGTTAGTACAACCGATAAATTGCCATTGGGCTTCCGCTACCAGAAGGGCTCTGCAAGGGTTGGTGGCGTCAAATCGGCTGACCCTTCCATATCAACGGACGGACGGACTATGACCTTCGCATTAGGTGCAATAGGTGCGGGCAACACAGTTTCCATATCCTACGTTGTCGAGGTGGCAGCAGGGGCAAGGCTCGGGCTGGCAAGCAACTTTGCCAGCGCATCTGATGGAGTCGGCACATCATCCAACCTGGCAAAGGCAACTGTAAAGGTGCGCGAAGACCTCCTTAGAAGCAAGACCATCATCATGGGCCGCGTTATTGCAGGTGCATGTGACGCCAATGAAGAAGATGAGGGCATGGCGGGAGCAAGGATATATCTTGAAGACGGGACTTACGTCATTACAGATGAAAATGGCATGTACCACTTTGAAGGTATTGATCCGGGAACCCATGTGGTCCAGCTTGACATAGAAAGCGTACCCCCATGGTTTGAAGTTACACCCTGCGAGGAAAACAGCCGTTTTGCAGGTCGATCTTTTTCACAATTTGTTGACCTGCAGGGAGGCACCATGTGGCGGGCAGACTTCCACATAAAACTGAAACCAAAGCTGAAAGGTAAGGTTGACATTTCACTAAAAAGTAACCTTGAAGACGATACTGTCACCTATACTATGCCCGTAAAAGTAGGCCCAGTTGCAGTGAGGAACCTTAGAGTCACTTTAGTCCTCCCTGACGGCAGTAGTTATACAAAGGGATCAAGCAAGATCAATGGCAAAGATATACCCGATCCTGATCTGGTATTCAATTCTCTCATATACAAATTCGGAGCCGTGCCTGAGGGATGGGCCGGTGAAGTCTACCTTGAAACAAAGATACCCCTTGAAGGAGAAAGCATAGATTTGACAACAAGGGCCATTGTGACCTTTGACACACCGGAAGCAAAGAACCTCCGTACCCCCATTGTTGACAATTCAATGCTAAGGACAATAGAAGAAGAAAAAATTGACAGTCCAGAAATTACTGTAAGGCCCCATTTTGACGAATTAGGTGCTGAAATAAAGGGAGAAGACAAGGAGGTCCTCGATCAGATTATCGAGAGTGTTAAGGAGTCAGAAGTGATCCACCTCTTCGTCACAGGCCATACCGATTCAAACAATGTCAGAAAAAGGAGCTGGAATATATTTGCTGACAATTATGCACTCTCCCTGGGAAGAGCTAAATCTGTCGCCAGCTATCTGGCTGACAAATTAGAACTTCCTCCTTCCAAAATTACTATTACAGGCAAGGGCTCCGATGAACCGATAGCGACAAATAAAATTGAAGAGGGAAGGGCCCTTAACAGGAGAGTGGACATAAAGCTGACATCCAAGAAGATAATAAAACATTACAAGATTGTCCTTGGAAAGGAGAAGAGTGAAACCCAGAGCGTTGACACTACAGGGATGAGACCTGGCCAGGTATGGGAACCTGAAGAAGAGAAGAAACTAATAAGACCTGACAAGAAGGAATACTATGACAACGACTGGTTTAAAGATCAAGGTCCAGGCTTTGAATGGTTATGGCCCGGTCCGGAGTACTATCCCCCGATACCGGCACTGAACTTTTCAGTAAAGCACGACCCCAAAAAGAAATTAAAGGTCATACTCAACGGCAAAGAGGTCAATGCCCTTAACTTCGAAGGCATGACAAAGGACAGCAATAACTTAATTGCTGTCAGCAGATGGAGGGGAGTCCACCTCATAGAAGGAGACAACCTGTTTGAGTTGATCAACTACGGTGGCGACGATCAAGAAGCAGAACGTATAAAGCGGGTGGTTCACTATTCAGGGTCTCCTGTAAGGGTTGAGGTCGTTCCTGAAAAGTCGAGACTCACTGCAGACGGAAAGACACCTTCTGTTGTTGCGGTGCGCCTTACAGACAAAGATGGCCACCCGGCCAGAAAGGGCATTTTTGGCGGATTCAAGGTAGAACCACCCTATGTATCGCAACTTGAGAGCAAAGCGCTGCAAAAAGACCCCCTTAATAATAAAGCCAAAGATACACGTTATGAAGTTGGCGACGACGGCATAGCTCTCATCGAACTGCAACCTACAACAAGGTCAGGCGAGGCAACAATAAAGTTTGACCTTGCTGATGGAGAAAAGGAAACAAAGGTCTGGCTTAAAGGAGGTGCCCGTGACTGGATACTTGTAGGTCTTGCCGAGGGCACCTTAGGTTATAATACGATTAGTGGCAATATGGAAACTGCAGAGAGCATGGGTAGCGAAGCTGATCTCTACGAAGACGGACGCCTGGCCTTCTTCGCCAAGGGGATGATAAAGGGCGAGTGGCTGCTTACCATGGCATACGATTCTGAAAAAGGCAGGGGAGGTGAGGATAGAGGCCTCTTCCAGACAATAGACCCCGACAGCTACTATATGCTCTATGGTGACGGGACGCAGCAGGACTATGAAGCGGCCAGTGCCCGAAAGCTCTACCTTAAAATTGAAAAAAAGAATCTATATGCCCTCTTTGGTGATTATAATACCGGCCTTACTGTTACCGAGCTTTCCCGTTATAACCGGAGCGTTAACGGTCTGAAATCGGAAATGAAAGGCGACAAATTCGATTTCAACGTCTTTGCAAGCGATACAAATCAGGCATTCAAAAAAGACGAGATCCGCGGCGATGGGACATCGGGTCTCTACTACCTCTCCAGCAGCAATATTGTGGTAAATTCAGAAAGTATCACAATAGAGACCAGAGATCGCTTCCGCAGTGAGCTTGTCATCTCCTCCAAGGCCCTTTCGAGGCATATAGACTACAATATAGACTACGAAAACAGGACTATCTTTTTCAAGGAGCCTGTTTACAGCAAAGACGGAGAGTTTAACCCGATATACATTGTTGTAGATTACGAATCCAGCAGCTCCTCCGACAAGTCGTACAATTATGGTGGACGGGGAGCGCTGAGGACGCTCGACAATAAACTTGAGCTGGGCGTAACTCATGTGCATGAGGGAGTTGAAGGTGCTGAGGGTAATCTCTTTGGACTTGATGCAAAGTACAAGCTTGATAAAAAAACAGATATAAAAATAGAAATTGCTACAACAGACACAAGGTCTGCCGGAACAAGCAATGACGGTAATGCTTACCTTGCCGAAGTAATTCACCGTACAGACAAGATGGACATGAAAGTATATCAGCGAAGGCAAGAGGGAGGCTTTGGTCTAGGACAACAGATGGGGAGTGAAAATGGAACTCTCAAGACAGGTTTGGATGGCACCTATAGATTGAGTAACTCTTTGAATTTAAGCGGACAATTACACCGCCAATCCAACCTCTCTATTAATTCTGATCGAGATCTTGCAGAAGTGAGAGCCAGGTACAACAAAAGCGACTATTCTCTGCATGGGGGCTTGCGCCATGTGGCTGATAAATTCAGTGATGGCAGTTATTATGACTCTGACCAGATCAACCTTGGGGGCAGCGTACGGACATGGAATGATAAATTAACTCTAAAAGCAGACCGTGACCAGGCCCTGTCAAATAATAATGCAAGCAGTGATTATCCTACCCGTACCACTCTGGGTGCTGACTATAAGCTGACAGACAAGGCCTCGCTTTTTGCAGCCCATGAGATCACCGATGGAGAGAGAGAGGATGCAAATGCGACGCGGGTGGGGCTAAAGGCTATGCCATGGAAGGGCGGCCAGTTGAATACCTCCCTGGACAACCAACGCACCGAAAACGGGACACGCCTCTATTCGAACCTTGGCCTCAAGCAGAGCTTACAGATCAATGAAAAATGGTCTGTTGACGGCGGGCTAGACCGGACGTCAACGCTGAAGCACCCGGGGAATCGATCTGTTAACACGAATGTACCAGCGGCGTCAGGTGGCAACAACGATTTCACGGCTATATCTCTGGGGGTTTCCTACAGGGAAGAGAAATGGTCATTATCTTCAAGAGTTGAAAATCGTAATTCCGATACAGAGGATAAAAGAGGATTGCATATAGGTGTAAATGGAGAGATCAGAGATGGTCTTGGTCTGTCCCTTGGCTTCCATGGCTTTAAGTCAGATACTATCACCGGCATTAAAAAGAGAAATGGAGATATACGATTTGGTTTGGCATACCGTCCTAAGGTAAGTAAATGGATAGTGCTGGATCGTCTGGATTTGCTATACGATGAGCAAAAGGGCGGTTCTTTCAATTATGATAATTGGCGAATTGTAAATAACCTTAACGTAAACTATAAGCTTGACTGGAAAACCCAGTTAAGCTTCCAATATGCCGCCAAGTACGTAAATGAACGCATAGATATGAATGACTACAGTGGATATACCGACCTGATGGGATTTGAAGGACGCTATGATATAACCAGAAAGTGGGATGTCGGTCTCCATGCAAGCCTGCTGCATTCCTGGAATTCAGGCCAAGTCTCCTACCGCTCCGGACTCTCACTCGGGCATAGCTTTGTTGAAAATCTATGGGTGAGCCTGGGGTACAATTTTAACGGATTTAGAGACAGGGATTTTTCAAGGGCTAACTTCACTAACAAAGGTATGTTTGTGAAATTCAGATTGAAGTTTGACCAGAAGTCGGCTCGTGAACTGGTCAAATGGATAGAGAATAAATGATTTGTATTGACCATGGACCTTTAATGGTTTTTATTTTATGTTTTCTATGAAAGCTGCTGCATGTATTTATAGCTCCCTGATCTCACCTGTTCTGTGATTTTGACAAAACCTTACAGCCCGTGTTAGTCTTGCACTCTTTTTGACCATTAAACTCTTCCGGAATAAAAATGACCAAAAAACACCTCCTTCTTTCCCTTTTATCGGCTCTACTTTATGTTCTTGCCACGCCGCCAGTTGCCCTGTCGCTGCTGGGCTGGGTCTGTCTTGCGCCGCTTATTGCTGCGGCAGTAGAGGCGGGAACTTCAAGGCTTGCATTTAAGTACGGCTTTATTGCAGGACTTGCCGCATCACTGGGTCTTTATTACTGGCTTGTCTTTACGATGCATACCTTCGGGGGGCTTGCCTACCCTCTTAGCTTTCTGCTTTTTCTACTTCTTGCCGCATTCCTGGCGCTCTACTGGGCCTTTTTTGCCTGTTTCGCGCACCTCTTTTATAAAAAGGGCTATTGGCTTAGTCTTCTGCTGCCTCTTCTCTGGGTGGCAATGGAATACCTTCGCGGCTGGCTGTTTACAGGTTTTCCCTGGGCACTTCTCGGCTATACACAGCATGGCAGCCCTTATGTCATACAGCTTGCTGAGTTCGTAGGCGTTTATGGCGTATCGGCACTACTGGTTCTTGTGTCTGTCCTTGTCTATAGGATGTGGCTGGGCTTCAGGTCTTCAGGCCGATTCCCTTTAAAAGAGATGGTTATAATTCTTTTGCTAGTGACGGCTGATGTCGGCTACGGCTTCTTTAAGGTAGGTAGTTTTGAACCTAAGGGAAGGCCCCTTAAAGTTGCCCTTGTGCAGGGAAATATTTCTCAGGGCCAGAAGTGGCAGGAAGGTTTTCAGTCAGAGACCCTTGATATCTACCATAGGCTTTCTGAAGAGGCACTTAGGGAGGCGGGGCGGCTCGACCTGATAGTGTGGCCTGAGACTGCGGCGCCATTTTATTTCCAGGAGCCTGGGGCCTTGACGACTAAGCTCCTTGATTTGACAGCAGCTCTTGATTCTCCGCTTCTTTTCGGCAGTCCTGCATACAGGATGAGGGGCAGAGGCTTTACCTACCTTAACAGCGCCTACCTGATTGCACCTTCCGGGAGTGGTGCAGTTAAAACACTTGGCCGCTATGACAAGCTTCACCTTGTTCCTTTTGGGGAATACGTTCCCTTAAAGAGCGTCCTTTTCTTTGTCAGTAAGTTGACCGAGGGAGTAGGTGATTTCTCCGCAGGGGAGGGTGTTAAATCACTTGTAGTCAAGACCCCATCCGGTGATGTGGCCCTGGGGCCATTGATATGCTATGAGGGGATATTCCCAGGTCTTGTCAGGCAGTTTGTAAAGGGCGGGGCGGATGTCCTTGTTAACATCACCAACGATGGGTGGTATGGACGTACTTCCGCTCCATACCAGCATCTTTCTGCCGTTATCTTCAGGGCCGTGGAGAACGGTGTTTATCTCCTCAGGGCTGCAAATACGGGCATAACAGCCATCGTAGATCCGCTGGGACGCGTTGTGAAGGCCAGCGATCTTTTTGTGGAAGCTCAGCTGAATGGAGAGGTCTATATCTCCGGTAAAAAGACGGTATACACCGGTTTTGGTGATATCTTTGCCATTACTGCATTTGTGATTTCCCTGCTTGCAATTATATCCTGTTTTTACAGTAAGATTGGAGGTAAAGCTAAAGGCGTTTCCAAATGATGAGGGCCAACAGGCACATCCTAATGGTGGCTGTATCTGCCATTCTCTACGGCGGGATAGCAGCGGGAGGGGATTTTCTTATAGACAAAGGGGTTTCCGTCTACGAGATATCCCTGTATACCATCTTTATATCTCTTGTAGTTCTAACTCCCTACCTTGTCCTGCACAGGGAACTTCTTGTAAGGCGGGCACTTTTCAGGTTTTATATTATCTACGGCCTGATAGGGGCCGCGCTTCAATTGACTTTGTTTTCGGCGCTCTTTCTTGGTGTACCTGTGGCTATCGCTGCCATGCTGCTTAATACCCAACCCGTATGGACGACAATAATAGGCCATTTCTGGCTTAAAGAACGGGCAGGAAGGCGGCAACTGACTGCAGTGGGCATTGCCCTTGTGGGGCTTTTCATCCTCCTTGAACCCTGGCATGCCGAGCATTTTGGGCAGGTGACAGGAATCCTGTTTGGTCTTGGAGGGGGTCTTTCTCTTTCCCTATGGGTCATATGGGGGCGCAGGGGAGGGATGAATGACCAGCATGCTGTTACAATCACCCTTGGATATCTTTTGTTTACAGGTCTTTCTCTTTTGCTCATTTATCCTTTTCTCTTGTTGTTTACAGAGGATGACCGGCTTGTCCGTATTTCGCTCAGCCTTCCAGGCAATATCTGGATATTACTTATTATCTATGTGCTTATAACCAATCTGCTTCCTCACCTGCTTTTTTATACTGGCATACAAAAGGTCAAGGCTGTCACAGCAGGCATGCTGCTGCTCATGGAGCCCGTAAGTGCGGCACTGCTTGCCACTTTGATCTTCGGTGAGGCGGTGACAGCTTATATGGTTGTGGGAGGCCTCTTGATACTTTTTTCCAACTACTTTATATTGGATAAACCTTCAACTCCATAAACAGCTGGTCTGTGAGAGCCGTAGTCCAGACAGTAAAAAGAGGTTTTAAGGAATGGCAAAGATAGGTTCATACAGGGAGAGAGAATCTCACCCCTTAAACGGCTGGCGCTTAAAGCTGCACGAGATCATCTTTGAGGCCGACACGCCCGCAGGGAATGCCTTCGATATCCTTCTGATCGTGAGTATCCTGCTCAGTGTGGCAGTTGTAATGCTCGATAGTGTCCGCAGTATACGGGTGGATTATATCGACCAACTTCATGTGCTGGAGTGGTTCTTCACAGTACTATTTACCATTGAGTATGTACTCAGGCTCATATCTGTCGCCCGGCCCATGCGCTACGCCACAAGTTTTTTTGGAGTCGTCGATCTACTGGCCATACTGCCTACATATCTTGCCCTTCTCTTCCCGGCAACTCATTACCTTGTAGTTATCCGTATCTTGAGGGTGCTGCGTATCTTCCGTATATTAAAGCTGGCCCACCACCTGAAAGAGGCAAGTGTCCTGATGGAGGGGTTACGTGAAAGCCGCAGCAAGATAACGGTATTTCTCTTTGCAGTTTTTACCCTTGTAGTTATCTGCGGCTCTCTTATGTACGTGATAGAAGGTGAGGAGAACGGTTTTACCAGCATACCCAGAAGTATCTACTGGGCTGTTGTTACACTTACTACCGTAGGCTATGGTGATATCTCCCCGCAGACCAATATCGGTCAGACCCTTGCTTCTCTGATAATGGTTATGGGCTACGGGATTATTGCCGTTCCTACAGGTATTGTTACAGTTGGCCTGACTCGGGCATCCAGGAATGTGCAGCCTGTCTCTACGCAGGCCTGTCCCGTGTGCAGCGGGGAAGGGCACGATAGTAACGCAAAGTTCTGTAAGTTCTGCGGATCGCCGATGTAAGGTGAACTTAACTCTATTTCTTGATTTTTATAAATTTTTCTGAAGGATAAAGGCGGTAGATAAAGCTTTGAGCACTCAGGCACAATTCACTTGGTGGAAAAGCGGTGATCTGGACGGTTTTTTCGGTCTCTTTGTAGATAACCTTATCCAACTGATACTCATCGTCATCCTCTGCCGTTATGTTGTCGGACTGCCCGATGATATGGTGCTTGGACGTATCCTTCCCGGTGTGGCAGTCAGCCTTCTTATAGGCAATCTTTTTTACGCATGGCAGGCGAGGGCACTTGCCCTTAAGACGGGTAATCCCGATGTGACTGCACTGCCCTACGGCGTGAATACGGTTTCACTTTTTGCCTTTATCTTATTTGTGATGAAGCCGGTGATGCAGCAGACGGGTGATGCGGAACTAACATGGAAGGTGGGGCTGGCGGCCTGTTTCGGTTCAGGCCTTATTGAACTGGGCGGTTCCTGGGTGGCAGGCTGGGTCAAGCGGGTAACGCCGCGTGCGGCTCTGCTTACCACGCTTGCCGGTATTGCAGTTACCTTTATAGCCATGGATTTCTGCTTCCGTATCTTTGCCGATCCACTTGTTGGCCTTATTCCTCTCGCCTTCATATTCATCCAGTACATCGGGCGTATCTATCTTCCGGCAAACATCCCTGCAGGTCTGGTGGCAGTTGTCACAGGAACGGCCCTTGCCTGGGGTCTGGGCCGTATGGACGGTGCGCAGCTGGTTTCGGCCTCACATATTTCTCTTCAGCTTCCAGTACCTTATATTGCTGCTCTTTTTGACTCTCTCACTTCCAGGTATGTAATAGAGTTCCTTCCCGTTATCATACCAATGGGGCTCTTTAATCTTATAGGCTCACTACAGAACCTTGAGAGCGCTGAAGCGGCAGGGGACTGTTATGAGGTGAAAAGTTCGCTCGCCGCCAATGGGCTCGGGACGATTGCCGCTGCATGTTTTGGCAGTACCTTTCCAACGACCATCTACATAGGGCACCCCGGCTGGAAGCGTATGGGGGCCGGGGCAGGATACTCCGTTGTAAACGGGGCAGTGATCACCCTCCTCTGTGTACTTGGCCTTGTGGGCTTTGTCTCTGCTCTGGTGCCTGTTGAGGCCGGTGCGGCCATTCTGCTCTGGATAGGAGTGACCATAGCGGCGCAGGCCTTCCAGGCCACACCCAGAGAACATGCACCGGCGGTAGTTATAGGCTTCTTTCCATCTCTTGCCGCCTGGGGTCTACTCATGCTTGAGGGTGGCCTCCGTGCAGCGGGGACAGATATAGCTACGGTAGGAATTGTGTCGCTGGAGGCACAGCTTCCTATAGCCGGCATGATCTCGCTGGAGCGGGGCTTTATCTTCACATCGATGATACTTGCTGCAATGACGGTTTCCCTCATAGACAGGGAGTATTCTAAGGCCGCTGTGTGGGCACTTGTAGCTGCAACCATCAGCGCTACAGGGCTGATACATGGCTACAGTGTAGAAGGCGGGGTAGTTGTGAACGCCTACGGGCCAAGTGGAACCTGGCCTTTTATAGCAGGTTATACAGGTATGGCGCTGGTCTTTTTCGTACTGGGAAAGACAAGAGCTAAGGCCCGCCTCACCTAACGGGCACTCAGGCCAATAATAGTTTTTGCATGATTGAGAATGTCCTCGATATCATATTCCCCCACGTTGCTGAACCAGATGTTCTGCGGGTGTATAAGCACGTTTGGGCCTGCCGTGCATAGTCCCATACAGCCGGTTTCAGAAACCCTGACTCTTCCTTTCCAGCCCCTTAACCTTACTTCCTCTTTCAATATTTCCCTGATCTTTTTGCTGTTACCATGAGAACATGATTTTTCCCCATCGTCGTGGCAGTTTGTACAGACAAAGATATGACAGGCATATGGTGATTGGACTTTTTTCATGGCGGCACCCTTTTTTGTAGATGGAAAGAGTTTATCAGCTTGAAACAGATTGTCAAATTATGAAGATAAGGGGAGGGTAAACGTAAAAGAGCTTCCCTCACCGGGGCTACTTTTAAGTTCTATGCGGCCTCCGTGGGCATCGATGATAGCCTTTACTATGGAGAGGCCCAGGCCTGTCCCTTCCGTAATCCCCCGGCTTGTGTCAGTGCGGTAAAAGCGATCAAAGATCTTTTCCTGCTCGTTTTCGGCAATGCCTATCCCCGTATCACTGACTGTTATATTAAGTTCCTTTTCATTCCTCTTTAATGCTACATTTACAGCTCCGCCTCTTTTGTTGTACTTTATGGCATTTTCGATGAGATCTGTCACTGCCTCAAATACCTTTTCCCTGTCTGCTGAAATGCTTATGCTTTCTCCATGGACTGTTATGGTAATATCTTTACTCTTTACCTTTGGTTCCAGCATCTTGACTGCATCACCAAGGAGGGCAAGGACATCAAAATCGCTCCTTGCCAGGCAGAAGCCTTTGTTGTCCAGTCGTGCAACTTCAAGTATTCTGCTTATTATATTTGCCATGCGTTCCGAAGACATACTTATCTTCTGAAGCGCCTCGATATAGGCCTCGGGCTCTCTTTTCTTTTTCAGAATGATATCGCAGTGGCTCTTTATGACAGAGGTGGGAGTCCTGAGGTCGTGTGATGCATCGGAGAGGAACTGGCCCTGCCTTTTAAATGATTGTTCCAGCCTGTTCATCATGTCGTTGAAGGCAGTAGCGAGGGGCAGAAGTTCCAGTTCCAGTCCAGCCTCTTCAAGGCGCCTGTCGAGGTGTTTTTCCGTGATCTGTTCCACATTTTCTGAAAAGCGATCCAGTCTTGATAAGGCCGAACCTGTGATTATTACTATCCCTGCAATTGAAATGATAAATGATATGGGGAAAAGGATAAAAAGGGTCTCCCTGAACTCGCCTATAAGTTCGTAGGGTTCTTCGAGGGTTTCTGCCGCCTGTATGACCACAGCCCCTTTATCTGTAGTGAAATGCTGGGAGAGGACCCTCAGGCGGTCTTTGCCCGGCCCGGTGATCTCCGTAAAGTGGGGCCTTCCATCTACTTTGCCCAGAGGCAAAGTGGCATCGACTATGGCAAGGGAAGGGGACCGTGCAATAATTTTTCCATCGGGAGAGCTGAGCTGGTAGTAATGTCCTGAAAGGGGCAGGCTGTGTTCTCCTCTCTCTGCTTCTGAAATCTCATCATCCTCATCTATGAGGTCTTTCAGGAGTTGTACTTCCTTGTAAAGGTGATCGTCTACTGCGCCGGTGATGATCTCTTTGATCTCATGGTGCAGGTAGATAGCGACGGCGGCAAAGAGAAGGGAGAATATGAGGAATAGCCAGGCGATGAGTTTGCCTTTTATTGAGGAGAACATAGCTTATTCACCCTTTAGTATATAACCGGCGCCCCGCACGGTATGTATGAGTTTTTGTTCGAAGTCTTTGTCCACCTTTTTTCTTAGAAAATTGATGTAGACATCGACTACATTAGAATCGAGATCAAACTCTTCATTATAGATGTGTTCAGTGATGTCGAAGCGGCTCACCACATGCCCCTTGTTGTAGGCCAGGTACTCCAGGAGTGCGTACTCTTTTGCGGAAAGGGAAAGGTGTTTACCCTCTCTGTGAACCTCGTGCCGTGCCGTATCTATCTCCATATCGGCGATGCGGATTACAGATTCTTTTATATCGCCACCTCTCCTCAGCAGCGCCCTGATGCGTGCCAGCAGTTCATCGAAGTCGAAGGGTTTAGTGAGGTAGTCATCTGCACCTATGTCAAGGCCGCCTATCTTGTCCCTAACAGTGTCTTTCGCGGTAAGCATGATGACGGGGGTGTTGATATCATTTGAACGTATGGTCTTCAGGATATCGAGACCGCTCATAATGGGCAGCATTATGTCGAGGACAATGACATCGACGGGGTAGTTCTCCGCCATGTAGAGTCCTTCCTCACCGTCGTGGGCCATATCGACGCTGTAGCCATGTTCTTCAAGGCCCTGCTTTATGATCCCGGCAAGGTCCTTTTCGTCTTCTACAAGTAATACACGCATATTTCAAGTATATTCAAAAAGTTGGCCTTTGGAAACAATTTCATTCATTTATTATCGGCAAATGTGCAATATGCTATAGTATCACTTTAAGTTTAATAAGCAATGTAGGGGTTGTCATGAAAAATCATAAACTTGTATTGCCGGAACATCTTAACCATTACGGATACCTATTCGGTGGCTGGCTGCTGCACTGGGTGGATGAGTGCAGCTATATAGCCGCCAATCTCGACCTGCCGGGGCATAGATTTGTCACCATCGGCCTGGACAGTGTGGTATTCAAAAAGAGCATAGGCCCAGGCTCCGTCCTTGCCTTTGATATAAACCGTACACGTCAGGGCAAGACATCCGTTGCTTATAACGTAAAAGTCCTCTGTGATTCCATAGAGACGGGTGAAGAAGACCTTGTTTTTGAGACCAATATCACTTTTGTCAATGTAGATGGCAGGGGTGAGAAAATGCCGATAAAAGTATAAAAAAGCCCCGCCGAAGCAGGGCCTTTGTGGTGTAAGTAAAATACTTACTCTTTATTCTTCGTCAGAATCGACAGGCTTTTCCTTGAAGAACTTACGTCCGCTGAACATAGCCGATATTATGCCGTTACCTTCACGTATGTCCGTTACCACTGCCGCCAGTACATGCAGCAATATGAGCGTGATGAAGACGAAGTAGAGCTTTTTATGGGGCGTGATGAAGGGCTTCCTGAACTCACGCATCTCCTTGTACTTCTCTGCATTCACATTTTCCCTGGAGTAGGGCTTGATGAGATCAAGTTTTGATGTGTCCTCCGCTATCCAGACCTTCATCTTGTTGCCGAATGGCGGATAATAGATGTCCGTCCCTGCGATAATAAGCCCCGTTCCCGCCTGGACTAGCAGGAGTACCAGGAGAGCTGCCACCATGAGCCTGCCAAGCGGATTGTGTCCCAGCCAGCCTGGTGCATCGCCCCTCACAAATCCCTTTGCATAGTTCCCTAGATCTGTCAGATAACCCTTGCCGCCCGGCAGTATTGCCTTGAACCTGGCATAACGGTTGCCAATAAAGCCCCATATGAGCCTCCATGTGAGGTTGATACAGAAGATGTAGCCTATATATACATGGATGGTCTTCAAAAGGATCTTACCGTCCGTGCTGATACCCAGCTTTTTGTTGTAGAGGATTATTGTACCTACAACGAGTAGTGCAATCACAGACACAGCGTTTATCCAGTGGAACCAGCGTGTTGTTCTGTCCCAGACCTTATATTCTTTTAAGTTTTCCATTTTTACCCCCTGACTTTAAAGTTATTCTTGTTTTGTTTGCCATTTGTCTCAATCATCATCAAACCATTTTTTTAAAAAACTCTTCCTGTCATGATCATCATCGTCGTCATCATCATGATCTCCTCTGTCCCGGCCATTCCTGCGGTACTTGTGGTCATCGTCGTCCATCATGCTTTCATTTTCACCTGTCTTGTCCGTACCGTAGCTGCGGCCCTTCATGTAGACCCTGTGGCATCTCAGGCAGTCAGCGAAGTTCTTGATTCCCTCCTCGCGGTGTTCGTTGATTATGCCCCGGGTGGCATGTATGTGGCAGTTCATGCATGTATAGACCTTGTAGTCCTTTGTTTCATGGCACTTGTTGCAGGCGACCTTGTGGTCTTTATCCAGAGGAAAATACCTGTCGTGGTCAAGCGTTGCAGGTTTCCATGCCTTAGTTGTGTGGCAGCCTTTACAGTCGGTACTGGCGGAGATGTGGAGATCATCCTTCGGTCCCTTATGACAGTCTACGCATGATGTAGTCTTTTCCTTGTCGTGACTGAAGCTGATGGCCTTCCAGTCTTTTGTTGTGTGGCAGCCTTTGCATGCATCGCCATACTTGCCCTTGTGGGCCTTTATGCCATCCGCCCTGTGGCAGTCTATACATACCGTGGCTGTGACTTTGTCATGGCTAAAGGAGGCCGGCTTCCAGGCCTTTGTTGTGTGACAGTCCCTGCACCTGTTTCCGTACTTATCCTTATGCGCCTTTATTCCTTCTGTCATGTGACAGTCTGAGCATCTTGCATTCTCGGGCAGGTCTTTATGATCGAAGGCAAATGTGATCTTGCCATTAAGACCTTTGTGGTCGGTGTGGCATACAAGGCAGTTCTCACCCTGTAGCTTGTCGTGCAGGTCTTTGATTGCGTCCTTTTTCCCGATTTTACCGGAGCCATGACAGTCAGTGATGGAGCAGGATTCCGTAGGAACTTTTTTGAAAGGCCTGTGGCAGTCGCTGCATCTCAGTTTTATATGCTTTTCAGTGACCTCACCGGGCGAGTAGAGCGGGGCGGGGTACTTCATCCCGTAAAGGAGCATCGCCGTAGCCATGAGTGTTCCGAGGATAAAATAGAATTTGTAGTTAGGCTTCATCAATCCTCCTTAAAAACCTGCGTAATATAATGCCGATATAGCGTGATATATCACCATGACCGTTAAAAAAGATATGACGGGCATGTGGAAGGCACGCCACTTGGAAAGTGCGTCTGAAGCAACGGTAAGAGCCCACAGCCTGCGTTCTATCTCTTCAGGCTCTAAAGCATCTTTTTTCATCTGAACCTTTTTATCCTTAAGGTCTGCCTTGGCATTGTTGTATACATAGCGTCCGATAAGGCCGCTCACAAAGGCGATGAACATGAAAAAAAGTGTGATAACTGGAACTATGGCTGTCATATGTGTGCCTGTATGCACGAAGATTATGAATGTGCCGCCTATTGACAGCCACTCATGCGCCTGAAGCCAGTACTTGGGGCTGCCCATAGTAAGAAACTTCTTACGCTTACGCATGGAGTAGGTGAAGCCGATGATTATCAGCAGCGTTCCGGCGATGCCTGTTATCAGTCGGTGTCCTTTGATGTTGAAAAGATCGAGTATTACCTCGATCAGCACAGCATTGGCCACTACCAGAAAGATGGTGATAAAAAGACCTGATATGCGTGTAACTACTATCTTCATGTTTTACTCCTAATAGGCAGAGGAATTATCTATTAAAACTCTAGAAGATAAATTGACAGTATTCAACTTTCCTAATCCCTTTTTTTCCAGGTCTTTAGCCTTACAATTTCGCCACTGGAAGAGTCTACATTGACCTTTGCTTTCCGGCCATCATCCATCCTTATTTTTATTTCATAGACGGACCTTTCAAACTCCACCTTCTCAACCTTTCCCGGCGCTTCTTTTATGGCTATGCTTACGGCCTCATCGACAGATATAATTTTTAAGGGGACAGACTCAGCGCTTACCTCATCTATGTACAGGGTCTTCTTTCTACCCTCCACGGTCACAAACTTTATATGATAGATACCCCTTTTCAGCGCCGCACTTGTTACTTTGCCGTCTTGCATCTCTTTGGCCCTGTCAATGGCTTCAGATATGGATATGCTTTCCCCTTGAGACATTACCACAGAGGCAAGAAGAAGGGATGTAGTTGTAAGAAACAGTATGGTCTTTCTCATTGTGTCCACCTTTGGTTGAGGTTTGCCGTAAATACAATGCCAGTATATAAAAGTAAGTATTAAAGAAAGATTAAAGGAGGAATAAATATGGCACTGTGGTCTTTGATTCAGGCTGCAGGTGAAGTTATGTTAGTGTGGCTCAGGGGAGGGTGGCCTGGATCGAACTAAGGGCATGAAGTCTTTTAGGCGGTCGCCGTAGCTATTTAGTTGCTCCTCTGCTTCACCTGCCCGCTGCCAAATAATCCAAATAAACATCCACGCCTGCACTGGGTTTTATCATTGAAGCAGGGATAGGTTCATCATTGCGCCAGCGCTCTATGGCATTTCGTTTATTGCCACCTGTAACAATAAAAAACAACTTTGCTGTCTGGGCTAAGCGCTTGGCACTAAGCGACACCCGCTCTGCAGGTGGCTTAGGTGCATTGGCAATAGCCAAGGTATTATCGCTTATATATGTTGTTTCAGCATTTGGAAACAGGCTGGCGGTGT
The DNA here is from genome assembly GCA_015222755.1 of Pseudomonadota bacterium. Lineage (GTDB taxonomy): Bacteria > Desulfobacterota > JADFVX01 > JADFVX01 > JADFVX01 > JADFVX01. The sequence goes on along the minus strand of JADFVX010000057.1, from coordinate 4,120 downwards.
GGCCATCTTCCCCCAAACCCAGTAATACAAGATCAAACATTTCCGCCTTATTTGATCTTTCATTGTATTGCTTTGCGCCTTCTTCGGCACCCAGTTCTGCGGGTATGCTGTGTATTTGGTCCGGGGGTATGGGGACATTATTTAACCAGGCTGCCTTTGCCATCTGATCATTTCGCTGCGGGTCACCTTGTGGAAGGCATCGCTCATCACCAAAATAGATGTGCCAGACCTGCCAGTTTGTTTCGGCATCGATCAGAGTGTGATAAAGGGCAATCGGCGTTTTTCCACCTGCAAGGACAATATTGAATCGCCCCTTTTTTTCGATGGCCTTTGATGCCTCTCGTAATAGCTGGGATCGGAGAGTGGATAGCAATTCATCCTTATCAGGAAAGATGTGCCAGCGGCGGATTGGAGTATCGTTAACAGCGCCCTCCATGGGTCAAATTGAATTGCGCCAAAATTGATCATCACTATCAAACAGTCGATCCGCTCTTTCCGGCCCCCAGCTTCCTGCCGGGTAGCTGTGAATATGTTCAGTCTCTTGAGCCCAATGGCGCAAAATAGGGTCGACCACTTGCCATGCCAGCTCTACCTCATCAAACCTTATAAACAGGCTGCGGTCACCCTGAATAACATCCAGCAGCAGTGTCTCATAGGCCAAGAGTGGTGTTTCATCACTGCGTCGGTAGGAGGCATTGAGCTTTGTAACACGCGTTTGCATGCCTAGCCCCGGCTGTTTGGCATGCAATTCTATATGCATAGACTCCTCTGGCTGGATAGAGAGCACTATCCAGTTAGGGTCCACATATTCATCGCTGGTTTTATGAAACAGTTGTTGTGGTGGTTGGCGAAAGCGGATCGATACCGCAGATAAGGGTTCTGCCATCCGTTTCCCTGTACGCAGATAGAAGGGCACGCCCTGCCAGCGCCAGTTGTCGATATAGAATTTTACCGCCGCATAGGTTTCGCTTGTTGTTTGGGATGCGACACCTGTTTCATCCTTATAGCCTCTTAATGCCTCATCACCCACCTTGCCAGCGGTATATTGAGCACGAATGGCCTGGGAGTGGACGGCGCCTTCTGCAATGGGTCGGATAGATCGCAGTACCTTTACCTTTTCATCGCGCAGCGCATCGGCTTCGAGTATGGCGGGTGGCTCCATTGCCACGACAGTAAGCAGCTGCATGAGGTGATTTTGCAGCATGTCGCGCAGCGCACCTGTGTGATCATAATAGCCGGCTCTGTTGCCGATGCCGTGTTGTTCCGCTACTGTTATCTGTACGTGATCGATATAGTTACGGTTCCATATCGGCTCGATCAGGGTATTGGCGAAGCGAAAGACCAGTAGGTTCTGCACCGTCTCTTTACCAAGATAGTGGTCTATGCGGAAGATCTGCTCCTCATCAAAATATCTGTGAAGCAAGGCATTCAATGCTCTGGCGCTTTCGATATCTTCACCAAAGGGTTTTTCAACAACAATGCGGTATCGGCCTGATTGCTTTGAGAATCCTACATCAGAGAGTTGCCTGGAAACTGACCCAGAGTCCTTTGGATTGATCGCCAGGTAGAAGACTATATTTTCACAAGTGTCCATACGAGGTTGGCTTATAACTCCCATCAAGGACTTGTAGGCAGCGGGGTCATGCAGATCGCCTGCGACATATTCAAAGCGCTTGGCGAAGTTTTCATAGACTGCTGCATCAAAACGGCTGCCCGTATTCTTTTCAACAACTTCCCGCATGTGGCTTAGCCACTCTACCTGACTCCAGGGGCGTCGTGAGAAGGCGATTAGCCGAAGACCATCATTCAATTTTCCTGCGACTTCCAGATGAAACAGCGCAGGTAATAATTTAAGGCTTGCCAGGTTACCTGTAGCGCCAAAGATAACAAAGTAACAAGGGCCGGAAGAGTTGCTGTTCATCCTTACTCTCCTTTATCTGTTTTAAACGCATGGCCACCAAAGCCAAAGCGCATCATGGATAGGAGTTTTGCCGGGTAATCATTTTTGCCCTGTGATGCATAACGCATCATTAAACCCATGGTAATGACGGGCGCAGGCATTCCCTGCTCAATCGCTTCCAAGGCTGTCCATCGTCCTTCGCCCGAGTCAGCGACATAGGCCTGGATATCATCCAGTTCCTCATCATTTTCAAGAAAGTCTGCACATAGATCCAGCAGCCAGCTGCGTACCACGCTGCCATGGCGCCATGTCTCAGCAACCTCGGCAAGCTTGATATCAAATGATTCATGCCCCTTGAGCAGCGCAAAGCCTTCAGCAAAGGCCTGCATCATACCGTATTCAATGCCGTTGTGAATCATCTTTACATAATGGCCGCTGCCCACCGGGCCACAGTGCATCCAGCCTTGTTCTGCTGATGGGGCAAGCGTCTTTAAATAGGGTTCAATCTCTTGCACGGCGCCAGCTTCACCACCGGCCATCAGCGTGTAGCCGTTTTTCAGCCCCCAGATGCCGCCTGATACGCCAACATCAACAAAGTGAATACCCCGTTTTTGTAAGATCTCAGCACGATTGATGGAGTCTTTATAAAATGAGTTGGCACCATCAACGATGATGTCCCCTTTGCTCAAGAGCGGTATCAGTTGTTGGATATAAGATGCGGTAACTTCACCTGCAGGTAACATGAGCCAAAGTACGCGAGGTGCTGTGAGGGATGAGACCAGTTGCTCCAGTGATTCTGCCGCTTCTAAACCACACTCTTCTGCCAATGCCTGGCTTGTTTCAAAATGGCGGTTATAGGCGATTAGAGATACACCGGCTTTGCACCATCGCCTTGCCATGTTTCCACCCATACGTCCTAAGCCGATTATACCTAGATTCATAATTTTCTCCTGTTGAACTGTGTGGTTTATCTATGTATATAACAAAGAGTGGGGTGAATGGGCATGCAAGTAAACTTGCAAATAGAAGATTCGCCATCCTTATAGTAAAAAACGATAGCAAGCTATTTGAAAATTTGCAAGCATGACCCTGTTTCTTTCTCAATAAAAGGGTTGCGTCCCCTTTTTCCTGGGATTTAAGGAATACAGCTACAAGTAAGCAATTTTAAGGCTAAATTTTTTTGAGGATTAGTGGTTGAAAGCAACGAATTAGCTAAGCCGACGCAAAAACGCGACAGCGTATTTGCGGTCGGTTCTTCAGCAACTGGTTAGCGATTCTTTCTTTTCAGGGTGTCTTTCATAAAAGCCTTTGATAGGTTCTAAATCTAGATTGCATTTTAGGCATCTCAATTCTGGAACATCAGACTCCACAACAGGGTGCAAACAACTGGGGCAAATGAAATAGTCTGGTTCGTTTGATTTCTTAGATTCTGTCTTGGTACTAAGATAAAGTGCGTATATCCCAACCGCAATTATTAACCCACCCAGAGGGATGTTGTAGTCCGAAAGATCAGAAATATATCCCCAAATATAATCATGAGAAATTGGATTGATGATTATTATAATCCCAAGTAAAATTAAAATAAATCCAACAAATACTAAATTCATGGCAATAAATTAATAACTATAATTATATGATTTTATCTCGCTAACCTATGATTATACTGCAAAAGTGCCGTAATATATTACCGCATTTTTGCAGTTATGCATTTCTATACTTTACCTGAAGTAAACCAGCTAACCTCAATCATTCTGGTGAGAAATTTTAAAAAACTACCGGATTTTACAAAAAGCAAAAACCGCATTTTTGCAGGATATCATTAACGTTTTTTAACGCAAGTTGAACATATCACAAAAACAATATAAAGGTACGACATATATTGCTTAATGTGCGACATATCTTGCTTTTATGCATTTTTATATAGAGGGGAAAAGTTTGTGAGGACTAATGATTACGGATTGAAATCTTCTATTTTTACGGGATTTGACCTTTTGATGATTAAAGGAAGGAAGTACTAGAGGGAAGAGGGCGGGGCAGGCTTGTCTATTGCCTTTCACCTCAGAGACATAAAGCTCCACTTTGTAAACGGTACACGAATATTAGTGGAACTTATACCCGATAGGCGTACAAAGGCAGTTAATTTATAAAAGTCTCCCCCGTCTTTGCAAGCCATGCCACGGCAGAGTATCTTAGCAGTTTTCCAGTTAGGACGAATAATGT
>JADFVX010000056.1 GCA_015222755.1 Pseudomonadota bacterium | reverse complement strand
TATATGGATAAGGTCTTTGCTGTCAAAGGACTTGATCCGCAGACCGAGGTGGTCCACTCTATAGGCTCCAAACCGGCACTGGCAATGATCGCCTCCTGCTTTATGAATCCCGGCGACACGATGCTCATGACCGTCCCCGGTTATCCTGTGACGGCAACCCACACTGTATGGTACGGTGGTGATGTACATCAACTGGAGCTTCTTGAGGAAAATGGGTTTCTGCCCGACCTGAAGGGAATTCCTACTGATGTAGCTAAAAAATCCAAGGTCCTCTACCTCAACTATCCCAATAACCCGACAGGGGCGCAGGCGACCAAGGAGTTCTACGAAGAGGCCATCGCATGGGCGAAGAAAAACGAAGTTATTATCGTACAGGACGCTGCCTATGGTGCGCTTGTATTTGAAGGACGTGAACCCCTTTCCATACTTTCTATACCCGGTGCGAAGGATGTTGCCGTCGAGATACACTCCTTTTCCAAGGCCTACAACATGACGGGATGGCGTCTTGCCTTTGTCTGCGGCAATCCTCTTGTAGTCAGCGCATTTACCTCCGTGAAGGACAACTTTGATTCCGGCCAGTTTATACCGATACAGAAGGCAGGTATATACTGCCTTGAGCACCCGGAGATCACAGAGGCTATTTCTGATAAGTATGAGCGCCGCCTGAAGATGCTCGTTGAGGCCCTTAACTTCGTTGGTTTTAAGGCTACTATGCCGGGCGGAACCTTCTACCTCTACGTCAAGTCGCCTAAGGGTATACAGGGCGGACCTGAGTTTAAGTCGGGTGAAGAGTTTTCCCAGTTTCTCATAAAGGAAAAACTGATCTCAACAGTTCCATGGGATGATGCCGGTAACTACGTCCGTTTTGCTGCCTGCTTTGCCGCTCCAACGCTTGACGAAGAGCAGCGCGTCATAGAGGAGATCAAGGTGCGTCTCTCCGATGTTCCCTTCCAGTTCTGAGCTTCATTGTAGTTTGTTATTTCAAAAGGCCTGTCGCAAGATGGGCCTTTTTTATTATGGGCAATTTTAGTATAGTGCTTTTTTTATAGTTTTATGGAGATGACTTATGGCAGATAAGATTGTAGTGATAGGCGGCGGAATATCGGGACTCAGCTGTGCATACCGCTTGATGAAGGCGGGGGCGGATGTGGTCCTCCTTGAAAAAGAGAGCTGCGGCGGGGGCGTCATAAGGACCGGCAAGAAGGACGGCTACCTCTTTGAGTGCGGCCCCAACTCAACGATGAATTCCAACGATGAGATAGACTCCCTGTGCAAGGAACTCGGCATTGATGGTGACAGGGTCTTCGGGAATGAGTCATCAAAAAAACGCTACGTCATACGCAATGGAAGACCGATACCTCTTCCCATGGGGCTAAAGTCCTTGCTGACTACTGATCTCTGGAGCCTGGGGGGAAAGCTGAGGCTCTTAAAGGAACCTTTTGTCAGCCGCTACCGCAGTGATGGCGAGGAGTCTGTTGCCGATTTTGTCGCCAGGCGTATCGGGCGGGAACTTCTGGACTATGCGCTCGATCCCTTTGTCTCAGGTGTCTATGCCGGTGACCCTGAAAAGCTTGAACTTAAAAGTACCTTCCCGAAGATGGACGCCCTGGAAAGAGAGCATGGCAGTCTGATCCTTGGCGCTATCAAAAATGCCTTGAAGGGTGGTAATAAAAGCGAACGCAGGAAGGGGATATTCTCTTTCAAAGACGGCATGTCAACGCTCCCCGATGCTATCACAAAGGCCCTTGGAGATCGCTTCCGAGGCGGCAGTGATGTTACTGCCATCGAAAAGCATGAGGATAAATACCTTGTACATCTCAAAGGTGGTGAAACGGTGGAGGCAGACAAGCTTGTTCTGTCGGCTCCTTCCCATGTGGGGGCAAAGATGATATCAAAACTTGCGCCTGAGGCGGCAAAGGAGCTTAAAAATATAGAATATGCGCCTATTGCCGTTGTATACGCCGGTTTTAATTCTTCCGATGTTGCACACCCGCTGGACGGCTTCGGCTGCCTCATCCCTAAAAAGGAAGGCTGTAAGCTGCTGGGCTCCCTATGGAGTTCCACCCTTTTTCCGGGGCGTGCCCCTGAGGGGAAGGTCTCACTCAGCTGCTTTATAGGTGGGGCTAGAAACAGGGGAATTGTGAACCAGTCTGATGATGAAGTGCTTGCCGAGGTGCTTGCCGACCTGAAGACACTGCTTGGTGTTGACGGCAGCCCTGTATTTACAAATATTGTTCGTTACGACCGCTCCATTCCACAGTACACTCTTGGCCACTCTGCACGGATGGCAAATATCGAAAGAGCACTTCAGCCTTTCCCCGGCCTTCACCTTCTCGGAAACTACCTGAAGGGGATATCTGTCGCTGATTGCGTAAAGAACGGTACCCAGATGGCAAATTGTTTACTTAGTGATTAGAAACTGCAGGTTTAAGCGGTAAATAATATGCTTATTGTTAGCCCTGCATAGACAGAATTTTTTAAGTTCTTTCACTGCCCTGTTCCATATTTAGTTTCTTTAGGCCTGGATGATAACTTTGTTATTTCCTGAAAGGGCTGTTTTTTTTTAAACTTTCCTTAACTGCAAAGTTTCAAATTGTAATTGCCAACATTCAATCATCCTCAAAATTGATAGTAGCAGGCGGGCCTTAATGTCTTCTGGAAAATTTAAAAAAGCGGAGGGGATTTAGATAGAAAACAGGAGTTGTTTTTCAGTAGCTTCAGAAGGCTCTTTTATCTACTTGCCTTCTGTACTTAATTGTTTCAGTTTATTAGAGTATTCATCTTTTGTTATTAGACCTTTTTCATTAAGAATCATAAATATGGCCCGTAATTCAGGGTTTTTTATTTCTATACTCTTTTCAAGTATTGAATCTACCTGTTCTTGTATGGGTACTTCATGAACAATTTCAAATTCATCTTGTTTTACTACAGGTACTTTTTCTGTTAAAGGTTTTATCTGTACGCCACTATCAACGTAATACTTTTCTATGGCACTTTCTAGCTGTGAACCTGTAGCAATTACGGGATTTATCGTAAGACCTGTTGCAAAGCGAAGCTCATCAACAGCCATAAAATTGGTAGGGTCAGACATGGCTACAAATAGAAAGGTCTTGCTCTTACCCTTTTTTCGCTGAAGCGGAATAACGTTGTGCTTTTTTGCTAAATCTACTGAGATCAGGTTGTATATCTCCTGAGCAAGCTTGTACCTGGATAGGTCCACACATGGGAAATCAAGCTGTTTGCTAAGAAACTTGAGGAGGTTTATTTCGCTGGTATACCCAAGTTCGATGAGGTTTTTTCCAAGTCTTCCGCCCCATTGTTTTTGCCTTCTAAGGGCTGCATCGAGTTGATTTTCATCGATCAGTCCATTTTCAAGTAGTATCTCTCCCAGTCTCTGTTTTTTGGCCATAATGAACTTCCCTGTATTGAAGCAGCTTGTTAAAAATAACGAGTCATTAATATACTTTATTCCATATCGTTGTCAATAGTATAAATGTAGTCGTTTGCCAGCCTGGTGATATTGATTGTTAGTTTATCTACTTAGTAATTCCGGGTCTTTCATGTCCCGAGGACTTTTGGTGAAATGCACAGGCTCTTGTTTGAAGGCATGGGCCTGTTTCTTAGGGCTGGCTATTTTTCTCTTTCCTAAGATCCACCAGATGGACGGAACAGGAGATGCAGGGATCATAAGCCCTGGCCACTTTTTCCAGCTTCAGCTTCAGGTCCTCCTCTGCATCGTCTATGGCCAAAATCGTGGCGGCGCGGATGTCCTTCTCCATATTTTCAAGGTTGATGGCGGTGGGGGTGATAACATCTGCATCGGTGACAAGGCCATCAGAGTCAATGGTATATGAGTGGTAGAGGGTACCGCGGGGCGCTTCCGTCCCGGCGCTGCCGCTGCCCCCTTTTATTTTAAGGGGTTTTACTATCTCCTCTTCCCTGTAGCCGTCACCCATCAACTGGTCGATGATCTCGATGGCCCGCTCCATGGACTGTAGGTTTTCTACCGCCTGTCCAAGGTTGTTCCACAAAATATTGTCTGGATCAAAACTCTTTTCCAGGCGTTTCATCTCCTGCCCGGCTTTCCCTTTAAGCTTCTGCCTGTTGAGGTAGAGGCGCGCCAGTGATCCGACCATGAAGGGCTTGTCCTTGTATAGGGAGTGCTTGGCATGAGAGTGGTTTACGACAAACTCGTTGGTCAGTTTTTTATAGTCCTCCACGGGCATGGTCTCACCTGTGGATACCAGGATTGTATCGCCAGTATAGCTGTAGTTTTCCTCGCCATTGGTGAGCGCCGAAAAGATGGAAGGTGACTTGGTGATATTTTCCACGGTGATAGACTCGATGAAGGCGACTGCCTCCAGTGCGTCACCTAGCTTGTCCTCCAGTGCCCTGCGCAGTTCCATGAGCTGCTCCTCTTCGGGCACCTTTCCGAAACCACCCACCTCGGCATTGACCTGGTGGATCTTCCTGCCACCTATGATTTCCTGTATCTGGTTGCCCAGCTTTTTGAGTCCCAGCCCCATCTTTACCACATCTCCATGTCGTTCGGCCATGGCTGCCACACCGGGAAAACCGAGGAAGTCGGGCGCGGCAAGGCAGAATAGGTGAAGGGTATGGCTTTCTATTATCTCACCGAGTATGAGCAGTTCCCGTAGCCGTTTTGTCTGAGGAGAGACCTCCAGGCCGATTGCCTTTTCCACTGCCTTTATAGCCACCAGACGGTGAGAGGCGGAGCAAATTGCACAGATGCGGCACATGATCATCGGTACGTCATTGTAGTGCCGCCCCCTGATGAGCGCCTCGAAGAAACGCGACCCCTCGAAGATCTCCATCTTCACATCGAGTAGCTTCTTGCCATCCAGCTCGACACGGATACCTCCGTGCCCTTCAACACGGTAGAGGTGATCTACTTTTATCGTACGGCTTGACATCACTTAGTCCCCTTTAAACTGTCCCTTGATTATGGGCGACTTGGCCGCAAAGACCTGCATCATCCTTGATATCTCGTCATCTGCCATACCCTTTTCCTTCATGATGCTGTACTCCATGGCGACATTTGCCTCATCCACCGGACCGAAACAGCCGTCGCAGCCCAGGTAGTGGGATGGACAACGGGCGTCGCAACCGGCTGAAGTTATCGGCCCCATGCAGGGTATATTGTGTTGTACAAGTACGCACTCGTTTTCCTTGCGCTTGCATTCCGTACAGACGGGGTATTCCGGAAGCAGCGGCAGGTCGCCGTGGAGGAGGTAGCCTATGGCATTGATAAACTGGTGCTTTTCTATGGGACAGCCCTGAAGCGCGAAATCCACCTTGACATGCTCATGGAGTGCAGCCGGTGTTATGGATGGTATGAAGTCCCCTGCCTCGCCGTAGACGATCCGCTTCAACTCTTCCCGGTCCTTGTCGTAGTCTATGGCCGCAACACCTCCGTTGGTGGCACAGGCTCCGATGGCGACGAGCAGTTTGGAACGGTCCCGTATCTTTTTCAGTATAGCAACCTCGCTTCTCTGTACCACTGTCCCTTCCACAAAGGCGATGTCGAGGTCTATGTCCAGGTTGTTGCTCTGGGCCATACCAAAAGATACAAGATCTATGGCACCGAGGATGTCGAGAAGTTCATCCTCACAATTGAGGATCTCCAACTGGCATCCCTCGCAGCAGGTAAGGCTGAATATGCCTACCTTAGGTTTGGGCATCAGATTATCTCCCTCATGTTGATAGCGTCCCAGTAGGTGAATATGGGGCCGTCGATACAGGTGTACTTGAAGCCGACGCTACAATGCATGCATTTTCCAATCCCGCATTTCATCTTGCGCTCCAGCGACATAAGGATACGCCCCTTGGAAAAGCCACAGTCAAGGAGCTTGTCTATAACATTTTTATACATGACGGGAGGTCCGCAGATTGCGGCGTAGGTTGTTTCGGGGTCGAGATCAACATCGTCAAAAAGCTCTGTTACGAAGCCTACATCTCCTTCCCAACTATTATCAGGGTCTTTCTCTACAACGAGTAGTGTCTTTACGTCATCCCTTCCCTGTAAGGAGAGCAGCTCTCCCTTGAACAGGAAGTCTTCCTGGTCTCGGGCCCCGTACATGAGTATGACGTCCTTGAAGCGGCTGCGGTGATCCAGCGCGTACCAGAGCAATGAGCGTAGCGGCGCCATACCGATACCGCCTGCGACTATGAGAAGGCTGTTGCCCTCCATCACCTCCACGGGATAGCCATTGCCGTAAGGGCCGCGCAGGCCGAAGAGGGCGTTTTGTCCCAGGTTGTGGAAGGCATCGGTGACCCGTCCCGCCTTCCGTATGCACAGGTCTATAAAACCGTGGCGTGTGGGAGAAGATGCAATGGATATCGGACACTCACCCGACCCCATTACGGTGACCTGAACGAACTGCCCGGGCATATGGGAAAAACTCTCGGCAAGCCTGTCATCTTCAAGCCGCACGCGGAAGAGCATGGTATCATCTGTCTGCGGCGTGGATGCCACAATACGGCACTGCTGCGGCAGGTAAGGGTTATCAAGTAGCGATTTGCGGGCGAAGTCTATCATTTTTCCTCCTCCCCGGAGTGTACGCATGTAATATCATCTTTTATGCGTTTAACCATGCCTACAAAATGTATGTCGGCAGGGCAATCCTGCGTGCAGCGCCCGCATCCCACACAGCTGGGCCGCCCGAAGTCCCCCATGAAGGCCTGGTGTTTGTGAAGGAAGCGGTGCTTGAAGCGGTCGGCACGGCTTTCCCTGAAGTTGTGGCCGCCCGCTACCATGGCGTGACTTTTGAAAAGACATGAGTCCCAGCAGCGTTTCCGCTCACCCGTTTCTCCGTCCAGGCATACTTCGTCATTTACATCGAAGCAGAAGCATGTTGGGCAGACCATGGAACATATCCCGCAGTTGAAACAGCGGTTCCCCATCTCCTCCCATATCTCGCTCTTGTACTCCATGTCGAGTATGGCAGGGAGATCGGCCTCGTCTACCTTTGTCTTAAACAGGCTGGGAAATTCATTTATGCGGCGCTTGTATTCGTTTATGTCAGAATCGCCGTAGCCTGTCATCATATCACCGGCAGAACTGACCATATCATCCCCAAGGCTGGTGCCTACCTTGACAAGATAGCCGTCACCTACATCGGACAGGAAAAGGTCAAAGCCTTCCTCTACAAAACTAGTCCCCATGCTCTGGCAGTAACACAGGTCATCTGGAACGCAGCTGATGCCTATGATGGCCACCTTTTTGCGCCTGCGGAAATAGTAAGTGTCCACATATTTTCCGGAAAATACACGGTCAAGGGACAAAATGGCGTGGATGTCGCAGGAATGAACCCCAAAGATAACCTTGTTGCCTTCTTCCTCATAGGCATCTTCGAAGCCCGTCTTTGGGGAGAATTTAAGGAGGGTGTCTACTGGTTTGTGGAAATATTTTTTTAAGGGAAGGATGGTACGCAAAAATCCTTCTTCGCCAATCAATACCTTTGAAGGATCAGTTACGGGCTGGAAGGCGCAGGATTTCTTCCCTTTTTTTTGGGGGGCATGGACCTCTCCGAAGGATTGGAGATGTTCTATGAAGTCATTGGTCTTATTTTTAGGCAGTTTGACAATCTTCATCAGCTCAACCCCTGACTATCTGTTCCTGTCAGGATGAGCATAGCACAATTTGCAGGGCTGTCAAAGGGATAAAATAATAATAATATGGAGGGCTTTTTTCAGCTATAATGACGCTATGGATAAAATAGAATACGGTATATCAAATCGCTTTGGCCTCCGCCTGATCTATGTGGACGTAAGTAAGACGGCAAAGACCCTGGAGGAGCGGCACCTGAACGGGCCGGCCTCGGCAGAAGTGCTTGGCCATGGGTTGCTTGCAGCTGCACTTCTTTTGTCAAAGATCAAAGAGAAAACTGAACGGGTCTCCTTTCAGTTGAAGGTGGATGGGCCTATAAAGGGATTGATGACCGAGGTGAGTGGTGCCGGTGACCTGAGGGGCTATACGGACATCAAAATTCTCAATGATTTTGATGGCAAGGGAAGTCCTGATATGCGAGCTCTGATGGGTGATAAGGGACAACTCACCATTATACATTCCAATGAAAAGGGGGCAATATACTCGGGGCAGATAGAGATGAAGACCCCCGATGTGAGGACGGCGCTGGCCCGTTACTTCAACCAGTCCGAGCAGATACCTACAGCTGTAGAGTTTTATTCACATCTTAAGGATTTTCATGTCTCTGACATGAAGGGGCTTATGGTCCAAAAGCTCCCCGATGCCGATACGGAGAAGTTTGTCCATGTCCTGGAAAAATTCAACAGCAGCGAGGTGGCAAGTCAACTTGAATCAGCATCAGGGGTAAAAGATTTTGACAGCCTATTCGGCCTGGATGATCTGTCCTTGCTTGAAAGCCGTTCATTGCAGTTTAAGTGTCGCTGTAGTTATGAAAAATCGCTGAATATCCTGGGAATGCTTTCTCCCTGCGAATTGCAGGAGATCATACAGAAAAAGGTCCCTCAGAGGGTGACCTGCCACTTTTGTGGTGAGACCTACAAGATAAAGACGGAGGATGTTTCTACGAAACTTCTTGAAAAGGCCGACGAAAGTAAGCCTGTATAAAGAAGGGGGGAATAAAGTAATAACGATTACGCTAACCTGCCGCAAACGGTGTTGACTAGAAAATCAGACCGCGTATTTCGCGGTCTGGTTGAGCAGCGGGTTATGTGCACTGTGTTTTTTCTAGCTCGGCTGTGCAGCTATTGCACAAGTACTTTTTTGATGGTTTTGTAATTATCCAATAAGATCCTACGGAAACCATTAGCACAAAGTATATTATTG
>JADFVX010000055.1 GCA_015222755.1 Pseudomonadota bacterium | reverse complement strand
TTCAATTCTATTTTTAGTGAATATATGAAGGCAAAGGAGGTTACGCGTCAGCGTATCTACCTTGAGACGATGAATGAGGCCTTGCAAAAGGTTGGTAGGAAAATGATCACAGATGGAGAAGCGTCGGGAATATTGCCTCTCTTTCAATTCGGTCAGGGGGGGATGAAATGATGAATAAAGTATTGGCATTATTGGTTATTGTTGCACTTTCGGCCCTCGGACTTTATAACTCTGCCTTTGTCGTTACAGAGAGAGAGCAGGTTGTTATAACTCAGATGGGTAAACCCGTACGTGACCCTATTATTACTCCGGGAATACACTTCAAGGTGCCCTTTATAGAACATGCAAACTATTTCGACAAGCGCTTCCTGGAGTGGGACGGGTCACCAAACCAGATCCAGACCAAGGAAAAGCGTTTTATCTGGGTGGACACCTATGCACGCTGGCGTATTAAAGATCCCCTCCTCTTTTTCCAGCGTGTGAGAGATGAAAGGGGCGCACAGTCCAGGCTGGACGACATCCTTGACGGAGAAACTCGAAACGCTATTGCCAAGCATGATCTCGTAGAGATTGTTCGTTCCACCAACCGTGAGTCTGCCATAGCCGATGAGGTTGGACTGAAAGATGGCTCCGGAGCCTTGCAGACGATTAAATATGGGCGCGACAAGATAACGAAGGAGATTCTTACGGCTGCGGCCCCCAGGACCCTTGAGCTTGGTATTGAACTTCTCGACATCAGACTAAAAAGGATTAACTATGTCCAGGAAGTACAGAGGAAGATATTCGAGCGTATGATAACGGAACGTAAGCGGATTGCCGACAAATTTCGTTCCGAGGGCCAGGGCGCTGCCTCGAAGATACTGGGAGACAAGGGCAGAGAGCTGAAGAAGATAGAATCTGAGGCATACAGGATAGCTCAGGAACTTAAAGGTAAGGCCGATGCCGAGGCGAGTAGCATTTATGCCAAAGCCTACAATCAGAATAGGGACTCCAGAGAATTTTATGCTTTCATAAAAACAATGGAGAGCTATAAGTCAACTCTGTCTGAAAAGGACTGGCTGGTTTTATCCACTAAGAGTGATTATTTCAAATACCTGCAAAAACAATCATCCAAATAGAAAATAATTGTAAATTTTTAACTCTGCTACCCCGCCATAAAGGCGGGGTAGCAACGAGTAAAGCAGGACTTTTACATCCCTATCACGTAAGAGAAATAAAAGTTGATTAAAAGAAACGTCATACTCTTAGCCCTCGTACTCATCTTCAATGTTTTCCCGACTACATCCCAGGCAGACCTTCTATCCGCCAGCAACTCTACGGGCGCATCTTTTTCTTCGGATAAATATACCCCGCTACTTGAAACAGTTAAATCCCTTGGTGCTAACCTGTCGTGGATGCCTGAAACCGGTATTGTGACCATATCTTCAGGCAAGGCTGAAGTCAGGCTCATGCCGGGGAGCAGATATTTGGTGGCAGGCGATGTAGTGATAACACTCAAAGAACCTCCTTTTTTTAAGAGAGGTATCTTGTTTGTTGATATGGATACAGTCTCCAGGCTTTCGGGCCTTTTAGGTAAAGCTGATGTCAGCCTGCCAAGTGTAGATGCAGAGCGGGTGGACAGGCTTTTCAAAACCATTGTGATAGACCCAGGTCACGGTGGCCGAGATGGCGGAGCTATAGGCCCGGACGGGACCAAGGAGAAAGACCTGGTGCTTGTAATCGCGAGGGAGGTCAAGCGGCTTATTGAACAAAAAATAGGGGTAAGGGTTCTGCTGACAAGGGAGGGTGATTATTTTGTTCCACTGGAAGAGCGCAACAGGATAGCCTCCAGTGCTGCTGCTGATATTTTTGTAAGCATACATGCCAATTCAACAAAGAGGTCTTCCATAAGAGGTATAGAGACTTTTTTTATGAGCCTTGAGGCCAGTGATGAGGACGCTATGGCCGCAGCTGAAGCTGAAAACAGTGTTGTGCTGCTTGAAGAGAAAGCTGATTCAATGGATGTTGATCTTGCTGCTATCCTGTTTGATATGGCCCAGACAGAGCATATGGAGGATAGCTCCCGTTTTGCAAAGGCCTTGCACGGGAATATGGGAAAGGCGCTAGATACCACAGATCGTGGTGTAAAACAGGCCCCCTTTATAGTCCTCGCCGGAGCTACTATGCCGGCTGTTCTGGTGGAGCTGGGTTTTATGTCTAACCGCTTAGACCTTGAGATGTTAAATAGTAGTGCGGCAAGGCAAAAGATAGCATCTGCTGTTTATAAGAGTATTCTCGGGTATAAAACCTTGTTTGAGGCCAAAAGGGAGGGAGACTCTGCTGCCTTAGATTGATTAAATCACCAAGGCTTAGTTGTTGGGTTAATTTTTTTGTTGAAATTGCTCTACTACCAGACCCTCGTTTGAGGTTGCGTATATTTTTATAAGGACCTCTTTCCCAAAGTATTCTGCAGTTACGACGACTTCGCCTGTTTTGTTCAGTTCATCCAGCATGTTTTGCATGTCATCCTTGATAACGTAGTAGGCGAGCTCACTTTTCTTTAGCTGGTCGAGGGTAATCTTTCTCTCGGGAGGCAGGGAACATGCGCCAGTAATCAATAAAAATAAGAGGATGATTTTCAGATAGTTTAATTTCATTTTTTTATGTTAAAATGAGACCTTTGTTAAGTCAAGGGTAAGTTTTTGGTGTGCATGCCATCAGCTTGTTTTTGTTTGAAGTGATTGCACTGAAAAGTCTTGACTATTATCACCTAAAAAAGGAAACTAAAACCATGCTTACAGCTAAAGACATTATGACGACTGATGTCGTCACAGTTAACCTCGAAACACCTATTTCAGAAGTAGCCAGTATTTTCCATGATAACAGTATAGGTGGTGCCCCTGTTGTTGATGTGAATGGCTGTCTTGAGGGTATTATTACTGAAAGTGATCTCATCGACCAGACGAAGAAAATGCACATTCCCACTGTAGTGGCCATATTTGATGCCGTTGTTTATCTCGACAGTATGCGTAATTTTGAGAAGGAGCTTAAAAAGATGACGGGCTCAAAAGTAAGTGATGTATACACAAAAGACGTCACCTCCATTAACATCGATACTCCGCTTAACGAGATAGCGTCTATTATGTCGGATAAACGTTACCACACTATCCCTGTTCTTGATGGGGATAAGCTTGCCGGTATTGTTGGCAAGGATGATATCGTAAAGACGATGGCTGCAAAATAATCCCCAAACCTCCCTTTTAGCAATGAACACCCCTTTTTTGTTTGTCGCAGACAGTGTTGAAAAAACTAATTCCCTTGGAAGAGAGCTGGGTTCTGTTGTGCGAGCCGGTGATATGATTGCCCTCTCCGGCGAACTGGGGGCTGGCAAGACGACCTTTGTAAAGGCCCTGGCAACGGGTCTTGGCATTTCGGAAGATGATGTTAGCAGTCCATCCTATACGCTGCTTAATGAGTATGACGGCCGTATTCCCATGTACCATTTTGATCTTTACCGCCTTGAAGGCGCTGACGATGTGGATGATCTGGGTTTTGATGAATATATGGATGGTGATGGTCTGGCAGTTGTTGAGTGGGCTGATGTTGCTCCCCAGATACTTCCCTCTGAATACCTTGAGATAAAGATAATGATTAAGGGTAAAGAAAGTAGAAATTTAGAATTAAAGGGCATAGGCGAGCGTTATGTGAAGTTAGTTGAGCATTTGAGGGAAGACATGAAAGGGGTGGCCTCTTGAATTACGATATCTGTATAATAGGTGGTGGGCCCGGCGGATACAGCGCCGCCATACGTGGCGTTCAACTTGGCGGAAAGGTTGCTCTAGTTGAGAGGGAATCTCTGGGAGGTACATGTCTAAACCACGGTTGTATCCCTACTAAAAACCTCTATGCAATGTCCGAACTTCTACGCCAGATAGGCGAGGGGGATAAATTTGGTGTTAAGGCGCATGGGGTAGATTTTGATTTTGACCGGGCTATGGAAGGCAAGGCGGAGGTGGTTACGCACTTGCGCGGAGGTCTTGAGAAACTCTTTAAAGAGCACAAGATAGATATTTTTAATGGCAGAGGGACGATAAATTCCCCCGGCAGGGTTCAGGTCGAGACACCACTTAAATCAGAGATAATAGAAGCAAAAAATATTATCATAGCAACGGGTTCTGAAGCGGCTGATATACCGCCTTTACGTATTGATGGTAAAAATATTATTGGAAATCGAGAGGTGCTGGCACTTCCAAAGATGCCGGCATCCCTGCTCATTGTCGGTGGTGGTATTGTAGGCTGTGAGTTTGCAAATATCTTCGCCAGAATAGGAACCAAGGTCACAATCTTAGAGCAGCTGGATCGTATTTTGCCGAGCTGTGAAAAAGAGGTGTCTCGGCTCATCAAAAAACGATTTGAAGAAAGAGGGATAGAGATAATATGCGGTCAATCTGTTGTTCTGGGTGAGGTGTCAGGTAATAGCGTAAAGGTCGGCCTGTCCGATGAAAAGGAAATAACTGCCGATAAGGTTCTCGTTGCCGTTGGTCGTCGCTTGAACAGTTTTGGTCTTGATCTTGAAGAAGCAGGTATCGCTGTAGAGAATAGTGCTATCAGGGTAAATGAAAAGATGGAGACCTCCGTATCCGGGATATATGCCGTTGGTGATGTTACGGGAGGATGGAACCTTGCTCATGTTGCGGCCCAGGAAGGAAAGGTTGCTGCCGCCAATGCTATGGGAAAGGAGGCTCAGATGGACTACCGTTATATTCCTGCCGCCATATATATTCATCCCGAGATAGCATCTGTAGGCCGTGGAGAGGAGTCGCTTAAGAAGGAAGGTATAGCCTATAATGTGGGCCGATTCCCATATCTTGCCAATGGCAAGGCCATTGCCATGCGTGAGGAGGATGGTTTCGTCAAGGTTCTCACCTCAAAGGGTGATGGCAGCACCCTCGGTGTTCATATAATGGGGGCGCATGCCTCAGACCTTATCGCTGAGGCTACACTGGCTATGAAAAAGGCTTGTACCGCAGAAGATATTGCTGATACCATACACGCTCATCCAAGCTTGGCGGAAAGCCTTCAGGAAGCATGGGAAGACACTGAGGGCCTTGCAATCCACAAGATGGGGCGGCGCAGGCAGTAATTTAGTTGTTTGATTTCCCCTTTTTATGAAAGGGGAGGTGGGTTTAGCGGAAGGATTGTGGTTTTTTAAAAAATATAATTGAATTCTATGTTCTAGAGGTAAAGTGGCACTTGTAGTCCAAAAATTTGGCGGCACATCCGTCGGCAGTACTGAGAAAATAAAAAATGTCGCCCGCAGAGTAATAAGTGAAAAAGAGAAGGGTAACGATGTTGTCGTAGTTGTCTCCGCCATGTCGGGTGAGACGAACAAGCTTGTGGCCATGGCAGGTGAGATAGCCGAGTCTCCAAGTGAACGAGAGTATGACGTACTCGTCTCCACCGGTGAACAGGTGACTATAGCCCTGCTTGCTATCGCGCTTCATGATATGGGGCAGTCTGCCGTCTCATATACCGCCTCACAGGTGAAAATCACCACTGACTCTGCCCACTCCAAGGCAAGGATAAAGAGTATTGACTCTGAAAAGATCCACAAAGACCTGTCGGAAGGCCGCATTGTCGTAGTGGCTGGTTTTCAGGGGGCCGATGAAGATGGGAACCTCACTACACTGGGGCGCGGGGGATCCGATACCAGTGCCGTGGCTATTGCGGCGGCACTCAAGGCTGATGTCTGCGATATATATACTGATGTGGAGGGCGTCTATACTACAGACCCGACTATATGTGAAAATGCGCGGAAGCTGGACAGGATAGCCTATGACGAGATGCTGGAGATGGCCAGCCTTGGGGCGAAGGTACTCCAGACCCGCTCCGTTGAATTTGCTAAAAAGTATAATGTGCCGATCCATGTGAGATCGACTTTTTCGGAAAATACAGGCACCATGGTAACCAGGGAGGACAAGTCTATGGAAGAGGTTGCAGTATCTGGCATCGCCTACAATAAGGACGAAGCCAAGATCACTATTATACGTGTACCGGATACGCCGGGAATTGCGGCCAAACTGTTCGGGCCCATATCAGATGCGAATATCAACGTCGATATGATTATCCAGAACGTCAGTGAGGACGGACATACGGATATGACCTTTACCGTCCCGAAGGGTGATTTTAAAAAGGCGATGTCGCTGGTGGAAAAGGCCGGTGAAGAGCTGGGTGCCAAAGGAGTTGCCGGAGACCCGAATATCTCCAAGGTCTCTGTAATCGGTGTGGGGATGCGTAGCCACGCTGGAATCGCTTCTTCCGTATTCGATGCATTTTCCAAAGAGGGCATCAATATTTTGATGATCAGCACCTCGGAGATCAAGGTCTCCTGCGTTGTCAAGTCCAAATACACGGAGCTGGCAGTTCGGGTTCTTCACGATACATTTAAACTTGGAGACAGGGAAGTAAAGGAAGAGACCTGGTGAATGGGGTGGTTTGACAGCCCAAAGATCAGCCGTTATATTTATATGTAAACAGCTTTACCTAGGGGGTAAGTATGATTTCAGAAAAGATGAAAAAGGCACTCAACAGGCAAATCAACCTGGAGATGCACTCCGCCTATATATACATGGGGATGTCTGCCCACTGTGCAAATATCGCTCTTAAGGGATGTGCCGTCTGGTTTATGGCGCAGTACCACGAAGAGATGTTTCATGCCATGAAGCAGTATGAGTATCTTCAAAGTCAGGGTGGAGAGGTAGTTCTCAGCGCTGTCGAGGAGCCGCTCTCCGGCTTCACCTCTCTCCTTGATATCTTTGAAAAGACCTTAGAACATGAGCAGTTTATGACAAAGAACGTAAATGGTCTTATGGATCTCGCCATCGAAGAAAAGGACCACGCTACGCAGATATTCATGCAGTGGTATGTAACTGAGCAGGTAGAGGAGGAAGATACAGTTAATGAGATAGTGGCTAAGCTGAAACTCATCGGTGACGATAAAAACGCCCTGCTCACTATAGACAAGGAGCTTGGCTCTCGCACAGCAACTGTGCCGACCGATTTTTCTCAGGGTGTCGAGGCGGCAGCCAAAGTGGCCTGAGGCTGTATTAATGTGAAGTCTAAAACCCGTTTCCTTTTACAGGGGGCGGGTTTTTTATGGCGTATAGGCAGGGATTAAATGAGTAGTATTTCTTACATTGTGATTTTGATTTTCTTTGTCCTTTCAACTCTTGCCGGTTATCTGGTATATAAAAAGTTCTCCCGGAGTGCTGTGAGACAAAAAGACATTGTGTTTCTATGTCTGAACCCGACAGAGGACAAAGCTGAGGCGGGTGAACAAGTGCTTGCATACCTGAACGAGGAGTTCAAGACTTCAGGAAGGGAGGTCGCCGTGTATGAAGGGGTGGAGTGTGCTGATGATTCGGGGTGGCTATTTTTCTGGGATGCTGCTGCGTTTATAATAGCAAAAAACCAAGACGCTGCCTTCAAGGGCAGCAACCCCATATACTTCAATAAAAAGACAGGTGAAATTAGCTACATACAGTCGCAGCTGGTGGGGCAGTATATAGGGCGAGCTAAGCCATGAAAAAAATGAAACATTCTAATAGAATCCTTCCATTTCTTACTGTTGTCATTTCTGTGCTACTGTTTACCCTCGCGGCAGAGATTAGCTGCCGATTTTTTTAAGAGAGAAGCTTGATGTTATATCAGATGAAAGGAACCTCACTTACCGTTATGACAAAGAGCTTGGGTGGTTTCCTCAGGAAAATAGCCAAAAGTCTTTTAGTGGAAGCCGAAAGATAGATGTATCACACAACAGCTTAGGTTTTAGAGGGGAACTCCCCGGTGTTAAGAAAAAGCCGAGGGTGATTTTTCTGGGTGATTCTTTTGTTTGGGGATATGACGTGGAACAGTATGAAAGGTTTACGGAACAATTGGGCAAGTTGAGTCAGGATTTTGATGTGTTCAACCTGGGAGTTAGTGGATATGGAACAGACCAGCAGTATCTACTTCTCAGAAAATTTTTTAAACATTATGACCCTGATCTTGTTTTTCTTATATTTACCCATAATGACCGAGAAGATAATTCTCTAAATAATAACAATGATGGTTATTATAAGCCTTACTTTCAATTGAAAGGTGGCCGTCTTTTGCTGGCTGGAGTCCCCGTCCCCAAATCAGTAAACTATATCTTTTCCGAATATAGATTTTTGACAAAAAGTTACTTGATGAGGGCGGCTGTAAAACTTTACTTCCATTTTTTTGCAACCCCTGTGATGGCTTTTGATGATCCAACTGAGGCTATAGTTGTCGAAATGAACCGGATTGTTGAGGAAAATGGTGCCAGCTTGCTTGTCGGTTTTCAAAGCAAGGATGGTCAGCTTGAGAGTGTATTGAATGCCAATAAAATTGCACATATCGACCTGCGTAATTTTTACATGTATTCATCTCATGGTAAACACTGGACACCGCAGGGGCATGAATATGTTAGTGACAGAATACATAGTTTTTTTGTGAAAAATAAATTTTTTGATCTATACGGGAAAGACAAATAGTGCAAGTTGTGGGCTCTTGCTTGCTTTTTCCCCTTTGTTTTTTACTTCAATGGCAGCAAACCTGCCTATTGCGGCAAATAGGCAGCTTAAACCAGGCAATCCAGCCATAATTTGTAGGACATTATGCCGTCTATTTGACAAAATAAACACTATCCCGTAGTATGCCACCCTTTGTAGCAGGAAAGGGAAATAATGATAAAAAAGAGTGCTGAGCTGGCAGAGATCGTCGAAAGGGCGAAAAAGGCCGGTCGTGCAGCAATAGATACTGAGTTTGTCTGGGAGCGGACCTACTTCCCCCAGCTTGGTCTTATACAGATAGGGCTTTCTGAAGAGGAAAACTTCCTAATCGACGCCCCTGCTATAGACGATCTTTCCCCCATTGGTCAGCTTCTGGAAGATGAGAGCGTCGTCAAGATACTTCACGATGCCCAGCAGGATCTCTATATCCTTCGCCGTGCCACGGGCGCGTATCCGAAAAACATATTTGACACGCGCCTCGCAGGCGGTTTTGCAAGGCTTTCTTCCACTATATCCCTTATGGATCTCTTGAAAGAGGTCGTCGGTGTGTCCCTTCCTAAAACAGAGTCCAGAACAGACTGGCTGCGCAGGCCCTTGTCTGACAGGCAGGTTGCCTATGCTATAGATGATGTTCGTTATATGCCAAGGGTTATGGATGAATTGATTAAGCGAGTAGATGATGCGGGCCGCTCGGAATGGCTGGCTGAAGAACTTAGCGTATATGATGACCCGGCGCTGTACGAAGAAAAGGATCCCCGCACACAGTATGGCCGACTTAAAGGTGTATCCAGGATGGGAGGGGACGAGCTTTCCGTTCTGCGTGAGCTGGCCGCATGGCGTGAGGAAGAGGCGCGCCGCCATGATCGCCCGCGCGGGCATATACTGAAGGATGACATTGTTGTGACACTGGCCAAGCGCAGACCGGGAAGTAAGGAAGAGATGCAGTACATTAAGGCTATCTCGGACCGTGATGTGCGCTGTTACGGGAGGGCAGTTGTGCAGGCGATCAAGAAGGGACTTGAAACAGGTGGCGAAGATATCTCATTGCCTCCTTCAAGAAATGGAGTGGATGAAATTCTTAGTACCCGAATCGACCTTGCACTTGCCTACCTGAAGGGCAAATGCCTTTCTTCCGGTCTTGATATGGGACTGCTTACAACCCGTGCCGAGGTGACGGCACTCCTTGCCGAAGGCCCGCAGTCTGACGCAAAATCGCACCGTCTTCTAAGAGGATGGCGCAGAATTTTTGCCGGAGATGAGCTCCTTCAGGTAATGGCAGGGGAGTATGCCATCCGACTTGACCGCAATACCGGCCTCCCTCAACTTGTTTCTGACTGATCTGAATTCCCTGCCTTAAGGCCTTTGTCTCATTGACAAAACCTCCCTTTATCAGTAGTATTATCCCTGTTTTAAATCACTCTGGAGACATATGATGGAAGCGCGTTACGGTGCCTCAGAAATCGAGGAAAAATGGCAGCGGATATGGGAGGAAGAGGGTACCTACGAGGCCTCTGAGGACCCGTCCAGAAAAAAATATTACATCCTTGAGATGTTTCCCTACCCATCGGGCAAGATCCATATGGGACATGTGAGGAACTACTCCATTGGTGATGTGGTGGCCCGCTTTAAGGCCATGCAGGGATACAATGTTCTCCACCCTATGGGTTGGGACGCCTTCGGACTTCCCGCTGAAAATGCTGCGATACAGAACAGGTCCCACCCGGCAAAGTGGACCTATGAAAATATGGACTACATGCGCGTACAGCTCAAGAAGATGGGCTTTTCCTATGACTGGTCGCGTGAGATAGCAACATGCCACCCCGCATATTACCGATGGGAACAACTCATTTTTACGAAGATGTTCGAAAAGGGACTGGTCTACAAGAAGACCTCCTCTGTCAACTGGTGCGAAAACTGCCAGACCGTACTTGCCAACGAGCAGGTCTCTGCTGAGGGGGAATGCTGGCGCTGTGACAGCAAGGTGGTGGATAAGTCTCTTGAACAGTGGTTTTTTAAGATCACCGAATATGCGGAAGAGCTACTTGAGTTTACCGATAAACTCCCCGGCTGGCCTGAAAAGGTTCTTGCCATGCAGCGTAACTGGATAGGGAAGAGCCTTGGCGCCGAGATAGATTTCAGGGTAGACGGCAGTGATGAAGTCATAAATGTATTTACTACCCGCCCCGATACACTCTTCGGTGTTACATTTATGTCCCTTGCACCTGAGCATCCCATGGTCAATGAGTTGAGCCGCGGGACTAAGCAGGAGGCCGCAGTCGGTGCCTTTGTTGCGAAGATGAAGGCGACAGACAAGGCGAGCCGAACGGATGAGTCTAAAGAAAAGGAAGGTGTCTTTACGGGGGGGTATGTCATAAACCCAGTAAACGGCGAGAAGGTACCAGTATACACGGCGAACTTCGTCCTGATGGATTACGGTACGGGAGCGGTGATGGCCGTCCCTGCCCACGATCAGAGAGATTTCGAATTTGCAAGGGCCTGCGATATCCCTGTAAAGGTCGTCATACAGCCCGAAGATGAGATCCTTGATCCTGCTGCTATGGAGGCAGCTTATGTAGAACCGGGTATTATGGCAGGTTCAGGCAGGTTTGACGGCATGAAGAGCATCGATGCGAAAGAGGCTATTACCTCCCATCTTGAGACGGAAAAGGCTGGAAAGGGCACTGTAAACTACCGGCTTCGTGACTGGGGCATATCGCGCCAGCGTTACTGGGGCACGCCCATACCTATAATTCACTGTGACAAGTGCGGCGCCGTGCCGGTACCTGAAAACCAGTTGCCAGTTGCCCTTCCAGAAGACATAAACTTTGATGCAAAGACCCTCTCACCGCTTGCTGCGGTGGAGTCCTTTGTTAATACTACCTGCCCTACATGCGGCAGCGCTGCAAAGCGCGAGACTGACACGATGGATACCTTTGTAGAATCGTCATGGTACTACTCAAGGTACGCCTCTCCGCGCCATGCCCTGGCCCCTGTCGATAAGGAGAAGGCCGACTACTGGTTACCAGTAGACCAGTACATAGGCGGTGTGGAACATGCCGTCATGCACCTTCTCTATGCACGTTTCTTCCACAAGGTGCTGCGTGACCTCGGGATGGTCTCCGGTGATGAGCCCTTCAAGAACCTGCTCACTCAGGGTATGGTCTGCATGGAGTCAAACCGCTGTGAGGAACACGGCTGGCTGGCACCGGAAGAGGTGGATGAAGGCAAGTGTATCAAATGCGGAAAGGCTGCAATTGCCGGGCGGACGGAAAAGATGTCCAAGTCCAAGAAGAACGTGGTAGACCCCGATCACCTTATAAAGGATTACGGAGCTGATACGGCGAGGCTGTTTTCGCTTTTTGCTGCGCCACCGGAAAAGGACCTTGAGTGGAGTGAGGCCGGAGTAGAGGGTGCCTACCGTTTCCTGAGCAAGATATGGCGTCTCGTCCATGAATCGCTGGCAGATATAAAATCAGTCGAGGCCTTTTCAGGAGGCATTCCCCAGGGGGATGCAAAGAATCTCAGACGTAAGACCCATCAGACTATCCGGAAGGTTACGGGAGATGTGGGTGAGCGTTTTCACTTCAACACCGCCATCAGTGCCGTTATGGAGCTTGTCAACAGCATGGGCCAGTTCAAGCTGGCTGCTGAGGAGGACAAGGCTGTCTTCCGTGAGGCCATAGAGGCGGTAATACTCCTGCTCGCACCCTTTGTCCCTCACTTCTCGGAAGAGCTTTGGGAGCTACTCGGCAAGGAGGGACGTGTAGCAAACACGGCATGGCCGGAATTTGATAAGGCGGCTGCGGTGGAAGATGAGATGACTATCGCTGTGCAGGTCAATGGCAAGGTCAGAGAGAAACTGCTCCTGGCCGCAGCTACTTCGGAAGAAGACGTTAAGGCTGCCGCCCTGGCCGATGAAAAGGTTCTGCGCTTTATTGACGGTGCTGAGATACTCAAGCTTATCTATGTCCCCAAAAGACTGGTCAATATAGTTGTTGCAAAATAGAGATCAAGGCTTAGTTATGTTAAACAGGACATTTTTTATAACCCTCGCGGCACTGGTTTTTATAAGCGGCTGCGGTTACCACCTGAAAGGCATGGGAAACTCCCTCCCCGGAAAGTACAGGACCATAGCGATTTTGCCTGTTGAAAATAAAAGTTTTCAGGCCGACCTTGGGCCGCTTCTTGACTCGGCAATCGCCGAGGAATTTTCCCGCAGCCAAAGGCTGCAGGTGGTCAGTGAGTCAGAGGCCGATCTTGTACTGACAACAACAATCCTCACATATAGCGATACCCCGGTCTCCTTCTCTGCTGCAGATCAGGCAAGGGACTACCGGGTCCAGGTGATTATTGATTCGCTGCTTGTTGCCAGAGAAGGAAGTGGCACTGTATGGAAGGGCAAGGGCCTGAAGGAGATGACTGACTACAGTGTTGTCCCGGGCGAGATTGTAGAGGCTGAAAGCAGCCGCAGGACGGCAAAGGAAGAGCTGGCAGGCGAATTTGCGGAACTGATCCATGACTCTGTCTTTGAAGGTTTTTGATGAAACCCGAGGAGCTTTTTGCAGAGCTTAAGAATGGTGAGCTAAGGCCCTTTTACTACCTCTACGGGGAGGAGGACCTTCTCAAGACAGAATCATTTGCCAGACTTAAGGAGGCCGCCTTGCAGGGAGGTATCCCTGATTTCAATTTTGACCAGTTTTATTACGGTGATGCCGATGTCTCGAAGCTTGTCTCTGCGGCGTCTACACTGCCTGTGATGAGCCCAAAACGGCTGGTGGTACTCAGAGATGCTGAAAAGCTCAAGGGCGACGAGCAGGAGATGCTTCTTGCTTACCTTGCCAACCCCTCACCTTCGACAACAATGGTATTTGTCGGGCGCTCCGCAGATAAACGTAAGAAATTCTTTTCTACCATATCAAAAGCCGGCGGACTTGTTGAGCACAGCCACCCTCACGAAAGGGAGATGCCTAAATGGATCAGATGGCTGGCTAAAAAGAAAGGTGTAGAGGTCTCCGGTGCTGCGGCCAGGTATCTTGTTGAGATAATAGGGAACGACCTGACCAGTATCTCCAGTGAGGTAGAAAAGCTGTCCCTCTATGTTGGCGATAGCAAACGCATAGAACTTGAAGATGTTGAGGCAGTCACTGTGGATTCCAGGACCAGGACTGTCTTTCAGCTTACCGATGCCATAGCCACAAAAAACCTGAAGGACTCGCTCATTTATCTTAAAAAGCTCCTGGAAGGCGGTGAGAGCCCCATCATGATAATCAGTATGATAGTGCGCCAACTTAGGCTGATATGGACGGGTGTTTCTATGAAAAATCGGGGTGCCGGTGAAGATGAGATCAGGAAGAGGATAAGTCTTCCTCCCTTTATTTTTAAAAGCTACTTAAGGCAGGTGAAGTTTTTTCGTGAAGACGAACTGGCTAAGGCCTATGAAAACTTATTTGAGCTTGATGTGAAGTTTAAATCCACCCGGATAGATAAAGAAAGAGCCCTTGAACTTTTTATGTTTCAGGTCTGTAAATAGATGAAAAATATAATAAAAAAGGGGAAGCATTAAGCTTCCCCTTTTTTCATGAGTCTTTTTGAGAAAATCAGGCGGAAAGAGCGTTGACCTTTTTTGTCAGTCTTGACTTCTTTCTTGCAGCCGTTTTCTTATGGATAACGCCTTTTCTTGCAGCCTTGTCAAGGGCTACTACCGCTTCCTTGAGTGAATTGCCAGCTGTCTCTGCTTCATTTCCTGAAACGGCGGTTTCAACTTTTTTTGCTACAGTCTTCAGGCCAGACTTTACAACCCTGTTTCTTTCTTTTCTGACCAGACTCTGCTTGTGTCTTTTGATTGCAGACTTATGATTTGCCAAGTTCTTCCTCCAAAATCTTTACTGTTAGAAACTTAAAAGAGAAAATTTAGCATTATTTTGACAATCTTGTCAAGTTTATTATATAAATAGATTGTCAACTACGGGATTATCAAACATGAAAAAAACTGGCATTAATGATGGTAAAAGAAGGCAGGTTTACGTGGCGGGGAGGGGACAGTCTTCCCGCAAAAAGCTGTTTTTGCTGCCTGTCTTTGTTCTTATATTGCTTGGGATTATCTTTCTCGGGCCATGGGAAAGCCCTGAACTTGCCCCTCAATCATTAGATGAAGATAAGGCTGCTGCCATTCAGGAAGCGTCTGCACCTCTTACAACAGAACCTACTTTGGGAAAAGCCTTAGATCCCGTGAACCTTGGCTCTTTTGCAATTAACGATGAAGGACTTGCACTGATGAATGCCGGAAGTTTTGATGAGGCAATAGAAAGATTTTCCCAAGCCATGGAGAGTTTCCCTTCTGAGGAGATTATAAAAAATAATCTTGCCACTGCTTATGTCGCAGCGGGCTGGAATTCATTAAGAGCTAAGGAATATGAAACTGCTCTTGAGCGTTTTGGCAGATCCATTGATACAAATCCAAGCTCAGCTGCTTATAAAGGGAGGGGGATTGCTCTTTTAGAGACAGGGAACAGGTCTGGTGCACTGGCAGATATTGAAAGATCTATACTCCTTGATGGAGATGATCCCCATACGCATGTTCTTATGGGAACCCTGCTCTATGAAATGAACAGGCTTGAAGATGCGGAAAGGCACTTTGAGTCGGCGCTGGAGATAAATCCTGCAAATTCCAGAGCTGCAGATTTTTTAAAAAAGATAAAAAGGGAAGTTGTAGAAGACAGTTTTGACGGAAAAGAGAGTTTCAATTTTTTTGTCAAATACAATGGCCCTGAAAATGCAGAAACTGGATATTTGCTACTCATGTTGCTGGAGGAGGCCTACCACAAAGCAGGTGCAGACCTTGGGGTGTACCCGGAAAAACCGGTGACTGTAATATTGTATACCAAGCAACAGTTTAGTGATGTAACGCGCAGCCCCGCCTGGGCCGGAGGGCTTTATGACGGGAAGATACGACTGCCTTCAGGTGGCATATCACAAAAAACTGATGAGCTTATGCGTGTTGTATACCACGAATATACTCATGCGCTGATACATCAGGCAACTGGCGGCAATTGCCCTACCTGGCTTAATGAAGGGCTTGCACAATTAGAGGAGGGAGCCGATATATCAAGGGCAAAGAACTTTTTACAAAGAATGGGCGGCCCTGTCCCGCTTGACCAGTTGGAAGATTCTTTTATACGACTTGACAGGTCAACAGCCTTAAGGGCTTATGCTACCTCACTCTTGGCAGTTGACTACATAATCGATGAATACAGCCTTGCATATATTAAAAATATTCTTGAGCTTCTTGGTGAAGGGAAAAGCATATCTGAGGCGATCCGCTCTGTTCTATATCTTTCCTATAGAGATATCGAAAAAAACTTCAGAGACAGTCTGTAATTTCTCCCCCTTTTCTTTTCTTGTTTGTTAGTATAAAATAAAATTGTGCCTGTAAAAAAGGGGGGGGGTTATGGATTGCAAAGGAAAGATCTTAGTAGTTGATGATGATCACTTACAGGTCACCTTTATTAGCGATCTGCTTTTACCTATGGGATATACTGTCACTAAAGCTTTTAGTGGTGAGGAGGCCCTTGATTTAGTAAGAGAATCTAAGCCCGATATTGTCCTGCTGGATGTAATAATGAAGGGGATGGACGGTCATGAGGTCTGTGAAAAAATAAAGAGTGATGATGAAACCAAAAATATCCAGGTTATTATGCTTACATCACTATCAGAGGTTCAGTCTAAATATCGCGGTTTAGAGCTGGGAGCAGTTGATTATCTTACCAAACCCGTTGATCTTATTGATCTCACGCTACGGCTGAAAAACGTAATGACCATAAAGGCGCATAACGATTTTCTCGTCAACTACAACGAGCAGCTTGAGGCCGAAGTCAAAAAGAGGACCCGGGACCTGGATGAATCTTTTATAGATACAATTTACAGACTTACCCTTGCGGCTGAGCATAAAGACAGTGGGACCGCATCTCACCTCAAACGCGTATCTCACTATACCCATTTTATGGCAAAAGAGATCGGCCTGGGTGATAAAGAGGCTGATGTCATGTTTCATGCAAGTCCCATGCATGATGTCGGCAAGATAGGTATACCTGACAATATACTAAAAAGTGAAGGGGCGATTGAATCTGAAGATTTTGAGGTTATGAAACTTCACACTGTTATTGGCTCAGAAATGTTGGCCGGTAGCGAATCGGAATATTTGAAATCTGCCGCACGTTTTGCAGTCAGTCATCATGAGAACTGGGACGGCACTGGTTATCCCTATGGACTAAAAGGCGAGGAAATCCCTATTGAGGGCAGGGCTATGATTATTGTAGACCGCTACGACGCATTGAGGAGCAAAAGGCCTTACAAAGAAAGTTTTGGACATGAGACGGCCTTGAGCCTCCTTACGGCACATGAGGGTCGCTCTTCCTCTGATCATTTTGATCCACTTATCCTGGAAGCCTTCCAGGATAACCATATGGTATTTGCCAATATTTATGAAGATTGTAGAGATGACTGACATACTGATATGGCGTCATATTTTTTTACACTTGTAGTTTGAAAATAATGCAGCAATACCTAATTAATGCTTTTTCTTTATTCTAAGTCCTCCTTTTTTTAGTTTCATCATAGTTTTAAATCCGCTATCATCTTATTTAACGTAGTTGTCACTTGAGTTTTTTTTGGGGAAGCTACATATGGCAAAAGAAAGCTCTGTACTCAGGAAGGATAAAAGACGCCACCTGCACTACTATGCCAAGGTTCTGAACAGGGATAATGGTGAGATTGTTGGACGAGCAGCCGATATTTCAATGACAGGTCTTATGATTGTCCGTGTCGACTCTATTGAAACTGGAAAAACGTACGCATTACGGCTTCTTTTGCCGGAAGTCATTGAGAAAAGCGCTTCGATAGACTTCGAGGCCGTAAGCCGCTGGTCCAAGAAGGAGTTTAACCCGGACTTCCATGTCATAGGTTTTGAGACGACTCATATTGATTCAACAAACGAAAAGATGATCATTCAACTTATAAAGGCATGTGGTTTTGATGACTGAGCCTATATATACTGCCAGTGTGGCCTATGGTCTCGGAGCTTAATCTTTTTATTTTAATCAGTATCGGCTTTTTCATAGGTGCTGTAGGGGCTTTTTCCGGCTTGGGAGGTGGGTTTGTGGCAGTGCCCCTGCTGCTTTTTCTGGGATATTCGGCGCAAAAGGCGGTGGGGACTTCTTTTGTGGTAATCCTGATTATCTCGGCATCGGCACTCTACGCACACAACCGCTTTGACAACGTTGATTTCAAAACGGGGCTTCTTGTCGGGCTGGGTGGAATAATAGGGGCTCAAGCAGGTGCGCAGCTTGTTCAATATGTACCTACGGAGCTTTTCAGGAAGTTTTTTGCACTATTTCTTGCTGGTATTTCAGCATATCTCTTTTTTAAAAAATAAGACATTTTGTCCTCCATTGCAAGCCCGGACAAACATAATATGGAGGGCAATAGTATTTATATAGTCTATATGCGATCCTATGGCGAGATGGGCTCATGGCCTAGACTTATTCAAAGGTTTGTTTTCTTTCCAGTAAAAGGGCCTCCCTGTTTTTTTGTGATGCGCTGTGAGATAAAACAAAAGAGGGGGAGCATATTTAAAAAGGCTTGTATGTGGCGGCAGGCAATAGTCTTGTCGCTTTGCAAGGCCTGAATAAAAAAAGGACTCTTGAAATTCAAGAGTCCTTTTGGGCTTTAGATGGTGCCGAAGGCGAGAATCGAACTCGCACGAGAATAATCTCACTACCCCCTCAAGATAGCGTGTCTACCAGTTCCACCACTTCGGCTAAGTTTGCATAAGGTAACATTTCGAGGGAAAAAGGTCAACAGGATTAGGCGGATGGACTACTTTCCCTTCTCAGCCTCTGCTGCAATATCTTCAAAAGCCTTATCTGCTTCCGCC
Source organism: Pseudomonadota bacterium (assembly GCA_015222755.1). Lineage (GTDB taxonomy): Bacteria > Desulfobacterota > JADFVX01 > JADFVX01 > JADFVX01 > JADFVX01. The sequence continues at coordinate 8,974 of JADFVX010000055.1, read as the reverse complement.
TGTGCTGCTGCATCTTCCTGTACCATCTCTGCGGAAGGCGATGCAAGATCACTCATAATGGACGAAGATGATGAGCCTGCCGAGAAGTAGGCCAGCGTTAGGGATGTAAACATAAAGACTATGGCCGCCCCGGCTGTAAGCTTGCCCATAAAAGAACCCTGTGAACTTCCGTACATGGGTTGGTTGCTGCCACCGAACGAGGCACCTATGCTGGCCCCTTTTCCTGCCTGAAGAAGTACAGTCCCTATAAGGAAGATAGAGACGGCAATGTGAAGTGAAAGTACAATTTTATCCATGATTTAACCTTTCCCGAAATTAACTATTTTTACAAAATCTTCAGCCTTGAGGCTGGCCCCTCCCACGAGGGCACCGTCTATATCCGGCTGATCCATAAGTCCGCAAATACTATCAGGCTTTACGCTGCCGCCGTAGAGTATCCTTGTTTTGTCCGCAATTGCCTTGCCCAGTGATTTTTCAAGCTCGCTGCGGATAAAGCCGTGGACTTCCTGTGCCTGTTCATTGCTGGCTGTCTTGCCCGTACCTATCGCCCATACCGGTTCGTAGGCGACGATTATATCCTTCCAGCCCTCGGCAGTCAATCCTTTTAGAGCGCCCGAAAGCTGTGTAGCTATAACTTCGAGGGTTTTGTTTGCCTCACGCTCTTCAAGTGTCTCGCCTACGCATACGATGGGTGTCAGCTGGTTTGCCAGTGCGGCCAGTATCTTTTCGTTTACCGAATCATCTGTTTCCCCGAAGTATTGCCGCCTTTCCGAATGGCCTATTATGGCAAAGTCACAGCCCATGGTCAGCAGCATTGCTGCGGATATCTCACCTGTATAGGCACCAGAGTCCTTAGCGTTAAGGTTCTGAGCAGCTAGACGTATAGGTGTACCCTTTACCTCTTCGTTGATAGCATGGAGATGGGTGAATGGCGGGGCGATTACTACCTCTACATTTGCCACTTCTCCGAGTTTTTCTCTAAGCGAACGTGCCAGTTCCACTCCTTCAAACGGCAAGGTGTTCATCTTCCAGTTTCCTGCAATAACGGGTTTTCTGAACATCATGTCACCTCCCTCTGCTTGACCTTGTTCTTATGCAATGCGCTAATAGCAGGCAGGTCTTTACCTTCCAGCAGTTCCAGGAAGGCGCCACCGCCTGTAGAGATATAGGATATTTTGGCAGAATCTCCTGCACGATGGATCGCTACATCGGTATCACCTCCACCCACTATTGTCACGGCATAGGAGTTGGCCACTGTAGTTACCATAGCGTAGGTGCCGCGACTGAAGGCATCCATCTCAAAGACACCCATCGGGCCGTTCCATACGATTGTTTTTGCATCTTCCAGTGCCGCCGAAAAGAGCATAGTCGTTGCAGGCCCGATATCGAGTCCCATCCAGTCTGGAGGGATTTCCTGGATAGCTACGACTTTCGTCTCTGCTGCTGCATCGAATCTATCAGCTGCCACACAGTCAACGGGCATGTAAAGTTTGACTCCCTTGGTCTTGGCCTTTTCGATGATTTTCCCGGCCATATCAAGAAGGTCGTTTTCGACAAGCGATTTTCCAACATCATAGCCCCTTGCCTTAAGGAAGGTAAATGCCATTCCCCCGCCTATGAGGAGTTTGTCAACCTTGTCGATCAGGTTTTCCAGCACCTCGATCTTGCCCGACACCTTTGCTCCCCCGATAATTGCCACTAGCGGCCGCATCGGGTTGCCAAGTGCCTTCTCAAAATAGCTCATCTCCTTGTTCATAAGGAATCCACCGGCACATTCCGGTACATGGTGCGTAATAGCTATATTTGAGGCATGAGAGCGGTGGGCTGTGGCGAAGGCATCGTTGATAAAGACGTCACAAAGTTCGGCAAGCTGCTTTCCAAAGGTCTCATCGTTCTTTTCTTCTTCCTGGTGAAAACGGAGGTTCTCAAGTAGGACTACCTCACCTTGCCCCATGTAGTTGATAATAGTCTTAACCTCATCACCTACACAATCGGGCGCCATTTTGACCTCTTTACCCAGAAGCCTTCCCAGCCTTTTGGCGACTGTGGCCAGGCCCATTTCCGGGATAAACTTGCCCTTTGGCCGGCCAAGGTGGGAGGCAAGGATAACCTTCGCCCCTTCATCGAGGGCATAGTTGATTGTTGGCAGGACACCACGGATCCGTGTGTCGTCACTGATATTACCCTTCTCATCGAGGGGAACGTTGAAGTCGGCGCGTATAAGAACTCTTTTTCCTTTCAGGTCCAGTTCGTTAATGTAAGGTATGTCTTCCATCTTCTAAAGGCTTTTTGCAACGATCTTCAACATGTCTACCATACGGTTGGAGAAGCCCCACTCGTTGTCGTACCATGAAAGTACCTTTACAAGTTTTCCATCCATGACTTTTGTTGAAATGGCATCGAATATGGAGGAGTGCGGGTTGTGGTTGAAGTCAACAGAGACGAGAGGTTCGTCGCAGTACTGAAGGACGCCCTTCATCTTGCCTTCTGCCGCTTTCTTGACAGCGACATTTATATCCTCGGCTGTGGCACTTTTTTCAAGCTCCACTACCAGGTCTACAAGGGATACATTCGGTGTGGGTACGCGTACTGCCATACCGTCGAGCCTACCCTTAAGTTCTGGAAGGACGAGTGCTACGGCCTTTGCCGCCCCTGTAGATGTGGGTATCATGGAAAGCCCTGCTGCTCTTGCCCTTCTGAGGTCTTTGTGGGGCAGGTCGAGGATCTTCTGGTCGTTGGTGTAGGCATGGATGGTGGTCATCAGTCCTTTAACAATGCCGAAGTTATCGAGGAGAACCTTTGCTACAGGAGCAAGGCAGTTTGTGGTGCATGATGCGTTGGATATGATGTTGTGCTTTGCAGGATCATAATCACCGTCGTTAACACCTACGACGACTGTAAGATCAGGATCTCCTGCGGGGGCAGAGATGAGTACCTTCTTTACACCGTCTCTAAGGTGCTTTGATGCGCCATCCCTCTTTGTGAAGAGTCCAGTGCATTCCAGTACCACATCGACTCCCTTGTCTCCCCATGGGATGCTTGCAGGATCGCGCTCGGCGCTGATTGCTACCTCTTTTCCGTTTACTACAACGGCACCATCTTTGGCAGTAACATCGGCATCAAATATGCCGTGTACGGAATCATATTTTAAAAGGTGAGCCAGCGTTTTCGCATCGGTCAGGTCATTGATTGCGACCACTTCAATACCACTCTCCCCGGAGAGTACTCTGAAGACATTTCTTCCTATACGGCCAAAACCGTTGATACCTACTTTTAATCCCATTTGAACCCTCCCTAAGATGTTAAACAAAGAGTGAAATTATACCTTTTTTGCCTGTCGAGTCAAACACTTTTTCCCTACATAACATATTGCCTAAAGGGATACAGACAGTATGGAAAAGGAAGCGAATTCTGAGATGAATTTTAGCAGATAACAACCCGATGTTAAATGGAGTGTGTTCCTGGTCTGCTTCAGCACAGAGGAGGGGAGGGGACAAGAGAAGGCAAGGGGGCACCGAAATGAAATTGACGGCCTCCTGGATAGTGCTAATCCCGGTTTGTAGTGAGGTGGCTGTATGAACTGAAAGATGACACTTAAACTTATGGGTGCAGCGTGAATCAGTGCATCTTCGTTGTGATTTGCACTTCCAGCGCTCTTACCTTGCCAGCCTTAACATCCAGCAAAACCCGGAAACTTCTGTATGGCATCCCGTAGGCCTCTCTGTCCACAGATTCCTTAAATGCCGGGAATCCCTCTCTTCCCTCTTTTAAAATACATGCCTTTTGTATACAGATATGCCACTTAGCAGTGTCCGTAATTGTGTAGGTCATATACCTCTTCTCAGGGAATCCAAGTGCCTCATCGATGGTTATTTCTCCCCCATCAGCGTTGATATCAACGAGCCACCCGACCTTTAGCTTAGCGTAGCCATTCACAGGAAAAGCCAGAAATACAACAAGCAATAATACACAAAAGGTCAATTCTTTATGTTTCAGCTTCATAGCCCCACCTCTCAATCTATATTGTTAATTGGTTAAAATACAGGCCAAGTTAAGAGAGCCGATTTTCTCTCCCTGACTATTTGATGCCAGTCAGTTTTATTTGGATTCGCCATTAATTGGGCAGATATTTTTTTAGGCGGCTTTAGTGATTGTGAAAGTCGATAAATGTTGATTTTGTTCCAGATTCTGATATCATGCAAAGTCGAACTTTTTGTAAAATTTTTAGGCTTATTGTGAGGTATGGATATGAAAAGATATGGTTTGCCTGTTTTAGCTGTTTTGTTGATTTTATTTGTCTCGGCTTGTGGAGGTGTGGAGGAAGAGCATTACCCCAGTGGTGAACTTAAGCGTAGCGGCTCTCGTCTGAAAGATGGAAGTAAAGATGGTATCTGGACCAGCTATTATAGAAACGGACACAAGCTTTCAAGTGGACGGTATGAAAATGGTAAAAAAGAAGGTACTTGGACCTTCTGGGATATGAGGGGCGAAAAATCTGATCTTAAAGAGTACTGGCAAGGCAAGGAAGTATCAGGTAAAATCAAGACTGTAGAGTCAAAACCAGCAAGGAGCCATAGTGCATCCGCTGTTGCTGCAACTATGGAAGAGTGGAAAAGTGGGGCACCTGCTAAAAAACTTGCTGTAACTATGGAAGAGTGGAAGGCCAGGAAAACTGGAGAGTCGGCAGCAGGAAGCCACTGAAAAATCTATATAAGCAAACAAGCTAAAAAGGCCCACTTCAGCGAGACTGGAGCGGGCCTTTTTGTTTGTAAATTTGAATCGCTTGATATTCAAGGACATCTTAAAAACGAAGAGATTTTAAGAAAGATGGGAGATTGTAATGTCTTGCTAATTAGAGCAAAGTTCCTATAATTTGTTTACATAGCTTGCCAGACTTGGGAAATAAATATGCAAACAGGCGATAACAAAGAAAGTCTAAATAATCCGGTAAAGATAGTCCTCTTTCGCTGGGCCGGGACTTGGGGTCCTTTCAGTATTAAAATCCCCTGCGGGGAGTGTTCTCTCACAAAGGATGTTATCATCGATACACTCAAGACAGAGTTAAAAGGGCTTCCCCTTGAACTGGATATACGTGAATGGCTTTCAGAGTGGTGGCGGCCCCTTTTACGCGGCGGCTGGCATGCTCCCATCGTAATGGTTGAAGATAAGGTCATCAGCCAGGGAAGGGCCCTCAATCGAGGCCTGCTTGCAGAAGCAGTCATAGGTGCCTATGCCAGATCTACCAGGATAGAAGGCAGCCATCTCTTCGGCAAGGAAGGATGTCCGCACTGCAATAGGGCAAAGGAATTACTGGAAAAGTCCGAAATAGAATATACCTATCACGATGTTGTCAAAAGCCCGGCAGCTCTTTATGAGATGCTTGCGCGGGTGAAACCTCTAATCGGTCCGAAAACGCCTGTCACCGTTCCCCAGATATGGCTGGACGGTACTTATATTGGGGGGGCAGATCAGCTTGTTGGGCATATGCAGGGAAGAAAAAACTCTGTTGCTTAGATTTGGACCGTATACAAATCAGGGGATTTACTTCTCAGCCTCAAAGAGTTTGACCATGTCGAGGTGAATGTTTACTTCCTCTGTCAGCCTGAAGCCTGCCTTTAGGACATTTTTCCCCGTTCTGCGGTTCAGCTCAGGCCCGAAGTGGCGGGTGATCAGTGTCATTGCATCCATCATGGGAGCCATCCAGAATATGTTGGATTGTACATGCTCGAACATATACATCTTGCCACCAGGTTTGAGTACCCGGTAAAGTTCTTTCAGCCCCTGCACGGGATCTGGTACGGAACAGAAGGTGCATGAGGTGACGATGCTGTCGAAGCTGTTATCGGCAAAGCTGAGTGTCTCTACATCTACCTGTATGAGCTTTGTGTTTTTGCGCCCTTCACATTTTTTTGCAGCAATACGCAGCATGTTTTTGCTTATGTCTATGCCGACAAGTGAGTGGTCTTTAGTGAAGTAGGGCAGATCAAGGCCTGTACCCACTGCAACAAGGAGTGTAAGGCCTTTGGCCCTTGAAAACCACTCTTGCTTATCCTTGCCAAAGCGCAGTTCCACTCCACGGTTCATAAAGTCGAACTTGCCTGCGGCCCTGTCCCACTTTGCCCACCAGTGTTTGTCTTTAAGTTCTGCCAAGAGGCACCTCTCCTTTAAGCTTCATATCGTAGCGGTCTATAGCAAGCTGAACAGTGGCGGCGATAAATATCGCCAGTGGATATAGCTGGGATGTGGAAAGTGCGCCCATCGCAATAGCCATCCCTGCTATCATACCGGTAAACATGGTGATAAGCATCCCCACGGGCAGTACATGGAAGGCGGTGGTGACGCCGCAGGAAAACAGCAAGGCAGGGAAGACTGCCAGCATACCGAGAAACATCCCGACAAACATGGCAATAAACATGTTCCAGCCGCTGCCGACGACAAGGGAGACAAGCCATACGCTGGCAACTCCCATGAATACAGCCAGTATGTAATCGACCAGTTTAAACAGGAATCTCATAGCTTTTTTATCCTCTTTTCAGGCTGGACATAAACTCTTCCTCGTCACCCTCGCCCACGATATACTCACTTTTTCTGGCGAGTCCCTTTGCGTATAGTGGGTCGTAGTAGTGGATAAGGAGTTTGCTGATCCACTCCTTATGTCTTTCGAAGGAGCCGCTTTTTGCCAGATCATCGGAACCCGCTCTAAGGTCGGCAAGGCACTCGTCATAAACAGGGCCGCCGAGCCGCTTTTTTATCCTGTCAAAGGGGGCCTTGCAGAATTCAAAGAAGAGGTCCGCCGCGTCATCCATCTCCCGGTATGCGAGCCATACCTCTTTGACGTAATAATCCAGTGTAAATTCGCTGCGCTCTTCCACCGGGATACGTAAAACGAATATTGGGGAGACCTTCTTCTTTTCAAATAGAGTCTTAGGAAGACGTACCTGACCTATGGCAGCGCTCTCGTCTTCTATCAGGATGGGAGTAGTTCCTTTTTTTTCTTCCTTTAAAAACTGTATGGAGACGAGGTTTTCAAAATCTATCTGGGTCGGTTGTGGAGTATCGCGCCGTCCAAAGGCAGAGCCACGGTGGTTTGCCAGCCCTTCCAGATCGATTACCCTGTGTCCTTCTGATGCCGCCCTGCCTAGAATCTCTGTCTTGCCCGAGCCTGTATGGCCGGAGAGCACCAGAAAATCATTTCTTTCCACCTGCTCTTCAATGTTGCTAAGCAGGTAGTTCCTGAGTCGTTTGTATCCGCCCTTGATGATCGGGACAATCAGTCCTGCCTCACGGAGCAGGCCCTGGGCTAATTGTGAGCGCAGTCCCCCTCTAAAACAGTAGATAAGAATATTCGGGTTTTTGTCGATCGCCGCAAGCCAGCTGTCTATTTTTTCCTGCCTGTTCTTACCGGAGACGAGACTTTGCCCCAGTTTTATGGCCTCGTCCTGTCCTTTTTCCTTATAGCATATTCCTACCTGGTGGCGCTGTTCATCATCGAGTATGGGGATGTTGACAGCACTGGGAAAGGCGCCATGTTCAAATTCCCCGGGTGAGCGGACATCGATGAGGGGGATATCCTCGGAAAATATGTCTTTTATCTCTCCTTCATAAAACTTAGGCGCAAGAGGGAATATGTCGGTTTTAGTGTCAGGCATTGTTCCTTAAATTATATTTATTCATTAAAAAGTTTGAATTTACCACAAAGGCACAAATGGCACAGAGGATTAAAATACCAAATATAGTTGAATCCCAAGTTGGTATCGATTGCAAAGGGTCATGTGTGTGGTTTTAAAACTTATTTCTTTTTGTGATCTTTGTGCCTTTGTGGTGTGAAAAATCTCTATCCCCGGCAAAAAGACACCTAATTGATGAAGGCTTCCCCCGTTTTTGCTAGCCATGCAACCGCAGAATAGCGCAATAGTTTTCCCGTGAGGACGAATAGTGTAAAACGGGCAAAGCCCACACGCATCATCCCGCCGACGAGGCAGAGCGGGTCGCCCACTATGGGCAGCCAGGAAAGGAGGAGTGACCATGACCCGTATTGGCTGTAAGCACGCTTTGCCTTTTCTTCCTTTGCCTCGTCAATCTTTAGCACCCTTCTGATCAGAAAGGCACCGCCGAAAAGCCCGATGAGCCATGTAGTGACAGCTCCCAGATAGTTGCCTGCCGAGGCGACGGTAACGGTGGCAGGCAGGCTTGTCCCGGAAATTACCATAGAGGCGAGGAGCCATTCCGAACCAAGAGGTATAAGAGTTGCTGCGAGAAAGCTGATGATAAAAAGAGGAAGGTAGGCTTCCCCTGCCAGAACTGTTTCCATGGCCTGATTTTAACAGAGGCGGCTTTGCTGCGTCATTAACTATTTGAAAGCTGTTGATTAAGGAGGGGGCGGGTACTGCTATCTATGCCTTTGAAAGTATATCCATAAGACGCGAGGCGTAATTGCCGCCTGCCTTGTCGTCACTTACTATCTCTATCTGCCCAGGCTGGGAGATGCCCAGGCCTAGCTCTACCGCCCTTGCGATCTGCTCCTGCTCGAATATCTTCCTATCCATTATTTCACTGTTGCTGCCAAGTTCCTTGAGGATGGAAAGCCCTACGGCATCGATAGCTATCCTGTCCGTCCCGGCAAGTATTACCCTGGCCCTCTTTTTTGTACCTCTGGCAGGGCCTCCGTCAACAAAGGCCTCAATGCCGTCCAGAACTATGAGCGATGGGCTGTATGCCTGGTTTATCTCGGCGATCATTTTCCTGAGATTGCTGTGAGATCCATGGAGTTCCCCCATGTTGTTTTTATGGGTGATCCCGACGGAGAGTTTGAGTGACATGGTGAATACCCCGCCGTATGCGTGGGTTTTCAGGCAGCACGTGGTGACAGTGCATTCCGAATCGATGATAGGCCTTGCCACATCAAAGCCATTTTTCCAGTGGCTCTTTTCGGGCCTCACCCTTACCCATCCTTCGGGAGGGAGTTCTTCAAAGT
>JADFVX010000054.1 GCA_015222755.1 Pseudomonadota bacterium | reverse complement strand
CCTTTGTCAAAGAAGGGGCTTGTTACGGGAGGCGTCCTTTCCTTCGCCCACACGATGGGGGAATTTGGCGTAGTACTTATGGTGGGTGGAAATATACCCGGTATTACAAAGGTTGCCTCAATAGCCATATACGACGAGGTGCAGGCCATGAATTACGGTGGGGCTAACATTATTTCACTGGTATTGCTGGCACTATCTTTTTCTGTTCTTTTGATGGTCTACATATTTAACCATAAGTCGGTAAGGGCAGTTTGAAAAATCTTGAAATAAACATACAAAAGCGCTTTGACTCGGGCAGGGGCGAGCCATTTACTTTGGATGTCGGGTTCAGTATTCCAGAGGGCAGGATAACTGTTATATTCGGCCCTTCAGGGTCTGGAAAGTCCACCCTGCTAAGGCTTATTGCCGGTCTTGAAAAAGGGGAGGGCGGTTATATACGCTCCGCTGGGATAAGCTGGTTTGATGCCGCAAATTCGAGCTTTACTCCTCCGCAGCAGCGGGGAGTGGCCATGCTTTTTCAAAATCTTTCTCTTTTCCCTCACATGACCGTAAGGGATAATATTGAGTATGCCGCCGCTGAGAATGACCCAGGCCGGATAGATGAACTGATGACTATGACGGAGCTCCTTGACTTGGAGGGCCGTTACCCGCATGAGCTCTCAGGCGGACAGTGTCAGAGGCTTGCCATTGCAAGGGCACTGGCTCAAAAGCCGGGACTTTTGTTGCTTGATGAACCCTTTTCGGCACTGGACAGTGCGGTAAAAAAGCGTCTCTATGATGAGTTGATAAGCTTACAGAAGAAATTTGGCTTCACTGCTGTAATGGTAAGCCATGATATGGCAGAGGCCTATCGTCTTGCTGAACATGCTATTATACTCAAGGAAGGCAGGGTCACAAAGGAGGGGCCACCTGAAGAGGTGTTTCTGGGCAAGAGCCTGAGTACCAGAATACAGATCCCTGCCAGGGTTATATCTATGGAGTCAGACGAGATACACACTCTCCTTACTGTTGAAGAAGGCCGACGGACCTTCCGCGTTTTTGTCGATAATGATGAGGCGGAAAAGATAAGTATAGGTGATGAGGTGGTTGTAGCCGCCAAGGCATCAGAGGCCCTGGTTTTTAAGGTGTAAATATGCAGAGTGATCACAATACATCTAAGCTCTTATATCTGAATGGATTAAGGGGTATTGCAGCCTTGATTGTAGTGTCCACTCATTTAGTTACGACTTTTTATCCGGCTGTATACTATGGTGATTTTTCAAGGGCACACAATAGCTGGGAGTCTATTGTTGCATTTAAATTTCCATTTACTTTGATTTATGCAGGCAATTTTTCGGTTTGCATATTCTTTGTTTTAAGTGGTTATGTGTTAACTTACAGTTACCAGAGTCGTTCAAACAAACCAAATATTCTTGCTTTGTTTATAAGACGATATATAAGACTAACTATTCCTATACTTTTTACTTCCTTTATAGCTTACTTATTTCTTAAAAATAATCTTTTTTATCATCAGAAAATAATAGGGGTTAGTGGTGCAAAGGAGTTGTCAGAAATATACGCCTTTCAACCCGGCATATACTCTATGTTTAAAGAGGCTCTTTTAACTTTATATACCAGTGATTCAAACAAATACAATGTGGTTCTATGGACGATGAAAGTAGAACTTATAGGGTCATATATGGTTTATATTGTTTTGCGCATATTTAGCAAAATTAAACTTCGTATTTTGATTTGCCTTCTTTTAACCTTTATTGTGCCAAATTATTATTTTTGCTTTGTGTTTGGGGTCTTGCTTTACGATTTCAATGAAGCGTATGGCAGTATCGTGAAATTTAAGGGCTCATTGCACAAAATTTGTAATATAGGTTTGATGGTTTGCGCAATGTTTTTGGCTGCAGCACCTTTTTGTTATCTTCCACTCCCGATAAATTTAATGCCTTTGCCCGAAGCATATAAAATATTTTATTTGATATTGTTAAGGTTTTCGGATGTGCCGGTTGTAGTCGCACATGAATGGGGTGCTATTATAACGATTGTTCTTTTACAAAATTCTCCGATTTTACAAAGTTTTTTGTCTGGAAAACTTTTTCAGTTTTTGGGAAAGATATCATTCCCGATGTATTTACTGCATAAGATAATTATATTGTCTTTCATGTCTTATGTTTTTAACTTGTTTGTACTTTCAAAATATGAGTACAGCTATGATTTTGTTTTTATGGTTTCTGCCGTTTTGTCTCTTCTTTTAATAATAGTTGTATCTTATTTTATTGAATATTTTGTTGATCAGCCGGGAATAAAAATATCAAAGTACGCAGAGGACAAGGTACGTTCCCTGCAAAAGGCTCTTTTAGAGCTTAGATAGCATTTATTTGTGAATGTTATCTGATTGCAGAGAAAAACCTCTCTTTTAATCCCTCCATGACGGAGTAAAGGACAGGTACCACAACCAGAGTAAGTATGGTGGCAAAGGCGAGACCGAATATAACCGCCACAGCCATAGGCCCCCACCACTGTGCCGACTCACTCCCTGTTATCCAGGTCAGCTTTTTGAAGTCGAAATAAAAGCCCGTTGCCATCGGGATCAGGCCCAGTATTGTAGTCACAGCTGTCAGCAGAACGGGACGGAGTCGGGTCATCCCGCCGATGATAATCGCATCCCGCTTTGACATCCCCCGCTGCCGGAGCTGGATGATGTAATCAAGTAGGACGATGGCATTGTTTACAACAACCCCGGCGAGGCTGATCACGCCAATGCCGGTCATGATAATACCGAAGGGGGTTCCCGTAATGATGAGGCCTATAAAGACACCGATGAGTGAAAGGACAACAGAGAATAGTATGATGCTCGCTGTGATAATGGAGTTGAACTCCAATACGAGCAGGAAAGCGATAAGAAGCAGGGCCAGGATAAAGGCTTTTTTAAGGAAGGCTTCGGCAGAGGCCTGCTCTTCCTGCTCTCCCGTATATTCGATGCTGTAGCCTGCCGGCAGGTCGAGCTGTTTGAGCCGCTCTTGCACCTCTGCAAGCGCCTCCGTTTTAAGCCGTCCCTCCACCTGTGCCGACAGGGTGACAACCCGTTTCAGGTTCTTGCGCATTATGCTGCCAGGCCCGCTTGAAAAGCTGATGTCGGCGATGTTGTCTAGTGGTACCTGTCTGCCCTCGTGTGCGATGATGATCTCCCTTATAGATTGCAGCGAGGACCTTGCCTCCTTCCGGAAACGGACTGTAATATCATATTCCTCTTCAAATTCCCGGTAGGTGGAGGCCTCCGTCCCCCTTATGGCCGTTCGGATCGTATCGGCCACCTTTTTCGTTGAAAGCCCGTAGAGGCCTGCCTTTTCCCGGTCTATACGGACTTTGATCTCAGGCTTTCCTGTCTTGTAGTTGCTGTTAAAATCGACAACCCCCGGGGTCTCCTTTATAATCTTCTCTGCCGAGGCGGCAAGCCGACCAAGTTCGTCATAGTCGTCGCCGGAAAGTTCCACGTTGATCGGTGGTCCGGTGGGCGGTCCATGCCGCTCCTTTTGCACCCTTATCACCGCACCTGTCATGCCACTTATCCTGTTTCTTATCTCATCTGCTGTGAGTTCCGAGGACTGGCGGCGCTCCTCCAAGTCTACAAAATCTATGGCAAGGCGCGCCTTGTTTGCCGGTCCCCCGTCGCCGCCTCCGGCATCGAACATTCCTGTCGAGACCCCGATACTGGCTACATACTGCTTTACGTCTTCATTGCTACCTATTTCTTTTTCTACCTCTTTTGTTATCTTGTCGGTCACAGCCAGCTTTGTTCCCAGTGGCGCCTCGATATCGATAAAGATCTTGCTGGGCTCGGTCTCGGGAAAAAACTGGACTCCTTTGCCGTAGATCCCGTAGAGCATCATTGCAGTTATAAGTGTGCCCACTGAGATAGAAAGAGTAAGGGCCGGGCGGTCGAGTGCCCCTTGCAGCAGGCGGTGGTAAGCCCGCAACATAGGCCGATGGTCATCCCTCTCGGCTATAGTCCCTGCCCGGGGTTTCACCTTTAATAGTGTGGTACACAAGACCGGGTTGATGATGAGGGCCACAAATAGAGATGCCGTTAGTGTGATGATCAGTGTTTTCGGGAGGTAGACCATAAACTCTCCCATAATCCCCGGCCAGAAGATCATAGGGAAGAAGGCACAGAGTGTTGTCAATGTAGCTATAATCACTGGGAGTGTGACCTCCGATGTCCCCCTGCTGGCCGCCTCGCCCATAGCCATACCCTCCTCACCGTGGCGGTAGATGTTTTCCACAATGACAATGGCATTGTCTACCAGCATACCCAGTGCCAGTATGAGGCTGAAGAGAACCACCATGTTCAGGGTAAATCCGAAGGTCTGTAGGACGAAAAATGAGATGAGCATGGAAAAAGGGATTGCCAGTGCCACAAAGAGGGATGTGCGGAAGCCGAGAAAGGCCAGAAGTACCAAAAGAACCAGGATAAGGCCGGTTATGATATTGTTTTCCAGGTCGTCTACCATGTTGCGGATATCCTCTGAGGCGTCGGCGGTAATGGAAAAATACGTTCCCGGCGGCTGGATAGTTTTTTCCACTTCTATAAGTGCCTTGATCTCATCGGCCATTTGGATCAGGTTCTCTCCGCTGCGCTTGGTGACTGAGAGCGAGACGCACTGCTGTCCGTTCAGCCTTGCATGGCTCGTTACATCCTTATAGCCGTACTCCACCTCGGCAAGATCCCGCAGGTATATGGGGTGACCTTTTTTCACCTTCAATACAATATTGCCAATGACCCTCGTTGACTGGAATTCTCCAGGTACCCGGACCAGGTACTTGAAGCTGCCCAGTTCCATGCTGCCACCGGGGATAGTCAGGTTTTCATCGCGTATCGTATCGATTACATCCTTGAAGGCGAGATTGTAGTAACGGAGTTTTGCCGGATCAATGTTGATCTTTACTTCCCGCTCCAGGCCGCCCGTTATGCCAACGCTCAATACACCGGCTACGGATTCGATCTTATCCTGCAGGTCCTCCCCCACTTCTTTGAGCTTCTGCAGGCCGTAGTCACCTGAGATATTGATCATCATCACCGGGAAGTTGGAGAAGTTGATCTCCTGTATGAGAGGTTCCTCGGCATCCTGCGGGAGGTCTGACTTCGCCTGATCCACCTTGTCACGCACCTTCTGCATCGCATTATCGATGTCTGTGTCGGGCTCAAATTCTATGGTAATGGAAGAGATGCCCTCGGCAGAAGAAGAGAGGATTTTCTTTACATTCCCGATATTTTTCAGTTCCTTTTCGATGGGCTGGGTCACGAGCGTCTCCATGTCGGCAGGCGAGACGCCGAAATAGGGAGTGGAGACGATAATCACCGGTATGCTTATATCGGGAGAGGCCTCCCTTGGCAGGCTGATATAGGCAGAGACCCCCGCAACTACAATGGCCACTAGCATCACGAAGACGGCGGGCGCGCGTTTTATGGCAAAATCTGTTACAGACAAATAAAACCTCTACTCAAAAATACTTACTTTTTCGCCTGCCACCAGGTCATGCTGGCCTGCAACGACGATCTTATCACCAGACTTAAGACCTGATTCTATAATAACGTGATCCCTATCGGTCTGGCCCAGTGTGACAGGTCTACGGCTTGCAATTCCCTTATTGTTGACGGTAAATACAACGGGACCCACCTCGGTATCGACAATGGCATCCCGGGGTATGAGCATGCATGCTTCACACCGTTCTGTGACCACCGTGATGCGGGCCATCATCCCCGGCCGAAGCTTGCCGCTCTTGTTGTCCACGGGGATCTCTACATCAAAAACACCCTCGTCTGCATTGGCTGAGGCGGCTATGTAATCGACCTGCCCGGTTACCGTTTCGCCGGGGAAGGCATCAAATGAGATTGTTACCCTTGTACCGGGGTGGATGAAGCGTATCACTGATTCTGCTATTCCCGTCTGTATCTTTACAGGGTCTATGTCGGTGATCTTAGCCAGAACTGCACCGGGGCGTAGCAGTTCTCCCTCCTCGACCATCTTTTTGTCGACTATGCCGTGCAAAGGACTGATTATATTCATCTTGGCCAGACGGGATTCAAAGATATCCAGGCGCGCCTCTGCCGCCTCTTTTTTGAAGCGGCTCTTATTAAGGTCAAAATCGGATACGGCGCCTCCCTTTTCCTTCAGGCTGGCAAGGCGGTTGTAGTTCAGTTCTTCCATATTAAGGGCCGCCTTTGCCTCTGCAAGGGACGCCCTCAGGGTGCTGTCATCAAGCAGCGCCAGCAGCGCGCCCTTTTTAACCTTATCCCCCTTGTCAAAAAAGAGGGACTTTATGAGTCCTCCCTCATCAGCACTGACTGTTACCTCTCTTTTTGCCCTCACTGCTCCAACTACACGAATCTTCTTCTCAAAGGGAAGGGCCTCCACGGTCTGCAGCCTTACCCTTGTAGTTCGTATAACTTTTTCCGAACCTGACTCAGCCTCTTCGGGCTTGTCGCCACATCCCAAAAGGGAGAGGGTAAGCAGTATGCTGATGGTAAAAATATGTTTCTTCATTAGCTATTCCTTTGCATTAGTGTTTGAGTCTAATCCTTTTAGTGCCATTCCTGTCGCCTTTTCCAGCTGCGTTCTGGCGATGAGAAAAGCATGAACTACGCGGCTCCTGTTTACTTTTGCCTCGGTGAGCTCAAGCTGGGTATCCAGAAGCTCCAGTTGGGTGAGCGCACCGCCGGCATGGCTTATAGTCGCTATTTCATAGGCGCGTTCGGCAGTCTCTATGTTTTTCCCCTGTGAGGCTATCAGTGTCTTTGCCTCTTCAAGGGAGTTGTATGTAGTCGTGATTTCATGGGCGATGAGGTTCAAAAGCCGCTTTTTTTCGAGCCTTGCCTTTGATGCGTCGATAAGGGCCTTTGTAACGCGGGAGCTGCGTTTTTTGCCGTCAAAGATTTTGTAGTCGAGGGTCATCCCCACATTCCAGTTGTAGCCCCACTCGGCATCTTCTCCAAGCTGTATGTCATTATTGGCATACGAAAGGTTGCCGTGCATGGTAAGTTCAGGCAGGTATTCCTTCTTTTCAACCTTTGCATATCTTTCCTGCGTCTCAATGGTAGCATCTATCTGCAGTAGTTCCGGCCGGTTTTTCATGGCTCTATCGAGCAGATTGTCGAGGGTCGATTCAAATGGGGCATATGTGAGTTCAGAGTCTGTATTAAGAATTATATCCGGGTCCAGGCCTATGGCAAGTCGCAGAGATGAGCGTGCAGCCTCTATACCGTTTCTAGCCTTTACAAGATCGGGCATGGCATTGGCAAGCTTTACCTCGGCACGCAGCAGGTCAAGGTCTGTGGCAAAGCCGGCCTCCAGCCGTTTTTTTATATCATAGAGATGTCTCCTCAGCTGCTCTACAGATGCCTCATGTATGGTCAGCAGTTCCTGCGAGAGTAGAAGATCGTAGTAAGCCGTTTTTACCTCGGTGACAACGGCCTCTTCGGCGATATTCAGGTCGGCCTTAACGCCCCTGGCATAGCTTTTGGAGGCCTTGATAGCCTCGAAGACCTTTGGTGAATAAAGCTTCTGGCTAAGCGTAAGGTCAAGCTTGTAGTTGTTGTCAGGTATCAATGTGCCGCTTTTGCCTCCGAAATCGACCTCCTCGTTGTTGCCGATGCGCGTATAGTCCGCGCTGGCATCCAGTTCAGGGTAGGCCGAGGCGCTGCTCTCCCTTATCTGTGCTGAAGATTTGTGGATGTTCTCCCGCGCCGTCAGTACGATCGGGTTATTTTTTAACGCAAGGTCTATGCTTTTTTGAAGATCAAGTCTAAGCTTCTCGGCATAGACTCCGGCAGGCAGAAGTGTTAGTAGAATCAGTGTTGCGGTAAATAGAGTTGTTTTCCTGTAAGACAAATTTAGCCTCTGCATCAATAAAGTAGCAACTTAAACCTCGATTCTATTTGATTTAAAGGTTAATCGCCAACAAAAAGTGGGGGAATAGATAAATCACCTTTTTCTCTTTTCGTAAGTACTTCCTGAAAGTGTTAAAAATATCTTTTCTCTAAAAGTAGCAGATTTCAACTAGTAATCATTAGATTCTTTTGACCCCCCCAATAAATATTTTTAAAAAACCTTCTTATCTCTCATGTAAAATATCCATCCAACGAATAGTTTTTGAATCACTAACTTTACCCAAGTACATCTGAGTATTTTTTAAATCCCGAGAAAGTATATTTTGTGGAACTTTTGTAGTAAAATTGACGCTAAGTCTTTTAACACAGTGGAGATTATCAAACATATGAAACTTCGTTCTTACTCCGTAGCTGCAGTTATGGGAGCATCATTTCTGTCTTTTTTTAGTATATTCCAAAAGCTACTCATCAATGCAGATCCTTTTATCCCCAAAGGTTTTATTGTTCCTGTTTTTTTTGGTGGGTTTGCTGGTTTGTTTGTAGCAATCTGGCGACATAAAGCCCTAACCCATCAATGGCAATTAGAGGATTTGAATAAAGAGCTAGAAAAAAGAGTTGAAGACAGAACTCATGATTTGTCTGTTGCCAATCGAGAACTTGAACTCGCTAACAATACGAAGAGAAATTTTTTTGCCATAATGTCACATGACCTAAGAGGCCCAATTGGTTCTTTCATTCAACTTACCGAGCTTCTTTCAGACAACACTGATTGTGTTTCCGATCCTGAAACAAAAACAATATTGAGCAAGATTGATAAATCAGGTCAAGCATTGCTTACTTTAATAGAAAACCTATTCTTATGGGCACAATCTCAGTCAGGCAAACTCAATGCAAAACAATCTAACTCAGACCTTTGTGCCATAACTGATAATGTTCTACAAACTCTCACAAATGCTGCAGAACAAAAAGGCATTACACTTGCAACAGAACTTCATAAAGGCACAACTGCATACATAGACTCAAATATGATATCGACCGTCATTCGAAACCTTGTAAGCAATGCTATCAAATTTACGCGGAAGGACGGTGTCATAACAGTGAAGAACATAGATAGAGGTCAAATGATAGATATATTGGTTTGTGACTCAGGCATGGGTATTGAAGAAAAAATTGCAGAGAATCTATTTCGATTGGATGTTATGCACAGTACAAAAGGAACTGATCAAGAACTTGGCTCTGGAATGGGACTAAATTTATGCAAAGAATTTGTTGAAAAAAATAATGGCAAATTATGGTTACAAAAAACAGGGAGCAATGGGAGTACTTTTACCTTTTCAATTCCAAAAAATGAGCTGACAGTGGAATAAAGAAGGGCGTTACCTCTTACTTTCAATCAGTAATCCTCAGATTTTCCGTCCTCAAAGTAATTTAGTAGTAGGTGAAGTTCTTAATTTGGAATTGCGGGGGAAGGGTAAAAAAGGGGGACGTTTTTATTTTAGATTAACTTACTATCTCCTTCACCCTTCCCACGATCCCACTTTCAAGGCGCACCTTGATGCCGTGGGGATGGGTCGGTGACTTTGTGAGGATATCCCTGACGACCCCTTCCGTCAGTTTCCCTGTACGCTGGTCCTGTTTCATAACCACCCGCACAGATAAACCCGGTTTAATATCTGCTCTCTTCTCTCCTGCCATATATTTCATAAACCCTACTTAACTATTTTCTTTGCACAAAAATCAATCCACTCATCCAGGCCTTTTTCATCACCCTTGCCCAGCATTAAAACCTGCGCCTTGGGATTAAGGAGTTTTATGCTCTTTTCTGCCTTCTGCACATCAAAGTCACAGTAGGGAAGCAAGTCGGTCTTGGTGATAATTACCATGTCGGCAGCACGAAAGATGACGGGGTATTTCATCGCTTTATCGTCCCCTTCTGTTACGGCGAGGAGGGTGACGTTTATGTGCTCTCCGAGGGCATAGGCTGCGGGACATACGAGATTGCCGATGTTTTCGATAAATACAAGGTCAAGTTCATTCAGGGGCAGGTGGTGCAGCCCGCGGTGGACCATCTTTGCATCAAGGTGGCAGGCGGTTCCTGTGGTAATCTGAAAGGCAGGCGCTCCTTTGGCCCGTATACGCTGAGCATCATTTTCCGTCTCCAGATCTCCCTCTATGACGCCTATTTTCACCTTTCCACTCAGTGCATCAATCGTCCTTTCCAGCAGGGTCGTCTTGCCTGAGCCTGGTGAGCTCATGAGGTTTATACAGAAGACCCCTTCCTTATCGAGGTGCTGCCGGTTGCTTTCCGCCTGCCGGTTGTTTTCCAGCATAAGGTCTTCCAGCAGTTCCACTGTGAGGATTTTTTCCTCCAATACATCATCTGTTATAGCGCATCCGCAGGTGTCACACATACCCTTACTCCCTATTCCATCTCAAGTTCGAGTTGCTCCAGCATAAGTGCCTCGCTGCCGTCGCTTATGGGCAGGCCTGCACCGCACTCCGTACAGCTTAGGGTGAAATATTCCCGCTGTGCCTCGGCCCCGCACTTATCGCATTTTAAGGTCACCAGGGGGGAATCGATATGCAGTTCCGCCCCTGCTGCAATTCCATCTTTGCTGAAAAAATTAAATGCTTCTTTCAATAGCTGCGGTTCTGCACCGGAGAGCGGGCCCACCTTAAGCCAGATCGATTTGACCCTTTTTGCCTTATTCTCTTTAACCACCTCTTCGAGCCGGTTCATAAGGCCCTGTATCAGTGAAAGTTCATGCACAGGCCTGATCCCCTTTTGATGTATGCCTGTAATCTTCTCCCCTGATACTGATTTCCTCAAAGGCTGTCTCTATGATGGCCGTTATGGCTGATTTTAATGCAGGGGTCAGTTCCATGCCCCAGCTTATGTCTTCAGGTTCGATACCGATGAGGGTCGTCTCGGGCAATTTTCCCAGTTTCTGGCCCAGAGCGAGAAGCTCGGGCAGCTCTATCTTATGCCCCGACATCTTTAGCCTTTTTTCACCTGCAATGTCTTCGGGAGACAGGCGGCAGATATCTCCCGGCTGACTGCCGCTACGTACAGCATCGATGATGATGATACGGTCGAAATCGTCCATATAGTCTATCAGGGTATATCCCGCTGTGCCGCCATCGAGAAGCTGGATGTTGTCGGGCAGATCGTAGTTTTCCTGGATAGCTTCGATGACACGCACTCCTATCCCTTCATCGCGCATCAGGATGTTGCCAACACCGAGAATCAACACCTTTCTCTCAAAAATAGAGATCACGGGCACCTCCCTTGATCCTTGTCAGCCGTGCCTCTGTCTCGCTCCGCAGCTTGTCGTTTTCCATACTTCCCAAGTCGCGCTCGATCGTCTTCAGACCGAGTTTTCGCCCCTCCTCCGAGGCATGGTCTTCAATGTATTCCATAAGAGTAAGGATACTGTTGGGCTGGCAGAAGTGGTGGATGTCTCCCGGCCTGGCAAGATCCATGAAGGTCTCACCTGTGCGGTTTTTTCTGTAGCAGGCGGTGCAGAAGCTTGGGGTGTAACCCTGCCTCATGACGCTTATGGCCACCTCGTCCAGTGTCCGCTTGTCGGAAAGTGAAAATTGCGTAGCCCCTTTTACAGCCCCTTTCCCGAAGCCGCCCGGTTCTGTGCGTGAGGCGGCGCTTGCCTGGGTGATGCCGATGTTGAATGCGGTCTCCCTGATGGCGGCCGTCTCTCTCGTGGTGATTATCATCCCCGTGTAGGGGACGGCGATACGCAAGATTGCGATCAGTTTCAGGAACTGCTCGTCGGTGACAGGATGTGCCGGTTTCATCGATACGCCGTCGGCCGGCCGGAAGCGTGGGATGGAAATTGTGTGCGGCCCTATACCGAACTGTTCCTGCAGGTAGTCGGCATGGCTGAGCAGCCCCAGTACCTCGAAGCGGTAATCGTATAAGCCGAAAAGTACTCCCAGCCCTACATCATCAATGCCTGCGGCAAATGCCCTGTCCATGGCCATCAGCTGACGCTCGTAGTCAGACTTTGGCCCCTTATGGAGGGTTTTGTAGGTGCCACGGTGGTAGGTTTCCTGGAAGAGCTGGTAGGTGCCTATTCCCTTTTCCTTGATGCGGCGGTAGTTTCCCTCTGATGTGGCTGCGATGTTCAGGTTTGCACGCCGGATCTCTCCGTCAGGCCGCTTTACGGAGTAGACCGCATCTATAGCTTCACAGATATAGTCGATTGTGTTGGCCTTCGGGTCTTCACCGAACTCCAGCAGCAGACGTTTGTGACCCATGGCAATAAGGCATTCAACCTGCTCCCTTATCTCATCAGCCGTAAGTTTTTTACGGGGGGCCTTGTTGCTGCTGTGAAAGCCGCAGTAGGCGCAATCATTTACACAGTGAGAGCTCAGGTATAGTGGGGCGAAGAAGACAAGTCGGTCGCCGTAGATCCTTTGTTTGATCCTTGCTGCCGTATGGAAGAGCTTTTCCCTGAATGCATCCCCATCACTGTTTAATAAAATCGCTGCTTCCCCGGCGCTGAGTCCCTCCATGGCCGCCCCTTTTTCAAGGACTGCCGCCACCTCTTCTTCTGACGGACTGTCTGCCTCCTCAAGGATGCCATTAAGGCTATCTTCATCTATAAACATCGTCATAGCTCTCCGGGGTCTTCTGGCTCGAAGGCCTCGAACATTTTCTGCTCCAGCATCTTGTAGCTTAGTTCTTCGCTGAAGAGGCCGTACTTTTCCCACAGCTCTTCTTTTCCATGATATTTATTGGGATAAATCTTATAGTCGGCACGGTATTTCTCCGGCGTCAGGTTGAACATGAGCGAATTAGCCCCCGAACTGAGGCCGAGCCTGCGCCCCTCTTCCGATTCGATTGTTTCCAGCGCCGTAGTGACAGGGATCTTGGCCTTAGGCATCAATAGGCGTGCAATGGCTGTCACCTTCAGGGTCATGAGGGCACTGCCTGCGGGATGTGCCGAAAGGGGGGTGCCTTCCGAAGGGATGAAGGGCCCGACAGTTACCATCTTGATTCCCAGTGCTTTCATGAGAAGGATGTCGTCGGCTATATCCTCCACCGTTTGCTCCGGTAGTCCGATGAGGAAACCTGATGCGATGTAGTAGCCCATCCCTTTGAGCACGGGGAGAAGCTCAAGGCGATCTTCTAATGACTGCCCCGGGTGGAGCGCTTCGTAGATCGAGGGGTTTGAGGTCTCGAAGCGCAGAAGCACGCCGCTCGCACCTGCCGCCTTCATACGCCCGTAACATTCGGCAGAGCGCTCCCCTACACTGATAAAGATAAAGACCTTGCAGCGGCTCTTGATCTCGGTGACTATTTCCACAAGGTCATCATCGCTGTAGTCAAAATCATCACCTGACTGGAGGACTATAAGCTTGTACCCACGGCCATCCACGGCATCTACAGCCGCTTCAACAACCTCTTCGGGCATCATACGGTAGCGAGTTACATCCTTTGAAGGCTTGCGCAGGCCGCAGTAGTAACAGCTGCGTACGCAGTTACTTGAGAACTCGATGATACCGTGGATGCAGAAAAAATCACGCAGGTTTGCCTGCCGCAGAGTGTTTGCCTCGGAAAAAAGCGCCTCCATCTCAATCTCGTCCTCTGTGGATAGAAGCTGTATAATGTCGCTACGGTCAAGGTCGTGAGAAAAACTCTTGGCTAGTACACTGCTAAAGGAGGGGGAAAGGCTTGAAAGGTCTACGAATTTCCTTGGTTCCAGAAGGTCGATGATCTCCTGCGCCTCCTCCTGGCTGACCTGTCGCACCGCCAGGTCGAGGGTATAGAGCACCCAGTCTCCCACCTTGAGCTCAGGTAGAGATATGGCACGGATGCTGCGCTCCCCACGGCTATCCTCGACGACAATCTCCCGCACCGGGGCATCAATGGGGCCTTCTTTCATGGATATGACTTTTGCAGGGATAGTGAGACACATCTGTTCATAATATCACAGCTTTGCTTGATTGCAATGGGACTTCCCCTTTTTATTGCCTTGCCAAAGTGTGTATGCAGGGAGATAAGACTAAAGGCCATTTTTCTTGACAAGTAGGGGATTTTACTGGTAATTTACTCGATTAACATATTTTAAAATATAAAGATTTTAGGAGGCTTTTTTTACAGATGAATATTTATTACGACAAAGATGCAGATCTTGAGATCATAAGATCCAAAAAGGTGGCAATAATCGGTTATGGCAGCCAGGGACATGCCCATGCCAACAACCTGAAGGACAGCGGTGTCGATGTCGTTGTAGGACTTAAAGATGGAAGCCCTTCCAGGAAGAAGGCTGAAAACTCAGGCCTTAAGGTTATGACTACTGCCGAGGCTGCTAGCTGGGCAGATCTGGTAATGGTACTTACCCCTGATGAATTTCAGTCCCAGTTATACCGGGATGAACTTGAGCCGAACCTGAAGAAGGGAAGCGTGCTCGCATTCGCTCATGGTTTCAGCATACTCTATAATCAGGTAGTGCCACGTTCCGACCTTGATGTCATTATGATAGCTCCCAAGGCGCCGGGCCATACCGTCCGCAGCGAGTTTGAAAGGGGGGGAGGAATCCCTGATCTGATAGCCATACACCAGGATGCCTCAGGCGATGCAAAAAATATTGCCCTTTCCTATGCCTCAGCAATCGGCGGCGGGCGTACCGGCATAATCGAGACGACCTTCAGGGACGAGACAGAGACTGACCTTTTCGGTGAGCAGGCGGTGCTTTGCGGCGGTGCGGTGGAGCTGGTCAAGGCAGGCTTTGAGACACTTGTCGATGCCGGTTACGAGCCTGAGATGGCCTATTTTGAGTGTCTCCATGAGCTGAAGCTTATCGTCGACCTTATGTATGAGGGTGGTATCGCAAACATGAACTACTCCATATCCAATAATGCCGAGTATGGGGAGTACGTTACGGGCCCTCAGGTGATAAACGAGGAAAGCCGCCTTGCCATGCAGGAGGCACTCTATAATATCCAGACCGGGGAGTATGCAAAGAGGTTTATTATGGAAGGCATGACCAACTATCCCGAGATGACGGCACAGCGCAGGCTCAATGCCGAGCACCCTATCGAGCAGGTCGGTGCCAATTTGAGGAAGATGATGCCCTGGATCAAAAAGATCGTAGATAAAGAAAAGAACTAAGAGAATATTGACTATGACCAATAGAGAGAAAAACTGTTCCACCCTGTTTGCCGTTGAAGGCCGCCCTTTTTTCGGGACGCTGATCGTTGTCTCTGTCATAGTGGCAATAGCGCAGTGCGCCTGGTGGACCCTTCTGCTCGGAGGATTAACCGCCTTTGTTATGTACTTCTTCCGTAACCCGGAGCGCGTGGTGCCCCAGGAAGCTGGTGCAGTCGTAAGTCCTGCCGATGGAAGGGTGATACAGAAAAAAACGGTCATGGAGGATAAATATCTTGGTGCTGAGGCTATCAAGGTGAGCGTCTTTATGAACGTATTTAATGTTCATGTGAACCGCTCGCCCTACAAGGGTAAGGTCGTCGACGTGGACTACATCCCGGGCCGCTTTATAAACGCCAGTTTTGATAAGGCATCAGAGCTCAACGAGCGTAATGCCGTAGTTATTGAAACGGAGGAGGGCAAGAAACTGCTCTTTATCCAGATTGCGGGGCTTGTGGCGCGCAGGATAGTATGTTATGTCGAGCCTGGTGACTCCCTTGAACGTGGTGAGCGTTTCGGGCTTATAAGGTTCGGCTCCCGAGTTGATATCTATTTCCCGCCTGATTCGGAAGTGAACGTAAAAATAGGCGATAAGGTGGTTGCCGGCGAGACCGTATTGGGAGTAATGAAGTAATATGGGGCACAAGCTCTCAAAAGATACTATGAAGAAGGGGATATACATCGTCCCCAGCCTTCTGACTACAGCTGCGCTTTTCTTTGGATTTGCCTCTGTTCTATCCTCTTTTCAGGGTGATTTTGAAAAGGCGGCCTGGGCGATTGTTGCTGCCGGTGTATTCGATATGCTTGATGGCAAGGTGGCGAGACTTACCAATACTACAAGCAAGTTCGGTGTTGAGTATGACTCCCTGTCTGATCTTATATCATTCGGGGTTGCTCCTGCTGTACTTGCCTTTTCATGGGCGCTGCAACCATTCGGCAGGTCCGGTTGGCTGGCGGCATTCCTTTTTGTAGTCTGTGCCGCTCTCAGGCTCGCACGTTTCAATGTTCAGTCCGAGACGGTGGAGAAGGATAAATTTAAGGGGCTTCCCTCTCCGGGCGCTGCAGGCATGATAGCTGCGACGGTACTCTTTTACTATTATATGGGTGGCTCAGGGGCATTGCCGGAAAAGCATATTACACTGCTCCTTCTGATCTATTTTCTGGCGTTTCTTATGGTCTCAAACGTGGCCTACTGGAGTACAAAAGAGATGGGCCTTGGAGACAGGAAACCATTCAGCCTACTGGTGATCTCGATTCTTGTCGTTATTCTGGTCATATCAGAGCCGCAGGTAATGCTCTTTGTCATAGGTGCCGTATATACTTTTTCCGGACCCTTCGAGCATATGCTTAAACTCTTGAAGAGGCAGTTCAGGACTAAAAAGGCGGCAAAGAAAGAGACCAAAGATATCAAAACCTGATTTCCCAGCTATTTACTTCAATCTGAAAACTGAATATAAAAGATGAAAAAAAATATCAAAATATTTGATACGACCATGCGTGATGGCGAGCAGTCCCCCGGCGCAAGCATGAATATGGATGAAAAGGTCCGTGTGGCACACGAGCTTGAAAAGCTCAAGGTCGATATTATGGAGGCCGGGTTTCCTATTGCCTCGGAGGGTGATTTTGAGGCTGTAAGGAAGGTGGCAAAGGCGGTAAAGGATGCGCAGGTGGCAGGCCTTGCGCGTGCCAATATGAAGGATATAGACCGCGCCTGGGAAGCTCTTAAGTATGGCGCATGCCCCAGGATTCACACCTTTATTGCTACATCAGACATACACCTGAAGCATAAGCTGAAAAAGAGCCGTGACGAGGTGGTTGAGGCCGCCGTTGCTGCCGTTAAGCATGCCAGAAAATATACGGACAATGTAGAGTTTTCTGCCGAAGATGCAGTGCGCAGCGATTTAGACTACCTCTGCCGTGTTGTTGAGGCCGTAATAGCTGCCGGTGCGAAGACGGTCAATATCCCCGATACTGTCGGCTATGCCATACCATCGGAATTCGGTAAGCTTATCGCTACGCTTCACAGCAGGGTCCCGAATATTGATGAGGCAGTTATATCAGTCCACTGCCATAACGATCTGGGCCTTGCCGTTGCAAACTCGATTGCGGCAATTGAGAACGGGGCAGGTCAGGTGGAGTGTACTGTTAACGGCATTGGAGAACGTGCCGGCAATGCCTCCCTTGAAGAGATCGTCATGGCCATAAGGACGCGTGGAGATATACTGGGCTATACCACCGGAATAGAAACGGAGCACCTCTATCCCGCCAGCCGCCTGATTACTCATATAACGGGAATGGTGGTACAGCCAAATAAGGCGATAGTCGGTGCAAATGCCTTTGCCCATGAGGCTGGAATACACCAGGACGGCGTTTTGAAGGAAAAAAGTACTTACGAGATAATGACGCCCGAGTCTGTCGGTGTCTCCCATAATCTCCTTGTTCTGGGGAAACATTCCGGTCGTCATGCATTCAGGGAGCGTATAAAGGAACTTGGCTACGAACTAAGTGATGAAAATATTGAAAAGGCCTTTGTCAGGTTTAAGAGCCTTGCGGATAAAAAGAAGGAAATATTCGACGAAGACCTCGATGCGATAATAGCGGATGAAATTATCAGGATTGAAGAGAAGTACAAACTTCTTTCTTTGAATGTCAACAGCGGGACGATATCAGATCCTACGGCCACAGTGCATATGGAAATAAACGGGCTTGCAAAAGAGGACTCAGGTACTGGTGTGGGGCCTGTAGATGCTGCCTATGAGGCTATAGCAAGAATGACGGAAACGAAAAGCAAGCTTGTTCGTTATTCTGTCAGCTCAATCACAAGCGGCATGGATGCGCAGGGTGAAGTGACGGTGCGGGTAGAGGAGGCTGGAAAGACGGTCTTGGGCCAGGGCGCTCATACCGATATCATTGTTGCCAGTGCCAAGGCTTATATCAACGCTTTAAACAAACTGGAATACAGGAAGCAAAAGGTTTGGTCTGATCTTCCATGAATGATATGCTTAAGTGCAGTATGATTTGAAGGCGGCTATAAAGGCCGCCTTTTTTATTAAAATTGTAGTTTTTTCCTGGGGATTATGGCAGTGGGGGGGTAAAAGAAAACTGTGGGCTTGTTGAAAAAGCGTCTTATTATCGTCTTTGCGAGGAGCTTTAGCGACGTGGCGTCCTGAACAATTGTGAAGCCCTTAGGTACTGGCAGAGTAAAGTACTCTTGGGGTGCAACCTCTAAGTACTTGATTTATTTAGACCTTAGATTGCACCCCAAGGGTACTTCTTCACTTCCGTTCAGGGCGCCACGCTACGCTCGCAATGACTACAGGCTGGGTTTTTCAACTGACCTGTTTACTCCTGAGCCTTGAGGAAGGGCCCTGCACATACACCCATTTTGGTTTGACACTCCTCTCATATCTTCAGTACACTGGCAGGACTTAAGAATAAGGTAGGAAAAAAATGAAACTCGCCTCCATCGATATAGGGACGAACACGCTGCGGCTGCTTATCGGCAGCGTTGACTCCACAGGACAGATCACAGACAGCCTGCTCAGGCGTGAGATCACACGTCTCGGTGGAGGCTTTGATGGGAAAGAGCTCCACCCGGAGGCAAAAAGACGTACACTTGATACCCTCTCTCGCTTTGCCGGGACACTAAAAGAAAATGGCGTTACAATGGTGGCAGCTTCCGCAACTAGCGTCGTCCGTGAAGCGGAAGACGGCAGCGCCTTTATCGACGAAATATTTGAAAAAACAGGCATCACCGTTGATCTTATCCCTGGAGAGAGAGAGGCCTCGCTCACACTGAAGGGCGTCCTTTCGGCACTGGAGGGTGGCAGAGAGAAGCAGTCCCTCATCTTCGATATCGGCGGCGGAAGCACCGAATTTATAGCTGCCGATAAGGGTGAGCTTACGGGCCTCAAGAGTCTCAATATGGGTGTAGTCGCTATCACTGAAAAATTTCTCCACAGCGACCCTCCATCTCCAGCAGACATCAGCACCATAAAAAAAAAGGTCGATGCCTTTATGGCGGAATACATTGCGGCGCTGCCGCCTATTGTAGCCGATGGCGGGACACTTCTTGTGGGCACCGCTGGAACGGTCACATCACTTGCCGCCCTTGATCAGGATCTCGCCGTCTACGACTCACGCAAGATCAATAACTACAGAATGAGCAGAGAGAGCATAGAGCGGCTATTTGAACGCCTTAAGGTGATGACTCACAATGAAAGGGCGGCCCTGGGGGCGCTCGAAGATGGGCGTGCCGATCTTATTATTCCGGGTACTATCATAGTCCTTATGGCCATGTCGACATTCGGTTTTGATGAGCTGCTGGTGAGTGACTACGGCCTGCTGGAGGGCCTGCTTATCGATCTGGCCGAAAGGGAGGGGCTGCTCTAATGGGAGAGGAGAGGCTGCAGAAGCTACTGGCCCACGCAGGTATAGCATCGCGGCGAGAGGCGGAGAAGATAATAATAGATGGCCGGGTTAAGCTGAACGGAGTTGTAGTCGATGCACTCGGCACAAAGGCAGACCTTGAAAAGGACAGGATAGAGGTAGACGGAAAGAGGGTATTGTCGGGTGAGAAAAAAGTCTACTTCGTTCTTAATAAACCGGCCCGGTGCGTCACCACCATGAGTGATCCCCAGGGACGGCGCACCGTGAAAGACCTGCTGGGAGATATCAAAGAGCGGGCATATCCAGTAGGGCGACTCGACTTCGACACAACAGGCGTTCTTATTATAACCAACGACGGTGAGCTGGCAAACGACCTTGCCCACCCGAAAAAGGAGATAGACAAGTGCTACCGGGCAAGGGTGGCAGGGATTCCCAAAGAAGGGGCGCTGGAAAAGCTGAGGAGCGGCATAAAACTAAAAGACGGCTTAACGGCACCGGCTAAGGTGAAGCTCCTTGAAAAACGGCAGGGTGAGGCCTCGGTAGAAATAATCATACATGAGGGTCGAAACCGCCAGGTAAAGAGGATGTGTGATGCAGTGGGACACAGGGTAACAAAGCTTACACGTGTCAGCTTCGGACCCATCACCTCAGAAGGGCTGAAGCCGGGGCAGTTGCGCCCGCTCAGCACAAAGGAGCTCAGCTCTCTGAAGGCATTGACCACCGGGAAAGATGAAAAAAAACGCTGATCCTGTCTCTGTCATATTTGGCCTTCTTTTTAAGGCCTATGGCCCGCAGCACTGGTGGCCGGGCGACACGCCATTTGAGGTAATAGTAGGGGCAATACTTACTCAGAACACCAGCTGGACAAACGTGGAAAAGGCCATTGACAACCTGAAAAGCAAGGACTGCCTCAACTCTGAAAAGCTTCAGACCATAAGACAGGAAGATCTGGCCGAACTGATACGCCCCTCTGGCTACTTCAACATAAAGGCAAAGAGGCTTAAGACCTTCATAAACTTCCTCTTTGACCGTTTTAAGGGTGATCTCGACAGGATGTTCGCACTCCCCATTGCAAGGCTCCGCCACGAGCTTCTTTCAGTAAACGGCATCGGCCCGGAGACTGCCGACTCCATACTCCTCTATGCAGGCGGCTATCCCACATTTGTAGTCGATGCATATACGAAGCGCATCTTTACAAGACTCGGCCTGCTGCCTACAGAACACACCTATCACCAGGTGCAGGCCTTTTTTCATGAGCATCTGGATGAGGATGAAAGGCTCTTCAACGAGTATCACGCCCTGATAGTCAATCACGCAAAGGAGTACTGCCGCACAAAGCCGCTATGCGATGGCTGTCCGCTTGCGGCATTCCCCTGTCCTTACTTAAAGGGAGTGAGTAATGAGTAATATTGTTGTAGCATTCCTGATAGGTCTTAGCGGAAGCATACACTGCGTGGGGATGTGCGGCGGCATCGCCGGGGCGCTCTGTATAGGCGGGAAAGGGCGGGTGATGCCATTCTATCACCTTGGCCGGATTATCACTTATTCACTGCTGGGTCTTGCGGCAGGTCTGCTGGGTCACCTTGTGGCGCAGAGCGCCAAGCTGATAACCTTGCAGCGGAGCTTAAGCCTCCTTGCCGGGCTGGTGATGGTGTACTTCGGACTACAGCTGGGCGGATGGCTTAAAGAGAGATGGGGGCCTCTTTCATCTGTGCGGCTTCCCGGCAAGCTGCTCAGGCAGGCAGCTGAGGGAAAGTCCTTTTATGCACCCCTCCTTGTAGGCCTCTTCAACGGCCTTCTCCCCTGTGGTATGGTATACGCCGCGCTGGCACTGGCGCTCAGTGAGGCCAGCCCCGCCGGCAGTACGGCAGTAATGGCCGCTTTCGGCCTCGGCACCCTGCCTGCCTTTACCCTCTTTACCTCCCTGCTTCAAAGGCTCTCGCCAAGGGCGAAGGGGAAGTGGCTCAAAGCAGCTGCCTTGTTGCTTATAATCTTCGGCCTATTTACGGCCCTGCGGGGAAGCTTAAATATTCATGATCATGATCCGGCAGGGCATGCGCCGGAATCTTCAGGAATGACACATATGGAAGATGCTCACCAAGGGCATTAGATATCTGTAAGGTGAGCTGGCTTTTTTTATTGGTAGATAATTTTTAATAAGTCATATAAATCCCCGTCCTCTGGGCGGGGTTAGAGTTAATCGGCTATGCCATAAGAATTCTTCTTTTCTTTGGCGGCCAAAGAATAAGAAGCAAAAGAAAGGCCGCCCAAAAACTTGGCCCTTGGCTTCCCTCGTTACGCAGTTGCCTGAGGCGGTCACAAAAACTCGCTTCTCTCAGACAGTTTGTGCCCTTCCTCCTCATGCAACTGCTATACTCGGCTACGTTTTAAAGGGAAGGAAAAACAGGCCCTTTTAGGGCCAAAGCAAAGCCACGTCCTTTGGGCGTGGATTCTTTACTACGCACTCCAATGGGTTATTATTTGTTAATGTGAATTTTTATTTTGGAGTCTTGGCTTCCAGGTAGATTGGAAGGTTTTTTGCCATTAATATAAATTTGATACACTGAAATATCTACAAAAGATTTCCCATCACCACTTGTTGTTCTTTTAAAAAACAATAATAAGCCATCCTTAGAATAAATATAATCGTTGATGCCTAATTTTTTAATTGCATCATTTATTGAATTGTAATGCAGTTGTGCTTCCTCGACCACCATATGTACTACGCCCTTATGCGGTGGGCGAACGGCGGGGTGATATAAACCAAATTTGCCGTACCATATTTCCTTTCTTGGGATTAGACGGACTTTTACTTTTTTGCTGTCCCATATATATGTTCTCTTGTTTTTGTCACCAGCAATGATTTCTATAAGCCCAAAGTCTGACAGAAAAGTTATTGACATGTCTTTACTCATTACAGCTTCCCTTATCGCTTTTGAGCGATAACTACAGCCAGTAATAAGGAAAATATTAAAGCATATAAATAATGCTAAAGATTTATATTTTATATTTCTTTTCATTAACCAAGCATCTTGTTCTTAATATGTTTAGCCATTACCTTTAAAAATTCACCTGCCTTGTAGCGCTCACGCATGTTGCAGGTGTCGCATATCTCCGGTATTGGCCCTGTTTTTTCTCTGCTTTCAATGGCCTTTCTTATGCTCATTTCGGAAATAGATCCCAGTGTATGCTTATGGGTTATATCGTTGTAGCAGTACATATACTTCCCGCCTGCAGTTATGACAATATCCGTGTTTCTCGGTATGCAGCGAAAGCTGTTGTGCCACAGTTGTCCCAGCATATCCATTGTAGAGGGGACAAAGACCTCCCAGTCGGAAACCTTTCTGGAGATGGCAAAAGAGACAGGCATGAACCTGGACGAGCCGGAAAATGTCGCACGGATTATTGTGGGAGCTATTGAGGATGAAAAGCGGGAACTATACATAGGATGGCCGGAGAAATTCTTTGTTTTTCTCAACAAATTTATTCCCTCCGTTATAGACAAGGCCCTCAGTAAGAATGTAGAGATTATGTCCAGATATATATGAGTTTTGTTAGAGTCCTTTTTCATACTGGGTACTAGTTGAGGGATGAATGATTTGTTTGAGTTTTTTTGTTGAATCAGGATTTCCATTTAGATGATTTTCAAAAAGTTTTATCATCCTGGATTTATCCCTCTCTATCTTAGTTCCTGTTTTTATATCTCTTAAATCAATGAACAAGCCGGAAAAGAGACCAGGTAAATCGGTAATGATATCTGTATTTAAGAAATTACTATCATTATAGATACGATTATAGTTCCCCTTTGTTTTTTCAATAAAAAAAGAGATGTTTTTTAAGTTTGTAATTGATGAAAATTTATTACACCCTTGAATACACTCCTCATCAACTCTATCTTTCTCACACCCGGTAACCTGATGAAAAAAACATTGTCTGCTGGTCATTAATACAATCGGGTGATAGATGCTATAGTACAGTTTGAAATCCTCAGGTTTACGAATATTCTTTATCTGATTTTTACTGATCTCATTTGAAATAAATGCGCCGGAACAGTTGAATCTTTCTTTTAAACATAAAAGGCTAAAGGAATTAACAATATTAAAGTAGGGCCCTGCTATCCAGTCGATTCCTCTTTCACAGGCTTCATAAGCTATTCCCGTATTATTAGTTACAATAAGTTCTGCTTGCACCTCTTGAAGAAATGCTACGGCAGCGTGATAGTCTTCTCCTATTAAAACAGACGGGAACCAGGGGATTAACTCCCTGTTTTTTGCAAAAAGATCTATAAACTCAGGAACTTCATTTTTAAAAGAATCAGGAAGTTGAAAATAGATATCTGCAGAGGTCTCATTGCAAAGGTATAAATCCTTTTGAGAAGAGATTAAGAGAGAAAGAGTGGGTTTGGTTTTTAATGTACTTTGTTTCTTTAAGGCGGGAACATCAATTGGTTCAATAAATTCTTTTGAACCATTCAGAAGAAATAACATTCTTTTTTTTATTGAAGTGAGCTCTTTAAAAGGTATAAAAAGACCGGTTTCAAGTTTTTCTGATTCCAGATGCTCAATGTAATATTCCGTATCGTTTAAGGCCTTAAATCTTTCTAATAACATCTCATGATTCAAGGTCTGTTTTCCGGCATTTGCAAGATTGATTTTAGAAACCACATCAAATGAAGTGTCTGGAGTTTTAACAGATACTTTTAAAGGAATGCCGAGTTGTCCTGAAATGCTTATTGTTAAAGGGGCCTTGGCTATGCTTAGTTGTTTGATTTTATTTCTAACATTAGTTATGATTTCTTCTTTTTCTTCATAAAATTCTATTTTGTCTTTCAGCAATTTACTATTCGTAGGATCATTGTTGATTTCAGAAAACTGTCTGATTGAATTGTCCCGGGGGTAATCAATAAACATATCTTTATTAATATCTCCCTTCAAATAGGAATTTGAAAACCCCCGGTTAAACACCTTATAAAGATCACTATCGTCATTATTTAGTCTGTTTTGATTATAAAAACTGCGGATCTGTTCCTTCCAGCTGTTTACCACCGTATATACGTAGTCAAAGCTCTTTATTCTTCCCTCAATCTTTATTGAGGCAACCCCTGAATCAGATATTTCCCTTAGATCAAAATATGCTGAATTATCTTTAAGATTAAGGGGAAAATTTTTACCTTCAGGAGTAGTTAGATATTGATCTCTACATGCTTGACTGCATCTGCCACGATTTCCCGATTGCCCTCCATGAACAGAACTTATATAACAAATGCCTGAAAAAGAGATACAGTAGGAGCCGTGGACAAATACTTCAGTTAAAATATTATTTTTATGTCCACGTAAAGTTAAGGTTTTTATCTCATTAATATTTAACTCTCTTGCCAGATTAACCCGAGTAGCAGCCAGTTTATTTAAAAAATTTATCTGACCCCCATTATGAGTATTAAGCTGAGTAGATGCATGTATTTTAAGACCTTTAAAATATTTAGATAATAGATGAAATAATCCTAAATCCTGAACAATTACTCCATCGATCTTAGTGTTAACTAATTTATTCAGTAATTTTATAAGGGCCGGGATTTCACTTTCTAGAATAATTATATTAAGGCATAGAAAAACCTCGCAATTATTTTTATGAGCAAGCCTTAAAATCCCATTTAAATCTTCAAAAGTTATATTTGCTGCCCGGTTTCTAGCATTAAATTTATCCAGACCACAGTATATAGCATCCGCCCCTGCTGCAATTGCAGCTTTGATAGAGTCAATATCTCCACCTGGCGCCAGTAATTCAATTGTTCTTTTCATAGGATTAATTATAAGCTATTTGAAGTCGGTGACATAAAAAATCCTTTTCCAAGTAGTTGATTGCAGATTGCCAATAGAAAGCTACTAGTTTGTAATGGGGATTCTTTTGATAATTACAGGAAGAAAGAGGGCAGCAAAGATTATAATCGTGAGCTGCCCTGTTATCCTAAAGATATGTGGTGGGCACCGAGCACCCTACAGGGCTATAACGTTTTTCTCACGTTTAGGAATGGACCAAGTTATCCAAGTTGATTGGCTTGTCAGAAAGTAATTTTGATGTTATTGAGAATAGTGCATCCAATTTTTTCTTCAACTCAAAATCAAAAGTGAGATCTAAACCTTCATCTATAATTTTATTGCTGATTTCAATTGCCTCGATAGCCATGCTGACATCATCATAAGGTAAATTCTCCATTGAAGATGATATGGCTACTAATTGAGAATAAGTAGGCAAGTGCCAAAATCTTTCCATCTCTTCTTTTAATCCTTTTGGTAAATCAAGGGATTCTTTGCAATGCTCACTGATTGCCAATTCGAGGGATGAAACTCCTTCTATAAAAGCCTGATTGTAATCTCCCTGTTTTTTTAACTGACAGGCCTTTAATAAAGTTTCAAATGCCAATGTCTGCTTATAGGCATCTCCTGAAGAGTTTATTTCTTTTGCTGGCATTAAAAAATCTCCTCGATTAATCGTGATAATCTCTATTGTTCCATGCAGTCAGATAATATTTTTTGATAATCCCACAAAAAGTAAAACCCGCATTTTATTGAGCAATTCACCTGCAACTAAACAGCGTCTAATAAATCACTCCGTAGCGAAGCTTGGTGTTGGTTTAGGTATGGGGGTTGAATCAGAAAGTTTTAGTAAAATAATCCCCGATTGCTTCAAGCATGGAACCAGTGGTGTTGTTTTTAGGCAGTATGCCTACCTCAAGGCCGTATTCTTCAGCCACCTTTGCCGTTACATCACTTATGCAGGCGATATGGGTACCTGTGATCAGCTGCTTCTTCTCTCCCAGTATTTCGATAAAGTTCCTGACCGTCGATCCGCTGGTGAAGCTTATAATATCAAACCCTTTTTTTAGTATGTCTTCAAGCTGTTTTTCTTTTCCTTCAGGTTTTATCGTCCGGTAAACAGGCACAAGATTGACTTCAGCTCCCATACGATCCAAGCCCTTCGGCAGTATTTCACGCCCTTCTTTTGCTCTTGGGAAGAGGATTTTTTTATCATTGATACCGACTTCTCTGAAGGCCTCAAGCACACCCTCTGCCTGGTATTTTTTAGGGACAAGGTCTATGGTGATGCCAGCCTCTTTTGTTGCCTCTGATGTTTTTGGGCCTACGGCACAGATCTTTATCCCTGAAAGGTCAGAGACTGTTTTTCCTTCTCTAAGAAGGGCGGTAATAAAGAATGCTACGCTGTTTGAGCTGGTGAATAAAAGCCAGTCGAAGCTAGCAAGATTATGGATCGCTTCGACCAGCGGCTCAGAGTCTTCCGGTGGGACGAATTCTATTACTGGAAAGATTACAGCTTCAAAACCTGCGTCCTGAAGCTGGCGGGCAAAGACTTCAGCCTGCCCTGAGGCCCTTGTAACAAGGACCCTTTTTCTCATTTTTTCAGATCCATCTTGTAGACCTCTTCAAGGATCTCTCCGGCACCTTTATCCAGGAGTTGCTCAGCCAGCTCTATACCCAGTGCTTCTGCGGTAGCGGTGGTGCCATTCAGTTCCCCGGTAATGAGGGTCTTGCCGTCTATGCTGCCCACAAGGCCGCGAAGGCGCAGGCTGTCTTCATCCAGTTCGCCATAGGCGGCAATCGGTACCTGGCATCCGCCTTCAAGGTGTTTAAGCAGGGCCCTCTCTGCAGTAACGGTAGCCGCGCTCTCAGGGTGGTTCAGGAAGGCAATCAGGCCGTTTGTTTCCTTGTCGTCGTTGCGTGTTTCGATTCCCAGTGCTCCCTGAGCTATTGCCGGAAGCATTATTTCAGGTTCTATGCACTCTGATATTCTTTTCTCCCAGCCCAGACGGTTAAGGCCTGCCGCTGCAAGGATGATTGCATCGAACTCCTTTGTTTCTTCTACTTTTTTTAACCTTGTGTCGAGGTTTCCACGGAGAGATATGATGTCCAGGTCGGGACGGACTTTAAGGAGCTGACACTGTCTTCTCAGGGATGAACTACCGATTTTTGCACCATGAGGAAGGTCCATAAGTGATTTATTTCCCTGCGATATGAGGGCGTCTCTGGCATCCTGCCTTTCTGTTATTAGGGCAAGTCCCAGTCCGTCAGGGAGTTCAGTTGGTACGTCCTTGAGGCTGTGCACTGCAAGGTCGGCCCGTCCGTCCAGAAGGGCCTCTTCTATCTCTTTAACAAAAAGGCCTTTTCCGCCGACCTGGGCCAGAGGCACATCCTGGATTATGTCGCCCGTTGTCTTGATCTTAAGGAGCTCTACCGAGATGCCAGGATGCTCCTTTTCTATGCAGTCCTTTATATGGTTTGCCTGCCAGAGGGCAAGCATGCTTCCACGTGTTGCAATAGTTAATTTATCCTTTTTCATTTTTTACCTTCCTTAGTCTAGATCAAATAGTTTTCTTGTTGAATCGATATAGAGATCACCCTCTACAGTATCGGCCATTTTCTTGAGATTCGATGTGGGCAGGTGGAGTATCTTGTTTAGCATAGCATTTGCCGCTGAGACGACTGCCTTTTTCTGTTTTTCCGAAAGATCTTCCTGCCCATTCAATAAGCGTTCAATCTCAGCGGTTTTTATCTCTTCCAGTTTATTGCGAAGTGCGACGATCGTAGGAGTAACATCTAATGTTCTAAGCCATTTGTGGAATTGTTCTATCTCTACCCCTATGATCTCCTCGGCGGCAGCGGCCTCTTTCCCGCGCTCCTTTATGTTCGTCTCAACGACACCTTGCAGGTCGTCTATGTCATAGAGATAGGCATTGTCCAGATCATTTATGGCTGGATCAATATCTCTGGGAACTGCGATGTCTATAAAGAACATGGGACGGTTTCTTCTCTTTTTCAGGGCCTCTTTTACCTGAGACGCGTTGACTATATGTACGGGAGACCCTGTAGATGAGAGTATGATATCGACCTCATCCAGGTCTAGAGACAGATTATTGAAAAGAACGGACCT
>JADFVX010000007.1 GCA_015222755.1 Pseudomonadota bacterium | reverse complement strand
GCCTATAGAGTTTAGAAATGCACCGTTCATATTTGTGTAGTAAGCGAGGGCGGCTCCAAGCTTAATGTCCAGGGAATTGACAGAGCCCCTTGTAGAACCTATCTTCTTGATTTCAGCCAATGCCTTGCCCAGGAAGGCCCCAAACTCTTCGCCAAAAGGGGCTTGGTCAAAACTGCCCAGAAAGCTGTTCAGTGCCGTGATCTTTTCATCGGTCAGTTTTCTCTGTGCGGGCAGCTCTGTTACAAATTTTGCCCCCTTGCTGCCTAGAAAGCCCGCTGTTGCACCCCTTTCCTTTTGCAGTTCATGGACAAGAGCGCTTATATTTACTGCCAGATCTCCCAGGGATGATATCTGCTGTGTCTCATCAACTACATGCTGTTTGTTAATTACATCTACGGCACAGAGATAGACCAGGTAAAGTACTGGAAAGAGAATCATAAGCCCCAGCTTATGTTTTATTTTAAGATCATAAATAAACTGCATGCTACTCCTCCCCTGCTTCTAGTGTTTGCCAGGAAATCTTTTACCTGGAATTAAAAATTTATAAATTTTTGTAAGAAGAAACCAGAGTCTTATCATATTAAAAGTTTTTTGTCCAACGCAAGCTATAAAATTAAAAAGCAATATGTGTCGCATATTTTTATCTGAGACATGTTATGGTGAAAGAACTTCGTTTATTAATAAGGGAGGGATCATGATAAGTTTTTTGATAGTGGAGTACAGTTGCTATTTACGAAAAACTGATTAGAAGAAGGTTGGCAAATGTAAAGCCATTTTGAGTAATCCCTTTTTTTTGCTATAGTGCTCACATCTTTATCAAGGGATGGTTAGCATGGTCAAAAATGATGAGGCAATTGAAGACCTCCTCAAGGGGAATCTAAAGGTCATACAGAAAAAGGGGGGCTATCGTTTTTCAATAGATGCCGTCCTTCTCGCCGATTTCACCAGAGTTAAAAAAAAGGACGTCATTGCTGACTTGGGTACCGGATGCGGACTTATACCTCTCATACTGTCACGCAAGGCAATGCAAAGCCGCATATGCGGCATAGAACTCGATGCTGCTGCTGCTGAAATGGCAGCACGAAGTATCAGATTGAACAAGCTTTCCGAAAAGATAAGCATAGCCCAAGCTGATGTTCGCGCTATCAGGGCACTTTATACCGCAGAATCATTTGACCTTGTCACCACAAACCCTCCCTACGGCAGACCTGACAGTGGCCGCATAAACCCGACAAAGGAGGTGGCCGAGGCCCGCCACGAGATCGCGGGCAGCCTCGATGATTTTCTGGCTGCAGCCGTCTACCTCCTTAAATACGGGGGACGTTTATCTCTTGTCTATCCGGCAAGGAGGCTCGCCGACCTGATGGAGGGGCTGAGGAAAAGAGGTATAGAGCCCAAGCGTTTGCGGACAGTGCATTCACGTTTGGGAGAAGGGGCAAAACTGGTTCTTTTGGAAGGTATAAAGGGGGGAGGGGTAGAGATGGAGGTGATGAGGCCGCTTTATATCTATGACAATAACGGGGAATATACCGATGAGGTTGAGGCTATGTATAGCTAGGCACTACCCTTCGGACATATCAAGCTTTTTTCTTTTGGCATCCTTGACCATCAGTTTCTTCATAGAATCCCGCAGCTCATCACTTGGAAGCTCATCTATAACCTGGTCTATCTTCTCTATCTCTTCTGTGGGGAGTGATACCTTCTTCATCTCTTCCGCCACTCTGGCAACTGGGGGTGCCTTTTTTTCTATAGTTCCTATCTGGAAGTAGATGCTCTCAACGAGGTCTCTGCCCAGCTTTCTATTGAGTTTTTCCTTGATCTCCTCCTTCAGGAACTGGAGCTGTTGCAGCCAGCCATGATCGGATACGCCTATTTTAAGAGCGCCCCTTCTGAAGGCAAGGGGGGCAGTACGGATGGCGATATTTTCTCCGACAACATCGTCCCATATCACGAACACCTCACAGTCACTTATCCTTTTTTTAAGATGTTGTTTTTCAAGAACAGAGCCAAGTATACCTGCAACCTTTGTTGGGAAACCTCTGCTTCGTCGGGAGCGGGAGCTCATTTTTTTATAGGCAGCCTACTGCCGGCAAACTGGCCGGTAACGGCGGCGGCAAGCATTAGGGGGATGAAAAGATAGCTTATCCCTGCCATATGGCGCAGCACTATCACAAAGGGAACGGGGAGATGTATATAAAGTATCCACTGGAATGAGAATTTCCTAGACCGTCCCCTAAGGTAACCGAAGGGCAGGTTTAAAAGAAGAGTCAATGCCGTCAGACCGGCAATAAGAGCAGCTTTATCCATAATGTTCACCTGGATTATCTGGAGCGTTCCTTAAGCTCCTGTTCAACATCTTTATTCATGGCCCTTTCCTTCATGACTTCCCGCTTGTCGTGGAGCTTCTTTCCCTTAACAAGGCCAATTTCCGCCTTCACCTTGCCATTTTTAAAATAGAGCTTTAGAGGGACAAGGCTCAGCCCCTTCTCGTTTACCTTTCCCAGCAGTCGCTGGAGCTCTTTCTTGTGGAGCAAAAGCTTCCGGCTGCGTGTCGGGTCGTGGTTGTCTCTGGCCGCGTGACTATAGGGTGAGATATGTGCATTAAGCAGGAAAAGCTCCTCCCCTCGAAAAACTGCATAACTATCTACTAGCTGGGCCTTTCCTGCACGGAGCGACTTTACCTCCGTACCGACAAGGACGATGCCCGCCTCAAAGCTCTCCTCTACAAAATAGTCGTGGTAGGCCTTTTTGTTCTTGCAGATGATTTTTTCTGACATAGCTGCCTACCTGTGATGCAGGGAACTGCTGCCCATTATCCTGACTATGCGGGGCTGATACTCCGGCTTGTTATCAAGGCTGCGGCTCCAGACCTTTATCAGGAGAAAGGTTATAATAAAGGCTGTAATGCCGACTGCACCGGCTACAAGGTCAGGGTCAGACCCGGGCATACTGTTCCTGGCATAGCTGTCACCAATGACACCGAAGATGATCATTACCACCACAGGGACGATATAGACAAGGAATGATGATTTCAGCAGCACAGTGCTGTCTATGGCCACCTTTACAAGGTCTCCCCTTGAGGCGCCTATATCATTAAGGGCACGCATCTCCATCGCCTTTCCGTCGGTATCGCTCATGGCGTGGCATGACGCCTTGGCATGACAGCCGTCACAGGACGACCCTCTCTCGGTATGTATAATCGCAAAGCGGCCGTCAATCGCGACGACACGCCCCTCTTCTTCCATCATAGTCTACTTTCCCTTCTAGAAATACCAGTCAAGCTCTGCATAGCTGCTGTCTTTTTTATCTCCATATTCGTCACCACTACTACCTGTAAAAAACTGCAGACCGAACCTTATATCCAGGTTTTCTCTTACTGAATATGACAGGGCCGGGCTGAAGAACATGCTCCCGTCACTGAGGTTCAGGATCAGGTAATTGTCCCAGCGGATGAGCGGCGTCAGTTCGTAAGCCACACTCAGTCCGGCATAGTCCTCACCGCTGTAGCTGATAGGGTGAAGATTGCCCCCCTCATAACGGAAATACTCTAACATAATATAGAGTGAATTTTCAAAAGTATAGTTCCCCGAGAGCAGCAGACTTTCCCGACCTTGCCCTTCTTCATCGGAAAAAACAAATTCCCCCTTAAATCCTGCATCCCCGATATAGCCGGAAAAATCGAACCCATAGAAATCAACATCACGGTGACGGCCAAGAGATATGGCAAGGTCATAGGAGTGGTACAACGTTTCAGCCCTTGCTGCAAAGCTGTCGTTAAAAGACTGCTGAGGAAGGTAGAGGAAACTTGCTCTTCCTGCCATGCCGCGGCTCAGCTCCATTAATACTCCGTCCACACCTGCACGCTCTCCCCTCTCAATAGCCGTAGGAGAGATGGGATTGAATACATCGAGGGGACTGAAAAACCAGCCCCTTCCCCATGCTACCCCTTGCCTCCCAAGCTTAAGATCGGCAGACCTGTGTCTTACATTGATGTAGGCACGATAAATGCTATGCCCCCAGCGCATCTCACCACGCCGGGATATCTCTTCATCCATATCCCAGTAGGTCTGCCGGGGTACAGATCTTGCCGCCCCTTCAGCCGCGGCAAACTCATCGGTAGAAAGGTAGTTGCCAAGGCTTAGATTATTATCATACTTTAATGTATAGGAAAGCACCTCAGCAGGCTGCCCGCTGGCCTCAATCCTTATGCGGTTGCTGTCAAGATAGTAGGATTTGTCCGAAGCTGTCTCGGAAAGTATTAGGAGAT
Organism: Pseudomonadota bacterium; assembly: GCA_015222755.1. GTDB lineage: Bacteria > Desulfobacterota > JADFVX01 > JADFVX01 > JADFVX01 > JADFVX01. The sequence goes on along the minus strand of JADFVX010000007.1, from coordinate 6,951 downwards.
TCCTGTAATGCCCGGAAAGAGAGAAGGCTTTTTTCTCCGCTGAAAAAGCAGGGGAGGAAGAAAATGTCATGGACCAAAAGAAAAAGCAAAGTGTGGCGGCTGAAAAAAAACGTAACTCAGACACCATCATCTACTACCTGCCCATCCCTAAGCTTAATGACTCTATGGCACATGTCCATAACCAATGCTTCATGGGTGGAAAGGAGGAAGGTGGTCCTGTGGTCCTCGTTGAGCTTGAGCATCATCTCCATGAGGGCCTTGCCCGTCTCTGAATCAAGATTGGCTGTGGGCTCATCGGCAAGAACTATACGGGGCCTGGCAACAACTGCACGGGCAACGGCCACACGCTGCTGCTGACCGCCTGACAGCTCTCCAGGACGGCTTTGCTCCCGCCCTTCCAGGCCTACCTCCTTCAGTATGTCCATGCTTCGTTCAAGTCTCTCCTTCTTTGCCACACCCTGGAGCAGCATGACATACTCCACATTCTCCAGCGCAGAAAGGACAGGTATAAGATTGTACTCCTGGAATATAAAGCCTATATGGGCAAGTCGCAGGTCAGAAAGAGCACCCTTTTTCATGCCCGTGATCTCTTTGTCACCGATAAGTACAGAACCTGAACTTGGGCTGTCCAGCCCGCCTATGAGGTTGAGAAGCGTTGTCTTCCCCGAACCGGAAGGACCGACCAGGGAGGTAAATTCCCCCTCCCCAAGGGACATGGAGACATCCCTCAGTGCTGTAGTTTCGACCTTCCCCGTTATATATATCTTGCTAAGTTTTTCAGTTTTTACAACAGACATTATTTTAATTCACCTTTCCTAGTATATTTATCAGTCATCTAACTATACCTTATCGCCCGAACAGGTTCCAGACGACTCGCCCTTAGTGCAGGAAAGAAGGCGCCGAAAAAGGCGGTGGCTAAAATAGAACAGGCGCAGAAGATAATATCAAAGGGCTCTATCTCAAAGTATATGCGCGCGCCAAGGCCGAACATCTCCATACCTTCCGAAAACATCGCCAGGTTAAGGCCATTTATAGAAAAGTAAAGAATGACTGGAAAGGATAGAAAAAAGCCGGCGGCAATCCCTACAAGGCCGAGAAAAAAGGTCTCCATCATTACCATGGAAAAGATGAACCTCGGGCCCGTCCCCATGGCCTTTATAACTCCCAGTTCGTGCATGCGCTCGTAAACGGCAATGTTCTGGGTATTTATTATGCCGATAGAAAGGATGATGAATATAGCGACAAAGAATATAAGGTTCCACTTTTTACTTATCCTCACCATTTCCGCAATAAGCGGCTCCAGGTCTTCCCAGGAAAGTGCTTCAATGTCAAGAGACTTAAACCTTTCATTTATACGGCTCTGTAGCTCGGCAGACCTTTCCGTATCTTCCATGCGCACAACGATGCCAGTTATCCCCCTGTCTATCTCCAGCAGGCGTCTTGCAGAGTCTATAGGAAGGTAGACCATGTACTTATCGAAGTCACTGGATATGGTTTTAAATATCCCCGCAACGCGGTAGGCATCTGCCGCAAGTTCTCCCTTTATGGTCTGGACGGTAAGCACCACCTTGTCACCCAGCCCCACCTTCAGCTTTTCCGACATCTTTCTGCCTATCAATATGCTCTGCACGGCCCCGGCTTCCAGGTAGTCACCCTCTACTACAGAACGTGCGACAAGCGTAATTCTTGCCTCGCTGGAGGGCTTTATGCCGGTGATCTTTACACCGGAAGATGCGTAAGAGCTGGAAATAAGCCCCCTGCCTTCAATGCGTGGGGCATAGCCTTTTAGTCCTGCCTCTTTATCCAGAAAGGTCAATATCTCCTCGGGTGAAGAGATGTGGTTAACAGGATCGTGGTCGTCATTAAAGCCCTTTTTGTAAATCTCCATCTCGCCGAGGTGGAACTCGACGGAGTTGGTCACCATCTGCCGCAGGATGCCGTTGATATAGGCAAGGGTAAATAGGAGAGCCACTATGCAGAGCACAATGGCCGAGACGAGTATGAGGGAGCGCCTCGGGTTTCGCCATAGATTGCGCCATGATATTCTGATTATCAGCCCCATCCTACAACTCCCCCCGTCCGGGGTGCATCGCCTTAAGCGGGCTCAGCCGGGAGACCTTCAGGGCGGGGTAGACCGCTGCCAGCATGGAGGTGAAAAATATCGCCCCTCCCCACGAAAGAAGAAGCCCGGCTGTTATCCTCGTATATATGAGGGGAGAAAGGCCCTGCTCCTCCATCTGTTTTGAAACAGATTCACCAAGTCCAAAGGGGTGCTGCTCCAGATAACCGCCAATTGCCCAGGACAGGGCAAGCCCGATCAGTGTGCCGGTAAGAACAAGTACCACCGCCTCGGACATAATAAGGGCAAAGAGCTGTGACGGCCTGAGCCCCAGGGACATCATTATGCCGAACTCCTTAACCCGCTCCAGCGTGGCTATTAGTATGGTGTTCAGTATTACAGCTATGACTATTATAAAAAAGAACCAGAGCATCACAAGGCCGCCTATGTTGTCCAGGGTGATCATCTGTACCATCTCGGGGAGCAGTTCCTTCCAGGAGTGCACCTCCATGCCGCTACCGGCAAGGAGTGATCTGAGTTTGTCTGAGACCTCATCAGCAGCGTTGAAATCATTGAGGTGGATGACTATTTCCGTGATGCCGCCGTTCATGGAGAAAAGCCTGTCTGCATCGTCGATCCCTATCATAGCAATAGAGCTGTCAAAATCGGCTACGCCGGTGGCAAATATCCCTTTAAGGTAATAGCGGTCGGCCCCCAGGGAACCGTCGGCCCCACTGCCTATAAGTATCAGTTCATCGCCCAGGCCCACCTTAAGATTTTTGGCCATACGCTCGCCGACCATGATATCCCCCTGAAGGCTTGGCAGCTGCCCCTCCTTCATGCGAGTCTTAAGCGTGGTGATCTCAAACTCTCTTGAGGCGTCAACTCCAATCACGGCAGTCCCTGTCGTCGACTTGTCGCTGGCGATGAGGGCCTCCGAGGTGATTCTTCTTGTGAAGGCCGCTACTGCGGGCTCCTTTTCGAGCATCGCCTCAATAGCTGAGGCATCACCTATCATATATTCAAAGCTATGGTTTTCCCGGTAGCCTGCCTTGTGGATCTGGACATATCCTGTATTTGTCCGTACCGCCTTTTCGATGATCTTCTCATAGGTACCCATCTGAATGCCACGTGTCAGTATAAAAAGGAGCAGTCCAAGGACTATTGCAAACAAGGTAAGAAGGGAACGGCGAGGGCGGCGCCACAGGTTTCTCCATCCCAGCATAAGATAAAGCCGTATAGAGCCCGGTAATGTTAGCTGGCTTAGGGCCATTTTTTCAGGTTCCTTAGCGTGAAAAGCTCATCTTTAAGGGCTATGTCGAACTCAATATCTACTAGCTTCACTATGGTCTTTTTGCCGGGTTTGTTGACTGGCACCATCTCCCAACGGGTGGGGAGCAGGCGTTTTCCCACCTGCCGGACATCACTGAAGTCAAGATAGCGAACCAGCTCGCCGGATTCACTGAAATATTCCTGTCTCAGTGGAACATAGTCGCCTGTGCGCACGAAAAATACAAGCTTACCCCATACAACGGCGGTCCCTTCCTTGGGTACAGCATCTATCCTGTATGCCTTAAAATCACCAAGGGTGACTATACCTTTAAGTTCATGGTCGTAATCATCGACAATGCTTGACTCCTTTACGAGGTCATCATTGGTAAAGTCGCTACCCATCCAGGAGGACATCATCATCGAGGGCGGGATTTTTATTACACGCTCTACTCTGGGAAGGTAGTTCCACATCTGGTAGTCTATCTTGAGGGAGCCCACACCTTCCTCTTTTTTTGGAGAAAGTATACGGACAAGGGTCTTCTTTCTGCCCACCTCCCAGTTTTCCATCCTGAGCGTCCGCTGCCACCTTGGGGTGATAATATTCATCTCCATAATGGAGTGAGCGCTATCCCCCCTGAGTAGCTGCTCCACCTTTTTTATTATCTGCGTCGCAGTCAGTTCTGTAGGCTCTGCAAAGGTGTAAGCTGGTGCAATAGACAGCACAAAAATGAATAATGCTATTAATGATATTTTCGATAGTGGATTAAACAAGGTTCTTCCTTTCATAGATTATCATATCTAATGTATAAGAGATTATCGCCGGGGTCAATAAATACTGCCCGTGTATAGAAATAAATAGATTGTAGGGTTAGTTTAGCTAGGGAGGTTTTTGTTGGAGTGAGAGGTTATTCTTGTTCTTTAGTTCACCTACTACTAAACAATATTTATAGGTCTATAATTAAAAAATTACTGGTTGAAAGTGTGAGAGCTATCTTGAACTAAGTGGATTTATCTATAAAGGTAAACCTTTTGAGGCGTCTTGATGGGGCCCACATCTAATAATCTAAGTGACATAGGTTCCATGATCGACCTAGCATCAGGAAGAATAAAATCAAGGTGGGCTTTTTGCTTTTGCTCGTGTAACCAAGTTGAATGTTGATGCTTATATGATGTTAATCTTATCGGAAGGTGTTTTTCTTGTTTTTGATTCTCGTAGTTGATGATTACATGGAATAGCCTAGATTCGCCTGGAAGTAGTTTTTGTATGCCAATATAAGCTCGTTTCTTCCCACCCTCTACTGTTGCCTCTAGGTATATTGCTGTACGCTTAAAGTCATGTTTTTCATGTTGTTTCCAACCAAGCAATAATTTGGTATTTCCAGTTGCTGGGTTAATATAATCCCTTGTGATATTGAATAGTTTTTTAAACTCAGCATGAGCCTTATCACTTTCGCTCACAATAGCTATGTCGATAGGCTTTAAGTTGGCTTCACTGAGGTAAAAGCATACCCAGACCGAATAGAGGTCATCCTTTGAGCTATTTTTAACTGTAATATCAGCAGGAATCCAGCCCCCGCTTAATTCTTTCGGGGACGCCTTCAATTCTATCTCGCTCGGTGAAATAACGATTGGATCATTAAAAAGTGATACTATAAATTCAATGTTTTGAAAGTTGGCAATTAGAAAACCTATGCCTGTTACTATAAGTAATATCGTTGCAATTATTGGGTGATTCTTGAATCGGCCCACAATTTCCATAAGCCAACTATGCCTGCCTTTGTCACTTAGCCACTTTTCAGCCTCTAAGACTCGTCTTTGTAATTCAGGCTCATCCAATACACCATTAGAGTCATAAAGCTCATTTAGTGAGACCCCAACCTCAACAGCCCGATTTATTAAGCTTTCCCCATTTAATAGTTTATCTTTAGGTGTACTCATGTATTCAAAGTTATCTAGTGGTTATGCTTTCATTTATTGATATACTTTTTGGATAATATCAAATAGGAATATTAAGAGCAAACTAAGCTATTACTTTCTAGGTGAAATCTACTGGTTTTCGTGAAGGAATTTTTTGATTAGTACAGGAAGTACTTGCTAAACACTACTTCAGAGAAATCGTAAAACTAAAAAGGCAGCAGGCCTTTCAGCCCCCTTTTTGATGGCGTTATCAATGCTTGAAGAAAGACATATCTTGTAGTCCTCCCTCGTTCCATTGAGTGCCACCTTCAAACAAAACCGCGTATATCAGAAAGCGCCCCATATAGTGATTTCTTGACTTTTTTATTATTTGTGATAGTTTTCTAAAAATTTACAATTTTTACCAAAAAATAATTCTATATAACTATTTATGAAGAAAAATTTTTTCATAAGTTTGTTTAAATTTAATTAGTTTGCTAAGTGAGGCTAAACATGAAAGATAAAGAGCCAAAAGAAGAAGACAAAAAGAAAAAAGAGGAAAATTCTTCTACAAATAACAAGCCAACTTTTTATTCAAAATACAGATCCTTTCTGATTGGTTCTTCCGTCCTTTTCTTGTCGATTCTTTTGTTTGTCATCTTTCAGGAAAGACCGCAGAAGGGAATTACAGACATTTCAGTTTCAGGAAATGTGCCTCATGCAATGCCCCTTATTGAAAATGCAAAACCTAATCCGCTTGAACTAACATTTAGTCACTCTGCTGCCAGACTTGAGCATATCGACAAAAAAATAAGTGAAGGCATAACAATAAAGCCTCAAATTGAAGGCACATGGCGCTGGGAGGGAGACAGTAGCATTATCTTTAAGCCTAAAAAGGATTGGCCTGCAGGTGAAAAATATGCGGTTCATCTTGATAGTTCACTTTTCCCTGACCATGTAAGGCTCAAAAAACCAAGATACAACTTTTCCACTGATGCATTTACTTTCTCAATACAAAATGAGGAGTTCTACCAGGACCCTGTCACTCCTGGCAACAGAAAAGTTTTGGCAACAGTCAAGTTCTCACATCCCGTCAATAAAGAGGAGTTTGAAAAGAGAGTAAACTTATTCCTCTTCGACCAAAAAAAGGGAGAAGAAAAGGGGAGAATCAAGGATTATTCTTATAAGGTCAGCTACGATAAGTTTATGGGAGAAGCCTATATTCACTCTGGCAAAGTCTCAATCCCCTTAAACGATGCCTTCATGAAGCTTGTCATTAATAAAGGAGTAAGGCCTGTAAGCGGTGGTTCCAGGTCCGGGAAAGAACTTGCTGCAAGTATATGGATCCCCGGGATGTATAATTTCTTCAGGATAAGTGGAATTCGCCCTACCCTGGTACGAAACGAACATTATGAGCCTGAACAGGTACTTACCTTTGAGGCGACAAACGGTGTAACACCTGATGACCTGAAAAAACATATTGCCCTTTACCTCCTCCCAAAGGACAGACCTCCCACAAGAATTGACAATAGAACAAGAAAAAATTATCGCTGGAAGTCGCCGTCAGAGATTACGGAAGATGTGCTCAATATAGCGGAAGAACTAACACTGGATGCTATGGAAGCGGTTCAGGAGTATCCAAAGTTTCACAGCTTTAAGTTTGCAGCTCCCCAAAAGAGGTACATGTACGCAAAGATCGAGAAAGGTCTCGAATCCTACGGTGG
>JADFVX010000053.1 GCA_015222755.1 Pseudomonadota bacterium | reverse complement strand
TGTCTCGGAACCTGCCGGGGTCTTTCCGATGAGTGTTCCACTCGTTTTAACGAGTGTCAAAGAATCGCCTGTAAGGCCGAAAACGCCAACGGTCATAGAAAGAGGAATCAGTATCTGCATCGTTGTAACGCCGAAGTTACCGAGACCGGCGTTAAGTCCAAGAGACGTACCCTGTACCTTCTTCGGAAAGAAGAAACTGATGTTACTCATGGAAGAGGCGAAGTTACCGCCGCCGAAACCTGAAAGAAGCGCCATGATCTGGAACTTCCAGAGTGGCGTATCGGGGGTCATCATGAGGACACCGGCGCCGAACGCTGGGATCATAAGGAATGCCGTTGTCAGGAAGATAACGTTCCTGCCGCCCGCGATCCTGATCATAAAAGAGCTAGGTATCCTGAGGGTCGCACCGGTAAGACCGGCTATCGCACCAAGGGTAAAAAGCTGCGATTTTTCAAAGGTGAATCCGAGGTTGATCATCTGGACCGCCAGAATGCCCCACATTAGCCATACTGCGAAACCGACCAGCAGGCTCGGGATCGATATCCAGAGGTTCCTGTTTGCTATCTTCTTCCCCGTCGAGTTCCAGAACTCTTCATCTTCCACTCTCCAATCATGTATATCCGACATAATTTAACCTCTCCTATAAATATTATTTAATTGATTCAAAAAAATTTAATTTCAAAAATCAACTCACCAAGACGATTCCTCATAGCTATAGAACATAATATCCCTTATTGAAAAAACAATCTATTCACCACAATGCATATTTTTATCTTCACAAGGACTATATCTATATACGCCACATGGAGTAGCCATCACCTTTCTTTTGAACTATCCGCATATCGTCAATATTCACCTCCTGCAAATAATCGTAGAGAATAAAAGCACCCCGCCTGTTAAATCAGCGGGGCAATAGAAATCAGTGTCCAGCCTCTTCCATCTGCGCTCTATCAACAGAAGAGATATGGTATTCTTCAGCAAAGGCACCTTCAGGCTCCTTCAGGAATACCATACAGAAGGCAAAACTGAAGAATGCACCAGCACCGATGATAAAGAAGAAGGTGCTAGAATCAACCATAGTCAAGAGTGTCAGATAAAAGACCGCACCAACATTACCATTGGCACCTGCCATACCTGAAATCTGCCCGGTGAGGCGCCTCTTAACAGTAGGAATAACTGCAAAGGTGGCACCTTCAGCCCCCTGGACAAACATAGAACAGGCTATAGTCAGGGCTACCGCCAGCGCCAGCGGCCAGCTTGGGGTAATAAAACCCATTCCGGTAAACCCGAGACTTATACCAAGCATATACATAGTCATAATCATCTTACGAGAGGCCAGCTTGTCGGAAAGGATACCCCCCAGTGGCCTTGCAATGAGGTTGACAAAGGCAAAAGATGCTGCGATAAGGCCGGCCATTGTCGGCGTCAGAGAAAAGGTAAGCTCAAAAAAGGCGGGGAGCATGGATACAACGGCAAGCTCGGCACCAAAGTTACAGAAATAGGTGGTCATGAGGGCCCCCACCTGGTTCCAGTTGTATTTATCATCCTCGGGCACCCCGGCCTTAAGGATGGGCAGGTTGACACGCAGTATCTGAGCAATCTGGTAGATAACCGCAACCAGGATGGCACCATGAGCTGCAATCAGACCTCCCCCGGAAAGGAATCCAAGCTTACCCAGCTTCCAGACCAGTACGGACAAAATGCCAAAAAGGGGAATGGTAAAGACAATGTACTTAAACATGTCAAAGTAGGTGCTCACCTCCATAGCAGCAATCTTTTTCGGCCTGTGCTTCATCTGGTCATCGGGGCCGTCGGTTATAGCGAACCAGTAAAAAACACCGTATACGGCCATGATGGCACCTGTGGTAGCCATGGCGTAACGCCATCCGTCAGGGCCGCCGTAGACGTTGAAAGCTAAGGTAGGTATGGTCATTGCGGCGGCGGCTGACCCAAAGTTACCCCAACCGGCATAGAAACCTTCGGCAAAGCCGATATCCTTGGGCTTGAACCAGAGAGCGGTCATATGGATACCGACAACAAAACCTGCACCGACCACGCTAAGCAGAAGACGGGATATAAGTAGTTGGGTAGTAGAGTTACCAAATGCGAAGGTAAATGTCGGGATCGACATAACAACCATAAGGATTGAAAAAACCCTCCTGGGGCCGTATTTATCGAGCAGCATACCGACAATGATACGACCGGGGATGGTAAGCGCAACGTTACATATTGCAAAGAGCTTCAGATGCTTCTTTTCCAGAAAATCCAGCTCCTTCAGCATAGTTGTGGCAAGAGGTGCCATATTAAACCATACATAAAAGGTGATAAAGAACGCTATCCATGTAAGGTGCAACGCCCTGACTTCCGGGTCTTTAACTTTAAAAAGCTTTCCAATCGTCATTTTTTCCTCCCTTCCTCATAAACACACAAATATATAATTAAAAGATCACTGCCTCACTAAACTGGGGCATAATCTATTTTATTTCCAATCAGGCCCCATGATCATCAGGTGACAGGGAGCGTGACGGACTAGATATGCGCTCACACTGCCGAGAAAAGTCTGCATAAACTTGCTCTTTGTCTGCCTTGCCACAACGACAATATCGGGGGATTTTTTTTCTATCGCATTCATGATCATCGGCCCGGGACTGCCCTCAGCCAGCATTGCATCAACATCCAGCCCCTGAGCGGCCACCCAATCGGCAGCCTTCTTTAAAACCTCATGCTGCTCACCCTCAAGTTTCTTAAAGATCTCCTCACTCTCCATGCTGGTATCCAGCGCTTCACCGGTAACGGTCAACAGGATGATCTCGGGCTTGAGCGCCTTGAAATAATTGACAGCCATCTCCAGCGACTCATGGGCCTTCTCACTGCCGTCATAACAGACCATAACCTTCATAAAACACCTCCGTTAGTCATTTATATATCTAAATCAAATCCGACAAAACTGGAACTGACCATCTTCCTGCAATTTTAACTTTAGCTTATAAAAACAAAAAAGCTAGCCTCAGCCATTTTTTTCAGGTACGGCAAAGATGCTCTTTTTGCTAGCATCAGAGGCAAAGCGTCCATCCAGCGTTATCAAGATAGCCGCTTTTTATAAACAAATCTATTCTCCAAAATGAATATTTTTCGAAATATTAAGGACTAACAATAGATACTCATTAAGGACTAACAATAGATACTCATATTGACTTGGCAACATTCAGGGGTAGTCGATAAAACATACTTTTACCTAATAAACACCAAGGTCTGCCATCCCTATACGCTATAGGTTCTTTTAACTTCAGGAAAAAATGAAATCTACTGCAGGAAGCCCTAAAACGACAAAATAAAATTTAACCATTTAGGCTTATGTGTGGATATATGGGGCCTGCAAAAAAAGCCCATTAGCTTTGTGGAAAGAATACAGGGCAGCGCTAAAAATATTTACATTTTCATCCGCGTATGCGGACAAAGTGACAAAGTCACCCTTGAGGTAGAGGCGGGGATCCAGTCAAATCAAATATCTTGATGCCGGATCAAGCGCAGCATGACAGATTACCAGAGACACTTTATACATTTAGAACTCAATTATAAAAAAGCAGGAAGGAGGGTGGACTAGAGGAAAAACTGAAACAAACTATCATGACGCCATTAAAACAGGGATTTTTGTTATATATATAAAGTCACTAGTAAAAACTTTTTCCTGATTTCTCCATCTTCTTCAGGAGTTTGGCCGGCTTGAAGCGTTCACCATACTTCTCCTTAAATTCCTCCAGTTTAATAACGACCTCACGTATGCCAAGCCTGTCTGCGTAACGCAAAAGGCCTCCCCTGAAAGGCGGGAAACCGGTACCAAATATCATGCCACCATCAATCTCCATCACGCCTGAAACTATCTTTTCTTCAAGACAAAGGGCCGCCTCATTGACCATGAGCAGAATGCACCTACCCATAATTTCCTCGGCCGGACACAGACGGCCTCCCCGTTCCGGCATAAGGCCGTATATGGCCTTATCCGAGGCACCCCTCTTGCCTGAAGTGTAGGCGTAATAACCCTTGGCATTCTTCCTGCCCAGCCTTCCAGAGTCAAGCACCTCCTGCATCAAAGCAGCAGGCTTCATACGTTCACCGAAGGCATTGTATAGTATCTCTGCCACATGATTCCCCACGTCCAGACCTATCTCATCCAAGAGGATAAGAGCCCCCATGGGCATACCGAAATCCAGCAGAGCTTCATCTATCGCCTCAATAGACAGGCCTTCCTCTATCATAAGCAGCGCCTCGTTCAGGTAGGGCATTAGCAAACGGTTGACAAGAAAACCCTCCCTATCATTGACAACAATAGGCACCTTACCCAGCTTCTTTGAAAGGGCCACAACTGTTGCCGTCGTCTCGTCGGAGGTATGCTTGCCTCGTATGACCTCTACCAGAGGCATCCTGTGGACGGGGTTGAAAAAGTGCATGCCGGCAAAGCTCTCAGGGCGTTCCAGCCCTTCGGCCATCTCCGTAATAGACAGGGAAGATGTATTGCTTGTCAAAATGGCATCGTCTTTCAAAAAACCTTCACACTCCTTAAGCACGGCCTTCTTTACTGCCATCTTTTCCACCACAGCCTCCACTACTATATCGGCATTGCCAAAACCGCTATAATCAAGTGTGGTGGATATATTACCCAGGCGCTGCGCAAACTGACGTCTATCTATACGTTTTCTCTTCAAGGCGCTCTCGAAGACTTTGGACGCTGCCTTCAGACCACTACCCAGGGATTCCATAGCGATATCCTTCATCCTTACAGGAAGACCTTTGTCGGCAAAGAGCTGTGCTATACCGCCGCCCATCACCCCGGCACCCAGAACAACTGCTCTTTCTATCCCCTTGGGGATAACTTTCCCTTTAACGCCCGTAGACTTTTTCATCTCCTCTTGCAGGTAAAAGACCGAAATGAGGTTCTTGCACTCTTCAGTAACGGCCATCTCCCCCAGAGAACTGGCCTCAATAGCAAGTCCTCCCTCAAGATGCAGGGAAAGACCTTCCTTTGTGACCTGCAGAGCCTTTATCGTGGCGGGGTATTTTCCACGGGTCTTTTCTAGAAGCGCCTCTTTTGCCTTTTTGAAAACTAGATTACGACCAATGGACGTCCTCTCGATAAGGCGATCTACAATAGAAGGTTTTTTACGGAGGCCCACGGGCCGCCTGTAGTTCTCGGAATAGACCCTGTCAATGATCTCCATCGCTTCGGTTTTCAGGCATTTGGCCGGTACCATCTTATCGGCCAGACCGAGCCTCAATGCCTTTTTAGGATAGATATTTTTCCCCGTCAATATCATGTCAAGTGCACTTCTTAGGCTTATCAGCCTCGGTAGCCGCTGTGTGCCTCCAAAACCGGGGTGGATGCCCAGCTTCACCTCGGGAAGACCCATTACCGCCTTGGGGTTATTAGTGACAACCCGATAATGGCAGGCCAGCGCCAGTTCCATACCGCCGCCAAGCGTAGCGCCGTCTATGGCCGCAACGACAGGGACGGGAAGGCTTTCAAGGCGCCCAAGCACCTGCTGACCGCGCGTGGCAAGGTCTCTACCCTTCTTTGGATCGACAATCCCTTCTATTTCAGATATGTCGGCACCGGCTATAAAGATATCAGTCTTGTTGCTGGTAACTACGACACCCCTTAAGCCGCTTTCCTTTTCAAGACGGGCAAGCAGCCCGTCAAGTTCTTCCATGACAGAGATGGAAAGCTTATTCACCTTTTCGCCCGGCAGATCAAAAACCAGATAAGCGATCCCCGATGCGTCTATTTCATAGCTGACAGCGGCATCTTCATTGGACATTTACAGCCTCCTTTTTTTGCAACATATACCCCCCCGGTTTATTGTAGGCCACCCAAAAAACGACATTTAGGCAAGGGCCACCAAAAAACTAAAAACAGCACTTTAAGGTGCAAAGTATATCAGGAATAAAGGGCTTGTCAATCTATAAGCAGGCTTAAAAACAGGGCCTTTTCAGCCTGTGGAAAACTTAAGCTTTATGCTTGTAAATCTCAGCAGCCTCTGATAGGATACGAACCTATTAAAATGGATGCCGCGTAGATAAAAATGACAGACAACATATGGGATAAAAGTCTTCTCCTCTTGCAGGAAAAGCTGAATGAACAGGCCTTTGCCACATGGTTCAAGCCTATCAAAAAAGCTGCCACTGAAAATGAGCGTTTTGTCCTCCATGTTCCCAATAAGTTTTTTGAAAACTGGATTAGAGACAACTACATAGACATAATAAAAGGTGTAGTTGGGGATGTAGCCAAAAAGGATTTCTCCATAGCCTTTGAAATAGCAAAGGATAAAGCAGAACCTGCCGAGAAAAAAGAGCCCGAAGTAAAAGAAGCTGCCAAGGAAAAAAAGGTCGGGAGTCATCTCGGGCTTAGCCCGATCTACACCTTTGAAAATTTCGTCGTAGGTGCAAGCAACCAGTTTGCACACGCAGCAGCAGGGGCTGTTGCAGGGGCCCCTGGCGGCACATACAACCCCCTGTTCTTATATGCCGGAGCCGGTCTTGGCAAGACCCACCTGCTTCACGCCATAGGACACAAACTGCTGGCAGAAAAACCGGATACAAAGGTATGCTATATCCGTGCTGAAGCCTTTATGAATGAGCTCATAAACGGAATCCGCTATGAAAAGATGAACGCCTTCCGGGAAAAATACCGCAACATGGAACTGCTTCTCATAGACGACATACAATTCATAGCCGGCAAGGAAAGGACACAGGAAGAATTCTTCCACACCTTCAATGCCATTTATGAGGCACATCACCAGATAGTAGTTGCGAGCGACAAATTCCCGAAAGAGATCCCCGGCCTTGATGAAAGGCTGCGCTCCCGCTTTGAGTGGGGCCTTATAGCAGATATACAGCCACCGGACACAGAGACCAAGGTGGCAATCCTTAAGAAAAAGGCGGACGCCAACGGAGTCGATCTTCCCGGTGACGTGGCCTTTTTCCTGGCCAACAATATCCACTCCAACGTCAGGGAGCTTGAGGGGCTTTTCAACCGCCTCTGCGCATTCTCATCACTCAACAAAACAGACATCAGCATCGAATTTGCAAAGGAAACCCTCAAGGATTTTCTTTCTAAAAAAGACAAGCACCTCAATGTCGACTATATACAGAAAACTGTGGCTTCCTTTTTCAACCTGAAGGTGGCCGACCTCAAATCAAAGAAACGCAAAAAGGTCATAGCCTTTCCCAGACAAATAGCCATGTATCTTTCAAGGGAATTGACGGGGGATTCTTACCCGGAGATAGGAAATAAATTCGGCGGCAAGGACCACTCCACTGTAATCCATGCGGTCAACAAGATAAGCAATTTGCTAGACACTGACCCATACACAAAAAATACTATAGATGCCCTAACAAGCAGCCTGCAACACTAGGCAGTTTAATTTTCAGGAAATACATTAAGGAGAAAAACCATGGAAATAAAAATAGAAAAAGAGGCTTTTTTAAAGGGCTTGCAAATAATACAAAGTATTGTCGAGAAAAGAAGCACAATGCCCATACTGGCAAATGCCCTCATAAGAACAGGTGATGGATGCATAGAGATAGTGGCTACCGACCTTGAGGTCGGCATAAAGGAGACTGTTAAGGCAGAGATCAAAACAGAAGGTGCCATAACCATAGCGGCCAGAAAGCTCTTTGAGATCGTAAAAGAGACTCCATCAGGAGAGATAACGCTGCACAAAAAGGAAAACGACTGGGTTGAAATATCTTCGGGCAAGGCCGTTTTCAATATGGTCGGCCTCTCACCGGAAGACTTCCCCTCCTTCCCATCATACGACGGCGTAAGTTTCATATCTATGGACTCGAAAATACTTAGCAGCATGCTTGAAAAAACAGTTATTGCCGTATCAACAGATGAGACCAGATACAACCTTAACGGTGTCTTCCTTGAGGCCGCCGGTGATAAGGGGTTAAGGCTTGTGTCAACAGACGGTCACCGCTTGGCCGTTGCCGAAAACGAGGTCAGTACTGAAAGCATCAATATAAGCGACAAGGGCTATATAATCCCCAAAAAGGGGGTCCAGGAGTTTAAAAAACTCCTCGATGAAGCAGACGGCACCGTAGAGCTTGGCTTCCAGGACAACAGGGCAATCCTCAAAAAGGGCGACATTGTCATAGTTGCCAGGCTTATCGAAGGAGAATTCCCTGACTACAGGCCCGTTGTTCCGGCTACTACTGGAAATAATGCACGCATCAACAGGGCGGAGTTCATTAAGAGCCTAAGGCGCATTTCCATTCTTTCCGACGAAAAGACCCATGGGGTAAAATTTGAGTTTACAAGGTCGGGGATGACTATATCTACAACCAACCCAGGCATTGGAGAAGCAAAGGAAGAGCTGGACATAGAATATGGCGGCAACGATGTAACGGCAGGCTTTAACGCACGCTACGTAATAGATTTCCTGAACGTCATGAAGGAAGATGACATCAGCATACAGGTAACAGATGAACTTAGCGCCGCACTTATTAAAGACGGTGATAAGGATAACTTCAAATCCGTTGTCATGCCGATGAGGATATGATAGAGGAGCTTTACCTAAGGAATTTCAGAAACTATGGTGAGGCAAGGCTAAGCTTTAGCAGCGGGATAAATCTCTTCTGCGGAGAAAACGGGCAGGGAAAGACCAACCTTCTGGAGGCGATATACCTGCTTGGCATGCTCTCCTCCTTCAGGAAGGCGGAAGCGGCATCAATGGTAAAGAAGGGGGAAGAGACCTTTTGTATCTCAGGTGACTTTACAGGTGACGGTGCATACAAGCTGCTCCTCGAAAAGGGCCCCAGGGGATGGGAAAAAATATCGGCCAACGGCAGCCTCTACAGGAAAAAGCTGGACTACCTTGGAAAAATAAGAATAGTCGTATTCTCTCCTGACGAGATAGAACTTATCCAGGGATCTCCCGAGGGAAGGCGCCGCTACATAGACAGGACCTGCTTCAATACAAGCCATCATTACCTGAAACAGCTTAAAAATTACAGGAGAGTCCTTAAGCAAAGAAATATCCTTCTGAAAAAAGGTATATTCCGGGGCGAAGAATTCGGGACATGGACTGAAAGACTGGCTCTGGCCGGGGCAAAGATAGTTAAAGAACGCGCCGCCCTTATTGAAAAACTTAACCAGAAGCTGTCAGAAGGCCACCCCTTCCTCGGGACAGATAGTATAAAGCTCAGGTATGTCGGCACCTGCACGGGCGATGAAATGGATGTATCACAAGGTCTGCTGGACAAGCTGACAAGCTCCAGTCATGTGGAAAGGTGCCGCAGAACAACCGTTTCAGGCCCCCACAGGGATGACATCGAGATATCAGTCAACGGCACTGTGGCAAAGGCCTTCAGCTCCAGAGGAGAAATGCGCAGTGTACTTCTTGCGCTTAAGACGGCAGAAACGGCCCTGTACGACGATATATGGGGAGAAAGCCCCCTTATTCTTCTTGATGACGTAGCTTCCGAACTGGACATAGGAAGGCGTAGTGCGCTTATCAGCTTTCTCAGGGAAAAGGGGAATCAGGTACTTATGACAACAACAGAGGCAGAAAACATACCTCTTTTCGGAAACAAGGAAGACACTCTGTTCAGGGTGTCTGAAGGAAAAATAATACATTAAGGGGCAAAAAACTACTATGTCTGAACAGAAAAATGAATACGATGCAGATAACATCCAGGTACTTGAAGGGCTCGAGGCCGTCAGGTTGCGTCCGGCCATGTATATCGGGAGTACCGGACCGGCAGGACTTCACCACCTTGTCTACGAGATAATAGACAACAGTGTAGATGAGGCACTGGCCGGCTTTTGTACCGACATCAATGCAACTATTCATATTGACAACAGTATCACCGTTTCCGACAACGGAAGGGGTATACCTGTCGATATGCACAAGACAGAAAACAAACCTGCCGTAGAGGTGGTAATGACAGTACTCCATGCGGGTGGAAAATTCGACAGCTCTACCTACAAGGTATCTGGAGGGCTCCATGGTGTCGGGGCCTCTGTAGTCAACGCCCTTTCAGAGCATCTTGAAATAGAGATCAAAAGGGCCGGTAAGGTCTACCAGCAGACCTACGCAAAAGGCGACAAGACGACAGAGCTCGAAGAAGTAGGTACCTCTAAGACATCGGGAACAAAGATCACTTTCAGACCTGACTCCAGTATCTTTGAAATAACAGAATACAGCTTTGATACGCTATCCCAAAGACTTAGAGAACTCGCCTTTCTGAACAAGGGGCTGCGCATAACGCTGGATGATGAGCGGACGGAAAAAACGAATGAGTTTATATA
>JADFVX010000052.1 GCA_015222755.1 Pseudomonadota bacterium | reverse complement strand
TGCCCCGCGCCCCTTCTTGCCGTGGCACTGTGCGCAGATACGATGGTAGAGAAATACCCCCTTTTGGCCTACCCCCTTATCGAGATGGCAGGTCTTGCACTTCGGGTCTTTGTTTATATTCAGAACATTACCCACCTTTGGATGGGGCGGTCTCTCAAGCTGCATAGTCAGCGTCAGCTCCGCTATCTCATCAACGGAGTTCTCAAGATAAACGGTAGTGGTCTTCACTACAATTCCCTTTTTACCACGTGTGTCGATGGTGATCTCCATCTTACCCGACTCACCGCTTGCATAATCCTTCAAGGCAGCCTTGGCAGTGGTACAGCCGCAGGAGGTCTTCGTCTTTACTATCTTCACCGCACCCGGCCCTTCATTTTTGAAGTCGAATGTATGCTTGACGATATCCCCCTCCATCACCTTGCCGAAATCATGAAAGGCATGGTCAAAAACGATCCGGCCCGGCCCGGCAGAGGTATCAGTCTGTGTGGTCTTTTCAAGGGCAGCAGCCTTTTCTATAACTGGCGGTGCAGTTTGGGCATTCTCTTTTTGCGGGGAAAAGAAGGCAATTCCAAGAAAAATAATCACAAGTGCGATTATGGGGTCGCTCTTTATTCGGTTAAAATAAGACATAAAAAAACTCCTAAATTTATTAATGGTTCATTCCGGCCTGAGGCCTTTCAAGAATTTGTAAATAGCAAACCTTGAAACCATTCTTCCTAACCTCCCCTTGCAAATGGGAGGAACTTTATCTCCCCTCCTTACCAAGGCGCCCTGAACAAACGTGAAGAAGTACTCTTGGGGTGAGAGGATTAAGGGGAGGTGGTCTACTCTCGCAGGGTGCTTATTTATAGTTGGTTCAGGTTTCTAACCTGAATCGTAAAATTTCAGGTTCAAGTTATAAACTTGAACCAACAGAGAATGTTTTTATTTCTTCTCAGCTTACTTATCAACCTTACCAGGCCAGGCCAGCTTGGAGCACAACCCCTTCAGTCCCTCATATGAGCAGTCATCACAATCAAGACGCTTCTCCTCTATAATCTTCCCTTCCAGCACGTCATAAACACTGAAGCTAAGGAGGTAGCTGGAGTCACCCTTCGGGGCCACCCTGAGAGCAATGATCGTCTCCACGCCATAGTGCTGCGCTATCTTCCGGTAGCAGGCCTCGGCGTCGCATTCGTCCTTCTTGCTCTCCTCCAGGAAGACCTCCGTCACATATTTATCTACATCCGCTCCGTAGATCACCTCGTATCTTCCTGAGAGGTTCTTTACAAGCTCATCTGCAAGTCCCTGCTTTTCATCCGGCGTCAAAGGCCCGGCAACGGGGAGCAGCACCGCCTCCTCCGGCTCTGACGCCAGGGCTGGAGAAGCGAGTAAGGTCAAAAAAAGGACAAGAAAGAGTAGTCGTTTCATCGTATTTACCTCGTAGAATTATATATCCGGGAATCGGCAGGGCTGGATCAGCCGACCCTGTCAGACTCTTTTAAAAATTATTGCAGCGGATTATATCAAAGGAAGAAAAAAAGGGAAGGAAAAGTTGTCTCAACTATGCATGGATTATGTTTTTAGAAGGATTGCGCTATAACTTACTTGCTACCTAGCCTCATACTGATATCAACAGCAGGAGCAGACTGTGTAATGGCGCCTACTGAAATAATATCAACACCGCTGAAGGCGACATCAGAAACCCTGTCCAGAGACATATTACCGGAGGCCTCGACAATTGCCCTGCCGGCAACCAATTGTACCGCTTCGCGCATCTGCTCCAGAGACATGTTATCGAGCATAATAATGTCGGCGCCGGCATCTATAGCCTCACGAAGCTGGTCCAGGTTTACCACCTCGACCTCAACCTTCAATGTGTGAGGTGCCTCGGCTTTGGCCTGAGAAACGGCATTTCTTACACCGCCGCAGGCAGCTATATGATTGTCCTTTATGAGTATCCCGTCATAAAGACCTGTGCGGTGGTTATAACCCCCGCCTGCCCTTACGGCATATTTTTCCAGAGTGCGCATTCCGGGGATCGTCTTCCTAGTATCGACGATCTTCGCCCTGCTACCCCGTATCTTGTCCACAAAGGCACCGGTCAATGTGGCGATACCGGAAAGGTGCTGCAAGTAGTTTAATGCGACCCTTTCTGCTCTGAGCAGATCAGCTACATCGCCTGTCAGTTCGGCAAGGACGTCTCCATCCTTTACCGGGTCACCATCTCTTCTCATGCTCCTGAAGATAATACAGTCGTTCACTTCCAGAAATACATCCCTTGCCACATCTATACCGGCAAGGACGAAATCGGCCTTGGCGACAATGCGGCCACTTAGCACCTGGGGCTGGCGAAAGAGGCATCTTGATGTCACATCACCTGCACCGATATCTTCGGCCAGTGCTGCCGCAATCATAGACCTTACTTCAGACATTTGATCCTCTCCAGTCCCTCTTCGAGGGTAGTCTTCTTCGATTCCAGGTCTTCGGCCTTTTTCCTGTCCTTTGCAACAACAGCCTCGGGAGCACGGGCCATAAAATCTTCATTGGCAAGCTTCTTCTTGAGGAATATCAGGTCCTTTTCCACCTTGGCAATCTCTTTTTGCAGGCGCTTTTCCTCTTCATCAAAATCAACATTCCCCTTAAGAGGCACATAGATTTCAAGATCCCCTACAACGGCTGTTGCGGCGCCTTCCGGGGCCTCGCCATCGGTAAAGCTGTAAGCAGAAAGACGTGCAAGGACCTCTATCAGCCTGGCATTTTCAGTAAGTACAGGCCTGTTCTTCGCAAGGTCTCCCCGGTAGATAAGCTCCACCTCTTTTGAAGGCGATATTCCCATCTCTCCCTTGATATTCCTTACCGCCTTTATCACGCCCATGACAAGTTCCATATCGGCATCTACCCTGGCATCGACAAGAGATGGATCCTCCTTTGGAAAGTCACTTTTCATAATACTGCCGGAAGTACCGGGCAGATAGCCGAAGAGCTCCTCCGTAAGAAAGGGCATAAATGGGTGAAGCAGTTTACAGGTGGATTGGAGCAGTTCTACGAGAACGGCCTGGGTATTAGCCCTGGCGGCATCCTCCTTGTCACCATAGAGAACAGGCTTGACCATCTCTATATACCAGTCACACAGCTCATGCCAGACGAACTGGTAGAGCGTGTTTGCCGCCTCGTTGAAACGGTAGGTCTCAAGCGAATTGGTCACATCACGGACGGTACTATTGAGGCGCGAGAGGATCCACCTGTCGGCCAGCTGCAGCTCTTCCACAGGAGACAGAGATTTCCCTGTCTCAAAATCTTCAAGGTTCATGAGGGCAAAACGTGAGGCGTTCCATATCTTGTTCACAAAGTTCCTGTATCCGTCTACGCGGTCTTCGGACAGCTTTATGTCCCTGCCCTGCGCCGCAAAGGCTGCAAGGGTAAAACGGAAGGCATCGGTGCCGTACTGTTCTATGACAACAAGGGGATCGATAACATTCCCGCGGGACTTGCTCATCTTGTTTCCCTCTGCATCGCGCACGAGGGCATGGATGTAGACCTCCTTAAATGGGACCTCTCCCATAAATCTCAGTCCCATCATCATCATGCGGGCCACCCAGAAAAAAAGTATATCGAAACCCGTCACCAGCAGTGAGGTAGGATAAAAAAGCTTGAGTTCTTTTGTCTTATCGGGCCAGCCCATTGTGGAAAAGGGCCACAATGCGGAAGAAAACCATGTATCAAGCACATCATCTTCCTGGGAAAGCTCCTTGCCGCCGCATTTCGGACATGAATCAGGGTCATCCTTTGCAACGATCACCTCTCCACAGGTGCAAGTCCACGCCGGGATGCGGTGTCCCCACCATATCTGCCTTGAGATGCACCAGTCCTTTATGTTTTCCATCCACTCAAAGTAGGTCTTTTCCCACTGCGCGGGGACTATTTTTGTGTCACCTCTCCTGACCGCCTCCATAGCAGCCTTCGCCAGCGGCTCTACCTTTACAAACCACTGCTTGGATACCGTAGGCTCGATGCTAGTCTGGCAGCGATAGCAATGCCCTACGCTGTGATCATGGTCCACAATCTTTACAAGAAGGCCTTCAGCCTCAAGATCTTCTATTATTTTTTTGCGGCAATCATAACGGTCCATACCGCTGTAGACGCCGCCTTCCTCGTTTATCCTTCCATCCTTGTCCATTACTGAAAGGATGTCCAGAGAGTGCCGTCTGCCTATCTCGAAGTCGTTGAAATCGTGGCCCGGTGTTATCTTAAGCGCACCGGTACCGAAATCTATATCGACATGGGCATCGGCTATAACGGGGATAGTCCTGTCTGTCAGGGGTAGACATACCTCTTTGCCGATAAAATCCTTGAAACGCTCATCTTCGGGATTTACAGCTACTGCCGTATCACCCAGCATGGTCTCTGGCCTTGTAGTTGCTACGACAAGCTCGCCTGAACCGTCTTTAAGAGGGTATCGTATGTGATAGAGGTGTCCCTTATCATCCCTGTGCTCCACTTCAAGGTCGGAAAGAGCCGTCTGGCATCTTGGACACCAGTTTATAATGTAGTCACCCTTGTAGATCAGACCATCATCGTAGAGTGTAACAAAGACCTCACGTACGGCACGTGACAGGCCCTCGTCCATGGTAAAGCGCTCTCGGCTCCAGTCACAGGATGCACCTATACGTTTAAGCTGATTAACGATGACCCCGCCTGACTCTTCCTTCCACTCCCAGACGCGTTTTACAAAAAGCTCACGTCCCAGTTTTTCACGGGAAATATCTTGCAGGGCAAGCTGCTTTTCTACCACATTCTGTGTTGCAATGCCGGCATGATCCGTTCCGGGCAACCAGAGCACATTAAACCCCTGCATACGCTTAAAGCGTGCCATGATGTCCTGCAAGGTATTATTGAGTGCATGGCCCATATGGAGGGAGCCGGTAACATTGGGCGGCGGGATAACTATAGAGTAGGTGGGAGCGTCACTGTTTTCATCGGCGCGAAAGGCGCCACTTTCCAACCACTCCTTATACCACCTTTCTTCTATTTCATGTGGTTCATAAGCCTTGGCAAGTTCTTTTGTTTCTTTCAAGTGCAACTCCGTGTTGTTTTATAAATTGAAAAAGGGAGATTATTAAGGATAATCTCCCTTTAACAGCAATAATTTCTACAAATCCAGCGGGGATACTTAGCTATCGCTGGCTTTAAGCTTCTTAATCTCTTCCTTTATCATCGTCTCGGCAAGCTCAGGAACCACTTCCCATGCAATTTTCTCTATTATCTCTTTGGCAACCTTGGAGATAATCGCCTCAAGCTTATCAACAGGAATAGATGATAAAACAGAGGCGGCCTCCGCAGATGACGGTTCAGGTGCAGGGACCTCGGCAGCCTCGGGCAACGGCGCCTGTATTGGCTCAATAACAGGCTCCTCTTCCACAATTGCTGCAGGTTCCGCAAAAGACTCCTCCATTTCAATGCCTTCTTCCTCTTCCAACTCCTCAAGTGCCTCCTCGACAACCTGAGGTTCAGGCTCTACAGAAACAGAAGTCTCCTCAGCAACAGCTTCTTCCTCTATACCGAAATCATCAAATTCATCCACCGCCTCAAGCGCATCTTCAGCAGCAGATTCATCAAGCATCATCTCGCCCAACTCTTCCACCTCTTCAAGGCTTGCCTCCTTCTCTTCAAGCTCAAGAGGTTCAAGTTCTTCAATCTCCTCTTCAAGTTCAAGAGGCTCCAACTCTTCTATTTCCTCAATTACCTCTTCTGCCTCGGACTCAACTCCGGCGTCTAGCTTTTTATCGTCAAACCCGAAATCTCCAAACTCGTCCCCCAGCTCTTCTGGAGCTTCTGCCACCTCTTCTGCTTTAACAGGAGCCTCTTCCTCTTCAAGCTCCATGTCTCCCCAAATATCCTCATCTGAAGCCACTGCCTCTTCTGAAACCGCCTCTGCTGCCGCTACAACAGGCTCAGTGGTTTCTGCTGCCTCTTCAAGCTCATCCATAGACCACATGTCATCCTCGGCAGATATTCCAGCGGCCTCTTCTTCAGTGACCGATTCAGCTACAGGGGCCTCAACTGCAACAGGAGTTGCCCCCTCTTCAGCAGGCATATCCCAAATAGCCTCTTCACCCAGGTCGACAGCTGCGTCCTCAGCAATTTCTTCTACCGCCTCCGTTGGCACGGGCCCTCTACTTTCAGGCAACTCTTTTTCAGCGGCTGTCGGAGCAGGAGCAAGCGTGTCAGCCTTTCCAAGTAATTGAGCTTCAACCTTTTCTATAAGTGTCTGTGATTCAAAAGGTTTAACGATGTGATCATCGGCACCTACTTCCTTGCTCTTGGCCTCATCGAAGTGCTCAAATGCACCAGCAAGCAATATAACCGGCACACTGGAAAGCTCCGCATCTGCCTTTATCTCCTTACAGACCTGATAACCATCCTTGCCTGGCATGACAGCATCGGCTAAAATCAGGTCAGGCTTGATTTCTCTGGCCTTAGCAATAGCATCGATACCATTATCCACCACTATCAATTCGTAATCTTCTTTCTCAAAGGTTATGCCGATTACTTTTTGAATCGTTATACTGTCGTCAGCAAGCAAAAGTTTTTTTGCCATAAATCCCCTCCGGCTCAAAAAAAATCAATTATTTGTTATTATTATCTGATTCCGTGAAAGTCAGTGAATCAAGGTCAAAAAATAAAAAATCACTGTCCCCAATCACTGCTTTTTTTTCAATACCTTCAAGCCCACTATCGATCGAGATCAAACTTGATGTATCAAACTCAACTATCTTATCCGCCCGGTCAATTATAAGTCCTACAAGCTGCTTATCAATTCTATGAAGGAGCACCAATGGCTCAACGGCGTCTCCTGCCTCCGGCCTGCCATGTAAAGCAGCCAAATTCAGAAGCGCTACAATTTCTCCCTCATACTTAAAGACCCCGTCATAGAACTCTTTAAGTAAAGGAGCCTCATGGATCAACTCCAATGGCACAACACGCTTTACCTTATCTAAGGGAACGGCATATTGCCTCCCCCCAGCCGAAAAGGAAAAAAACAGGGCTTTAGCACTCAAAAAAGAGCCCCCTTCTATTTAGAGAATACCTTTCATAAGTGCCTTAATATCCATAATAGAGACTATATCCTCACCCTGCATCATGAAAGAACTGATAGCATCGGGTTCTTTAAAAGCAAACCCAGGCACTGTATAAATCTCTGAGGCCGCTTCGGAAACACCGGCAACACGATCTACGGGCAAGGCACAAACATCACGTAAACTATCGACAAGGAGGAAAACCTTGTTGCTATCAAAATCTGATTCTCCCAAGCCGAGCCTCTTATTTATATCAATCAGCGGATAGGTACGGCCTCTAAGAGCCACACTACCAGCAACAAAGCCTTCAGAGGGATCGCGTATGACTTCAAGATTCTCAGCTATCTCCTTAAGATCAGAAACAGGGAGGGCCATCTTACATCCCCTGACAATAAATACAACAAGAAGGTTCTGACCTGTAGACATGTATCGCTTTCACACTCCTAATTTGGAAGCACAAAATCAATAGAACGCTACTAAATT
This sequence comes from Pseudomonadota bacterium, assembly GCA_015222755.1. Taxonomy (GTDB): domain Bacteria; phylum Desulfobacterota; class JADFVX01; order JADFVX01; family JADFVX01; genus JADFVX01. The sequence continues at coordinate 10,333 of JADFVX010000052.1, read as the reverse complement.
ATCACTTTCATGTCAAGCTTTTTAAAGCAGATAACACCGTAGCATAACGGTAGATTTTCAAGAATATATAAAATCGAGTTGACTGAGGACGTCCTCTCATACCATCAGGCATCCGGTTCGCGTACAAAGGTGGCTTCTAAAGTTAATTTTTCTAAATTTGCACAGTTCTTCAAGCACCGGCATATCTGCAAAAAATGTGGGAAGGCCCGGTTGACGTACTCCCCTTCCCGAACCTATAGAGAACTTGCGCCCTGCCGGGCTCACACAAAAAAGGCTCCCGGCAGACTGGGTGGCTTGACTTTAAGTTTAAATGGAAAAACCTGGCTACTTCCAGAAACGCTCTACATGGATCTCACCGGGCTCTTTCTTAGAGTGCTCCTTAAAACCATTTGATTCAAGCATCGAGGCAACACCTTCCACCATCTTTGGATTCCCGCAGAGGAAGACATCGAAATTCTCCGGCGTAAGGGGCATACCGACCTGCTCCTCCAGCTTACCAGAGCTTAGAATCGGCTCTATAAACTCAGAATGCCCATTCCATGTGGGATCCTTATCTGGCTCCGTAATGGTCGGCACATAGTGAAAGGTGGGGGTCAAACGATCCATCATGGAAAGCTCGTCACGGTAGCCAAGATCCCACGAACAGCTGGCACCGTGGAGAACAGCAAAGGTACGGCCGGGGTGGAGATGCAGTTCGGAGCGCAGCATGCTCATGTAGGGCGCAAGGCCCGTACCTGTCGATATGAACAGGAGGTTCTTTTCCACCGGGACATTATCAAGTGTGAACATGCCTACGGCCTTCTTGCCGATCAATAATCTATCACCCTGTTCCAGGGCAAAGAGACGGGGAGTCAACTGTCCGCTGCGGACAATGGATATGTAGAATTCAAAATACTCCTTAACTATACTCGCCGAAGAAATAGAGTACGCACGCTTTATCATCTTCTCTTCATCGTAAGCGACGGGGTCCGGCTCAGACTCCTGCAACCTGTGAGCAGAGCTACTGAGACCGAGTACGGTATACTGTCCCGGCTTAAACTCAGGGGATTCTTCATCAGGCTTTACCCGCAGGGTCATCAAGCCCGGCGTCATCAAGACCTTCTGTACTACCGTTGCATTATACTGATCCGTACTCATTTTCCCCTCCTGAAAACGAAATTATAATCTGTAATATAGCTTAGCATCATATGCATAATTGTCAATATCGCTTTTCCATTTTCAACTACATACCTGAGAAAATATGCTTCTTTGATGTAGACGGGAGTGGAAGGTTTCAAAAATATAAGGCTAGCCGAAAAATGCCGCATGAACAGAATATTTTTATTGCTATTTATGAAGATTTGGGCTAGCCTAGTGGATTGCAAATTTTGATTGGAGCAACGGCAGAGAGGCCGGGCTGAAAGCAGGAGGAAAAAGTGAATATTATCGACAAGATAGAGCAAGAGCAGATGAAAGACAACGTCCCGGATTTTAAGGCGGGCGATAAGGTTAAGGTTCATGCAAAGGTCAGAGAGGGTGAGAAAGAGCGTATCCAGGTCTTCGAAGGGACTGTCATCCGCAGAAAGGGCGGCGGGCTCAGCGCCAACTTCACAGTAAGGAAGATGGCATCCGGCGTTGGCGTAGAAAGGACATTCCAGCTTCACTCACCCAACATCGACAAGATAGATGTTATGACCATCGGACGCGTAAGGCGCTCACGCCTCTACTACCTGAGAGATCGCACAGGGAAGGCGGCAAGGATCAAAGAGAAGAGGACCTGGTAGACAGCCCATCAAGATAGAATGAGTATTGAACAAGACCAGAGGTCTCTCTTCCCGGATAACGGGGAGACAGACCTCTTTTTTTTCGAGCAAAAACTGACTCGCCGTGCCTTTAAGGCGATTGCCGGAATAGATGAAGCGGGACGGGGGCCACTGGCCGGGCCTGTTATTGCGTCGGCCGTAATTCTTAAGCTGGGAGATGAGATCATAGGCCTTACGGATTCAAAAAAACTCAGCCCTAAAAAGAGAGACTCCCTTTTTGATGAGATCAAAAAAAGGGCGCTGGCAATAGGCGTAGGCATTTCTGAGGCCGACGAGATAGACAGGGTAAACATACTGCAGGCGACCCTTCTGGCAATGCAAAGGGCCGTAGGCAATCTATGCCTCAGGCCTGACTACCTCATTATAGACGGCATTACTCCATTGCCATCAAAGACCCCTCAGGAGACGATAAAGAAAGGCGACTCCCGCTCATACTCCATAGCTGCGGCATCTATCATCGCAAAGGTAACCCGTGACCGCCTGATGGTCGAATATGATACAAAATTTCCCCAATACGGTTTTGCAGGTCACAAGGGCTACGGATCAAAACTTCATATGGAGGCAATTGCAAGGCACAAACCATGCCCCATACACCGCAAGAGCTTCGGAGGAGTCAAGGAGCATGTAATATGACCTTTGAAAGACTGGGCCTTGGCAAAAAGGGGGAAGACTTTGCCGCAAAACTGCTCAAGAAAAGTGGATATAAGATAAAGGAGAGAAACTATCGCTCTCCTGCCGGAGAGATAGATATTATAGCCTCAGAAAGTGACACCCTGGCCTTTATAGAGGTAAAGACGAGAAGCGGCAATAGCTTCGGCATGCCGGAAGAGGCTGTAAATATTCGCAAACAGCGACAGATAATAAACGCCGCCATGTATTACCTTCAGGCTGCAAAGATGGAAGAAATGCCTGCCCGTTTTGACGTAGTTACCGTAAGAGTGCAAGGAAAAGCCCTGGCTGGAAATATAATAAAAAATGCCTTTGATATCTCTTAGCTTGAACTTTTTTAACAATATATCCCCTCAGCAGCGAAACACTTTCTGGCAATCCATTTGACGATAGAAAAACTTAAGATATTTATCTATAATTATAAGATCCAAAATAATTTACAAGGAGTAAGTTGTGGACAAATCAAGTTATTTTTACCGCACACTGGTATATAAAAGAGAGGATGATAAAATCCTCCTCATAGACAAGGAGAAACTTGACCAGACAATTCCATTAGATCCATGGCTGGGGCAGGTTGTTTCCCTTGCCGATGGGCAGCACACCATAGAACAGCTGATAGACTACCTTGGACATCAGTATCAGGAGACACCTCCCGACAACCTTAAAGAGACAATAGAATCTGTTCTTGACCGACTTCTGGAGTCCAAGGCAATAGCGCTGTCAGATGTACCCTACAAACTGCCTTACTACCTGGCTGTGCCGCAGGAGGAACAGAACCAGGTAGCGGCGATGGAGATGATGGTGCAGGATGGTTTCCTCAAGCATTGATAAGATAATCCACTTCTGGTTTATGGAATCAAAGCCGGAGCAATGGTTTAAAAAAGATGAGGCCTATGACAGCTTGATAGCTGAGCGCTTCTCAAGCCTCCATGGTATGGCAGCAAGCTGTGAGCTGTATGGATGGCGGGATAAAGCATTGGGCCGCCTTGCCGAAATCATCATACTGGATCAGTTTTCCCGCAACATCTACCGGGACACGCCAAATGCCTTTGCCTGCGACTCGCTGGCACTCTCTCTAAGTCAGGAGGCTCTTCGTACCGGAGCAAGCAAATCATTAGGCCCCCAGCAGAGAGCCTTCTTCTACATGCCATTCATGCACAGTGAATCTTCCTCCATACATGAAGTTGCCGTAGAGCTTTTCAGCGAACCGGGGATGGAAAATAACCTTGAATTCGAACTGCGGCACAAAGAGATCATAGACCGCTTCGGCCGCTATCCCCACAGGAATGACATACTCGGCAGAGAGTCAACTCCGGAAGAGATAGAATTCCTGGAAACACCGGGTTCATCTTTTTAACAACAGGGTACCCATGAAGACCAAGAACCTTAGAAGAGTTATTGTTGTGGTTATCACCTTACTGGTGATTTCAGAGATTGCCAGATTGGCGAGTAACTTGATGGGCCATGCAGGTGGATTAGCGGGAGTGATTATCCCGGCAGCAGTCTATTTCTATTGTGCCAGGAAAGCCAGGGCAGGCGTAAAGTATACAATCTGGATACTGGCACCTACTATAATATTCGGGGTGATACCTACAGTTGCCAAGCTGTGGGATTTCTTCACCGACGAGGACCCTTCTCTCTTGCAGCGGCTCTGGGAACATGGCCCTTTTTTTATGAGCTTTCTTCTCCCCGTAATTCTGCTGGTTTTCATCTACATTGAACTAAACCGCAATTTGGAATAGCTCTGAAAAAGCTTGGATTAAACTGTCATTGCGACCGACGGAAGTCCTGAGAGGGCGAGGAGCAATAGCGATGTGGCAATCTTTAACTAATTGAATTACAAGAACCGGAGATTGCTTCACTTCGTTCGCAATGACGGTAAGGCTAGTTTTTATGGTGATATCATCACTCCCATTCAGCTTAAGCCGAGTGGAGCATTTGAATGCGGGAGAAGGGAACAAACTGTTTGAGCAAAGCGAGTTTTTGTTTCCGCCGCAGTCAGATGCGTGAGAGAGGGGAGCCGAAGGCCAAGTTGAGGGCGGCCTTTCTTTTGCTTACTTTTCTTTGGCCGCTCCATGATACCCTTTAGGGTGCAAAGAAAAGTGAGATTTAATTCCTATTAGGTTAACATTCTACAACCTGGCCATCACCCCGGCATTGACCTCTTCCACCTTCTCCTTGCCATAGAGCAGTTCCACCAGTTTAAATGCAAACTCCATGGCCGTACCCACAGCACGGCTGGTGATTAGGTTACCATCCAGCACTAGCCGTTCATCGGAGTAGTTTTCCTGCTTGAATTCAGACTTCACCGAGGGGTGGCTGGTGAGCCTGTGCCTGCCAGGGATGCCCGTTGACAGAAGTACCGTTGGTGCGGCACAGATAGCAGCAATATATCTCCCCTGTTCATCGTGATGTTCTATGATACGGCTAACCCTGTCATCGGCCTTGAGGTTATTAGTACCCTCCATCCCGCCTGGCAGCAGCAGCATATCAAACTCATCATCCACCACATCATCAATTGACTTATCTGCCAAGACCTTGATCCCGTTGCGTCCTACAATAATACCATCTACCGTTCCGGCAGTCACCACATCAGCACCGGCCCTCCTCAGGATATCGACAGGGGTCACAGCCTCCACCTCCTCAAAACCTGGTGCCAATAAAACCAATACACTTTTCACAATACTAGCTCCATCATAAGAACTTCAATCACTTTGCTATCAGGTCGATATCGCCCGTCTCCTTTTGCCCCACAACCCTCACGATGATCTTGTTCGGCAGGCAGACTATCACCTGCCAGGGCTTTCCTATCCAGCCGGTCTTTGAACAGATATGCTTAGAGCAGAGGTGGTCAGGCATGGGCAACACTCTGACCCTGCCAGCGGCAACATCGAGCATGGCCTCACCACCTTCCAGCTTAAGCGGCACCTGCCTGTCGGGGATCTCAGTGCTTAGAGAAAGGCGCATCATCTCACGCCCTTGCACCTCTACTACCGCTGTCATCGCTTCAAGGGGAGGGAAGAGCTGCCTGATGATAAAATAGCTGGACATGCCCAGCAAGAGCAAGATGACAATGAGGACCTTGTCTGCCGGAGTAATGACGCTTTTCCATACTTCACGGAAGGTCATTACCGGATAGCCTTCTTATTTTTCTAGCATTTTTTTAATGTCTATATCCCAGCCCAGCCCCATAGACTGAAACCAGTTGGAAAGATCGGTAAAACGATCTGTAATAAGAAGAAGGCCTACAGCAATAAGTATGAGACCACTGAAAGTAGTAATCACCTTCATGTGGCGTGTTACCTTGGGCATGTGATGCAGGAAAGTGTTTAGCGCCATTGAGGTAATAAGAAAAGGTATGCCAAGTCCAATAGAGTAGACAAATAGTAGTTGTATACCAAAAGTAAGTGACCCTTCCGTAGCGGCAAGGGAAAGGATAGAGCCAAGTATGGGGCCAATGCATGGCGTCCATCCGGCAGCAAATATCATCCCCACAATAACTGAGCCTATGTAGCCGGCAGGCTTTTCCGGCATATGGAATTTTTTATCCCTGTTTATAAAGTCGAGCTTTATTACTCCCATTATAAAAAGGCCGAAGAATATTATAAGAACACCGCCGACCTTCATAATAATATGCTGAAAATCTCTAAGGAGTGCGCCTATGAAGGAGGATGAGGCCCCCAGCGCCATAAAAACAAGGGTGAAACCGGCAATAAAGGCAAGGGAGTTAAAAAAGCATACCTTTGTAAACTTCCTGTCATCACCACCTTCAACAAGGTCCTCGAAGGATATACCTGTTATGTAGGAGACATAGGAAGGGATAAGTGGAAAAACGCACGGAGACACAAAGGAGAGAAAACCGGCCGAAAATGCAACGGCAAAGGATATGTTGTGTGATGCACCCATCAGGCAGCGCCCCCTTTGTCTATAAGTGACTTGAAGTATTCTACCGTGTCGGCATCATCCCACTCTGCACCTCCACGTACCATCTCTATAATCACAGCATCACGCCCGATTATATACGTAGTCGGCAGAGCTACCACACCATAGAGGTCAGAAACATCTGACTTGTCATCGATGAGTACCTTGAGGCTGATCTTCTTTTCCTCCACAAAGGGTCGGACCAGCTTTTCACCCTTCCTGTCGGTAGCTACAGCAAGTATTACAAAATTCTCTATACCAATTATTTTCTGCAAGGCCTCCATAGATGGCATCTCCTTACGGCATGGTGGGCACCACGTTGCCCAAAAGTTAAGAAAGATTATCTTCCCTTTGTAATCAGAGAGAGAAACGTCCTTGCCTTCAAGGTCTTTCAGGGTAAAAGGTTTTGCTTCCTTACCCTTCTTAAGGGCCACCCAGGTATCGGAGGACCCCTCTTTAGCGACATCCTTGCTGCCTTCTGTACCGCAAGCAAGGACAGTAAAAAGCGATGCCAGCAAACAAAAAACTACAATACTTCTTGTCATTATGGTCCTTCTACCAGTTTGTTGAACTTGTTAATAAATTCGGGGGAATCCCACTCTCTTGGTCCAACGTATTTTTCAAGTATCTTGCCATCCCTGCCGATAAGAAATGTTTCAGGCCATCCGGTCAGCTTGTACCGGCGCCAGGCCACTTTTTTGTAATCTATTAGAGCCTGAAAACTAAGCCCATGCTTTTCCATAAAAGGCCTGACCTTATCTTCTGTCTCACCTCGATTTGTCACAACCGTAAGAAGGTGAAAGTCACTTTGACCCTTCATCTGCTGGTATAGGCCCTCAAAATATGGGACCTCTTCTATGCAGGGGGGGCAGGTTATAGACCATAGGTTAAGAAGAACGAACTTTCCCTTGTAATCGGATAGGGAAACCTGCTTTCCGCTAAGGTCAGGAAAGGTAAAATCAGGAGCAGGATAGCCCGGTTTTATCCTTGCCAGTTCATAGCGGCCACCCCATAGAAGAAGTATGGTGAAGGCAAAAACAAGCACCATGGCACCAAGCATAAGCATCTTGGGAAGGGTAGAATTGCTCTTTTGCCCCTCCTCCTCTGTAGACACTTCCTGCCCGGTTTCTTCCTCCTTCATCAAACCTCCCCTTTCACAACCTTAATCTGATTGAGGAAGTTTTCTGCCTCAGCACCAAGGCTGCCCAAAGGATCCAGTTCTTGTACTTTCTCTAAAACAGGCTGTGCTTCGTCATAACGCTTGAGCGACATAAGGATAAAGCCCTTGGTTAACCATGCATGATTGTATACAGCATCGACAGCTATGGCTTTTTCAACAGAGTCAAGCGCCGCATCATGCTGACCGGTATAAAAAAGTGCAAGCGCCCTGTCGTTAAGGCAATCTGCGTTTTGGGGGTTGATCTCAACTACTTTATCATACTCTTTTATCGCATCAAGATAACGCTGCGCCTCAAAATATGCGTCACCGAGAGCGGAAAGCATATCCTCGTTTTTTGGGTCTTCATAGAGACTTGCCTTTAGGGTATTTATACGCCTTTCAGCATCTGCATAGCCACCATCCCAATCCTGTGTTCCTGCCGTAGTCGGCTCTTCACTGCTCCCACCACAGGCCCCTATGAACAGCAACAAAGGAAGAATAAAAAACAAGGCTCCCTTTGAGATCCTACCTGTATTTTCCGTATTCATCTAACCCTCCTAGTACATTTAATATTTAACATTTAATGTTTAAACTTCTTTGAAAAAGAGGCGTCAACCTTTTTAACAATATCTTTTGTGCCATATCCTTTTTTATAGAGATCGTAGGACATTAGAGCCTCATCCATACACACTCCGCACATAGACCCATGCCTGTCCACAAAGCATGTCTTGAGGCTCTTGTGTCCATGGTTCTCCTGACAATGACAATAGCAGTATACCTTGTCAAGAACTTCAGGGATCTGCTTTGCCACCCAGTAGGATTTTGCCGTCTTGCCGGTAAAACGTCCCGGCGACATGGTATCCCTGTACTCGCCGCCAAGGGCGATTCCATAATCGGCCGGTTTGCCACCGGAAATCAGGATGCCGGCAACTATCCCGCCGACAACTACCACTGTAAGGATGACAGCAAGCAGTATTTTCTTAAAACCCTTGCCTTTACTTTTTTTCCCTTTAGTCATAAACAAAAACGCTCTATTTATCACGCATCACAGTTGCAAAAAATGTATTTCCTCCCCGCAATATCAGGAAAAGCGCCGTATCCCCTTTGTCTATGCCCTTAATAGCACGGCGGTAGCCGGTCATATCATCTATACGTCTCGTATTGATTTCCATTATGATATCACCGCGACGCAGCCCCCCCTCATCTGCCGCGCTGCCCCGCTCTATATTAGTTACAAGGACACCGCGCGTCACTTCAAGGTCAAGACGCCTGGCTAGTTCTGGTGTGACTTCCTGAACAGATATTCCGAGCAAATCCTCAGCACTACCTGCCTCTTCAGCTGAGACCTCATCTTCTTTAAGTTTTTCTATTTTTGCGCTTAGCTTCTTTTCCTTACCGCCTCTTACCACCCCGACCCGTACCTTGCTCCCTACAGGAGTGGAGGCAACAACTGAGGGAAGATCGCGCATCTTACTTATCTTTTTGCCATCGAAATGGGTTATAACATCCCCCTTCTTTATCCCGGCCTTATCTGCAGGACTGCCATCCACTACGTCGGCAACGAGCGCCCCATCTTCAGAATCCAAACCGAATGCCTCGGCAAGACCCTTGGTTATCGGCTGGATTACTACACCAAGCCAGCCCCTGGTTATAGTACCTTCGTTCTTAAGCTGAGCCAACATATTCTTTACCATATTCACCGGTATAGCAAAGCCTATCCCAACGTTACCCCCCGAGGGAGAGAATATAGCTGTATTTATACCTACGACCTCACCTTTGACATTGAAGAGTGGGCCACCACTGTTACCAGGGTTTATGGATGCATCGGTCTGAATAAAATCATCGTAAGGGCCTGCACCGATTTCCCGGCCCTTAGCACTCACAATCCCTGCTGTGACCGTTTGACCTACACCGAAAGGATTTCCTATAGCAATTACCCACTCACCAACCTGAAGAGCATCAGAGTCTCCAAGAGCAACCACAGGTAGATTATTACTGTCTTCTATCTTGATCAGCGCCACATCGGTTTTTGGGTCCCGTCCGATGATTTTGGCCTCATATTCCTTCTCATTGGAGAACCTGACAATAATCTCATCGGCATTTTCCACTACATGATTATTGGTCAGAATATAGCCTTCCCTGTCTATAACAAAACCTGAACCGAGACTTTGCGACTTATACTCCCTGTTTGGGGGCTGATTGAAAAAACGGTCGAAAAAATCATCCCCGAAAAAATCCCTGAAGGGATCACCACCTCCAAAAGGATGTCCCTCTGGTGTTCCGTTTTTAACAATCTTTGTAGTAGAAATATTTACAACGGCAGGCTTTCCTTTTTTGACTATATCGGCAAAGGAAGGAAGGCCTGTGGTTCCAACTGTTTTAGTAGTGCCAGTGTCAGACGACGAAAGTGCCGATACATTTTCCGGCACTTCCCAGGTGGAGGCAAACAGGACACCTGCTCCAAAAATCAGCCCTGCCATAAAAATATATTTCATTTTTCCCATCTTTACCTCTCCATACTCTTTCTTTTAATATCCAAAGAAATCTCAATAAGTCCTTCCCTTGAGGCCTCACCAACAACGGTGTACTTATGGCCTTCAGAAATAAACCTCACAAGCCGCTTAGACCCCCTTTTACAAAAAATGGCATCAAGGCCCTTAAAGTTGATCCGTTCAAGCATTGCCCCGCTTCGACTGAACATTTTACCAGCACTTAGATTTTCTGCCTCGTTCCAATCCTCGATAAAAACTGAGATACTGTTAAGGCCATCATGGTAGATGAT
>JADFVX010000051.1 GCA_015222755.1 Pseudomonadota bacterium | reverse complement strand
TGCCTTCTAAGCAGTAAGTCGCATGTTCGAATCATGCCAGGCGCACCATTCTATCTCTTCCTGATTTCATAGACAACTTCAAAAATATGGAGATTTCAATACCTGATCAATGGCTTAAGTTTATTTAAAAAAATTGAATCCTATTGTGCTTAGTTTAATCTTAAGCTGAAAAATGATAAGGAGATTTTAATTATGAACCTAGATAGTCACTTGAAGATTGCACAATGGCACGTTGAACAGGCAAGGTTGCATAAGGCAAATGGTGACCATAAATGCGGTTGCTCGTCCAATGAGCATGACCAGAAAGCAATTGATGCAGTTGAAGCAGGGCTCCTTAATGTTAAAGAAGAATATGAAGCTTGTGCTGTGTAACGATATTGATTGAAAGGTCTCTCATCATAAAGATTTAGCATTGGAACATTTGACAGTTTTATTGTCGTGTTACTATATCTGAAGGTTAAAATAGTACTTTTATTATTTAATAAGGAGGATTTATGATATTTTTTGTGCTGGGGCTTCTAATTGTAGCCCTTTTTACGTGGCAGCTTTATAGCATGTTACATTATAAAAGCGTAATGGAAGGCTTTAAGGAGAAGATTGAAAAATTGCAGTCTGTAGTTAACAAGCAGCAAGATGAGACCCGCGTTTTAATAACAGCCTATATGACTGAATCGAGAGTGATCAGTTTTTACAATGATATATCCCCTCTTATTCAGGATGATGAAGTGCTTCAGCTATTCAATCGTCTGGCTAAAGATGAAGAGAGGCATATAAGCCTGCTTGAAAATTGCATGTCGAAAAAGTCTATAAATTAGGAGATAAATCATGGTAAACATGGATATTGATTTTTTAAAAAGAGCACTGGAGATAGAGGAAAAGGCCTACACTAATGCAAGGGCTGCCTATGAATTTCATAAAAACAATACAGACAGCACTCTTTCCAATTCCTTAAAAGAGATTATGGATGACGAAAAGGAACACGTTTCGCTCATTAAGCAGATGATAGAGAAAAAAGGTAAAAACCTAAAATAGCTCCATATTCCCTTTATTGAACAATACGTATTTTAGTACTTCCATAGGGCTACCTGTTTTTGACTAGGTATTGTCTTTAGGCTCTCTTTTATTCCGCAATCCTTAACTTAACTCATGTTCGAAATTGTTTAGTAGTAGGTGCTCTTGATGATTGCCTGTCTATCTACAATATACTCCTTGTGTTAGCTGAGTTAAGTTTCCGGGTAAAAAATACTTTAAGGTGATATAAATATGGACAAAGAAACCTATGAAAGGCACATAATTGAAAGCTTTAAGGTGATATGCCTCTGCAAAAGCATAAAAAAGGGCAGCATCATGAAAGCTATAAGAGAAGGCTGCTCTACAGTGCAAGAGGTCAATCGGAAGCTGGGCAGCGGCAGCGGTGACTGCGGGGGAGAACGTTGCCAGGAAAAAATAAAAGCACTTGTTGAGGAACTGACTGCCTGAGAACTTTGCAACCTTGGGTTGCTTATTGAATAGCTGTAGTGGTTCGACAGGCCTGTCATGAGCACGTCGAGTGGCTCAGCATGACAAGTTAAAGCTGAAACTTTCAATTGCACACATTATCACCCTGAGCTTGTCGAAGGGTATTGGGAGGTTTTAAGCAGTCCCCCGGTAAAAGTTCTTTACTTGCCACCTTATATCACCCGTTTCGTCCCTTTTTTACCCCTGAAAATAGTTTACAAAAGTCATTTTTTCTAATATAGTTAAGAGCTTATTTGATTTTTAACATCTTCGCGGAGGTTGTTTCTTGCCCGATAAAAAACTGAAGAAATTGCGTTGCCGGATCGATAGTATCGATGCTCAAATGGTCGAGCTTTTAAACGATAGGGCCCGTCAGGCTATAGAGGTTGGCCGGATAAAAAAAGAGGCCGGTAGGGAGTTTTATGTGCCAAGCCGTGAAAAAGAGGTGCTGGATAGAATAGTCGCCTCCAATAAAGGTCCCTTTCCTAATGATGTACTCAAGCTTATATACCGTGAGATCATGTCGGCCTCCTTGTCTCTTGAGGAGCCGCTGAAGGTAGCTTTTTTAGGCCCCGAAGGGACCTTCACCCATATGGCCTGCCTGCAGCAGTTCGGCAGTTCATCATGTTTTATCTCGAAGAAAAGCATCAGCGACGTCTTTGATGAGGTGGAAAGAGGGAAGGCTGACTACGGCATTGTTCCTGTAGAGAACTCCAGCGAGGGCATGGTAACGCACACCCTTGACCGTTTTGTGGAATTCAGTTCTTCCATATGCGGAGAGGTACTGCTTCCCATATCTCACTACCTTATGAACGCCACAGGCAAGTTTGGGGATATAAAGAAAATATACTCTCATCCTCAGCCTATTGCCCAGTGCCGCAACTGGCTTGCCTCCAACGCACCGGGCATACCCGTACTGGATCTTGCAAGCACCGCCCTTGCCGCCGAGATGGCCCGTGATGACAGTTCTGTGGCCGCAGTGGCAGGAGAGTATGCCGCATCTGTCTACGGTCTGCGTATTGTTGAATCCAAGATAGAAGACCATGCCAACAACGTGACGCGCTTTATTGTAATAGGGAAAGACAGCCCGCCAAGGTCGGGCAACGACAAAACGTCTATCCTCTTTTCTGTAAAGGATGAGGTGGGAATACTCTACAGGATGCTGGAGCCCCTTTCAAAATTCGGCGTAAACCTTACCAAAATAGAGTCGAGGCCTCTTAAAAAGAAGGCCTGGGAATATGTCTTTTTCATCGATATGGAAGGACATGTTGAAGACGAGGCAGTGGTAAATGCCATAGAGACACTCAGAAAACAAAGCAAGTTCCTTAAGGTGCTTGGATCCTACCCGAGGGTGCGTGACATTTGATGTCGCTCCTTGATAGAGTCCCTCGGTATGTGAGGGAGCTTATTCCCTATCCTCCGGGAAAACCAATCGAAGAGGTGGAAAGAGAGTACGGCATAGCCGACTCGGTAAAGCTCGCCTCTAACGAGTGCCCCATAGGGCCATCTCCGAAGGGTGTTGAGGCTGCACGAAAGGCGCTTTCCAAACTTAATATATATCCTGACGGAAGCGGCTACTATCTGAAGAAACACCTTTCTGAAAAACTTGGTATGTCTGATGAAAACTTTATCCTTGGCAATGGTTCCAATGAGATTATAGAACTTATCATTCGGACCTTTATTAAAGAGGGTGATGAGGCGGTCATGGGTGATCCCGCCTTTGTTGTCTACCAACTGATAACTAAAGGTGCAGGAGGCAAGGCCTTAGCAGTGCCTCTTCTTGATTATACCCACGACCTGAAGGCCATGGCCGCCGCTGTTACGGAGAGGACGAAGATTGTCTTTGTAGCCAACCCAAATAACCCCACGGGAACTATCGTTGACAGGAAAGAGATGGAGACCTTTTTTGAGGCAGTACCCGATGATGTCCTCATGGTCTTTGATGAGGCCTATTTTGAGTACGCCTCAGGCAGTGATGAGTATCAGGATGCGATGGCCTATATTGAAAGCCGCCCGAACGTGATAGTCCTGAGGACTTTTTCAAAGGCCTACGGACTAGCTGGCCTGCGTGTCGGTTACGGCATAGCCTCCCCGGGGCTTATATCCATGCTTGAGCGTGTTCGGCAGCCATTTAATGTCAACTCTCCAGCTCTTGCGGCAGCAGTCGCAGCCCTTGATGATGAAGAACACCTGAATAGGGCGCTGGAAGTCAACAGGGAAGGGATGGCATGGCTTGAAGGGGAGCTTGAAAAGGCAGGTTTTGAAGTGGTGAAGAGCTTTGCCAACTTTATACTGTTTGACGCCCGTATGAATGCTGCAGAGCTCTATGAAGCACTGTTGCGAAAAGGGGTGATAGTCCGGCCCATGGGTGCTTATGGTATGGAAGAGCACATCCGGGTAACTGTTGGATTGCCTGAGGAGAACACCAGGTTTATAGAAGCGCTGAATCAGGCCGCAGCCTAAGGAGGCAGGTAGAGATGATAATTGTATTGAAACGTGATGCAACGGATGCACAGATAGACCACGTAGTAAAAAAGGTCAAAGACCTCGGCCTTTCCGTCCACCTGTCCAAGGGCTCGGAAAGAAGCATAATAGGGGCCATTGGTGATGAGGCTGTACTTACATCGACCCCGCTTGATGCCTTTCCAGGTGTTGAGAAGGTGATGCCAATACTCAAGCCCTATAAGCTTGTAAGCCGTGACTTTCAGAAAGAAGACAGCGTTATCGATATCAAGGGAGTGAAGGTAGGCGGAAAACAGGTTCAGGTTATATCTGGTCCGTGTTCCATAGAAAACAAGTCTATACTCCTTGAAGTAGCAAAAGAGGTAAAGAAGTCTGGTGCGACGCTCCTGAGAGGTGGCGCCTTTAAGCCTAGAACCTCACCCTATGACTTTCAGGGTCTTGGCGAGGAAGGTCTGAAATATCTGCGTGAAGTTGGTGATGAGACGGGAATGCCTGTAGTGACAGAGCTTATGGATCCCAGAGATATCGATCTTATTTGCCGCTACGCCGATGTGATACAGATTGGTGCGAGGAATATGCAAAACTTCCGCCTCCTGAAGGAGGTTGGCAAGACAGACAAAGCGATACTTCTGAAGAGGGGCCTTTCCGCCACGATCAAGGAATTTCTTATGTCTGCTGAATATATTGCCTCTATGGGTAACAGAAATATTATTCTTTGCGAGCGGGGCATCAGAACCTACGAAACTGCGACAAGAAACACCCTCGATCTGAGTGCAATCCCTGTACTCAGGGAGCTTTGTCACCTGCCTATAGTGGTAGACCCGAGCCATGCAGTGGGGAGATGGGACCTGGTGGCTCCCATGGCAAAGGCGGCCATTGCTGCCGGTGCAGACGGGCTGATGATAGAGACACATGCCAATCCTGAAGAGGCGCTATGTGATGGTGCTCAGTCCTTGAAACCCAATAAGTTTGACCGTCTCATGGGCGAGCTCAGGCGTGTGGCTGAGGCCGTGGACAGGACGCTTTAATAGCAGGATATCAATTATGGAAAAACCATTAATAAATAAGCTTGCCATAATAGGTGTAGGTCTCATGGGTGGGTCACTTGCCCTTGCCCTGCGTGAAAAGGGTGAGGTTGCGGAGGTGGTCGGTATAGGCCGTGGGCTTCCCAATCTTGAAGAGGCTAAAGCCCTTCGCATTATAGATTCTTATACGCAAAATATCATGGAAGGGGTCAGGGGGGCTGATGTCGTTATAGTCGCAACCCCTGTGGGTTCTATCGTAGACATAATCGCAGAGAACCAGAAGCACATGAAGGATGGCGCCATCATTACAGATGTGGGGAGCGTTAAGGGTGAAATCGTTGAAGGTGTCGACAGGGTACTTGATGACAGGCTTCACTTTGTAGGTGGACATCCCATTGCCGGGACTGAGAAGTCGGGCGCATCAGCCGCCTTCCCAGGCCTCTATCGTGGCAGCCGCTGTATACTGACTCCGACCCAAAAGACGGATAAGGCGGCGCTGGACAAGGTGCTCAGGATGTGGCAGGCAGCCGATGCCGATGTGATCGTCATGGAAACCAAAGAGCATGACAAGATACTTGCTGCCATCAGTCATCTGCCCCATATGGTTGCCTATGCACTTGTAAACACCGTGGACGGGGTCAGGGACTTCGAGGAAGGAATACTTAAATACTCGGCCGGCGGCTTTAAGGATTTCACCCGTATTGCCTCAAGCAGCCCCGAGATGTGGCGCGACATCTGCCTTATGAACAGGGCTGCCGTTATAGATATGATAGACCGCTTTACAGCACAGCTGGGTGATATAAGGGATATGGTGGAAGAGGGTGACAACCCGGGACTTCTTGAAAACTTTGAACGATCAAAGCAGGCCAGGGATTCCCTGTGAGCAAGGTAAGTGTAAATAAATCACCCTCCCTCAGGGGAGAGACGAAAGTGCCCGGTGATAAATCCATTTCCCACCGTTCTCTCATGTTCGGGGCAATAGCCAATGGGGAAACGCATATAAGGGGCCTCCTCAAAGGAGAGGACAATATGTCGACCCTTAAAGCCTTCAGGGCTATGGGGATAGAGATCACGGAAAGGGAAGGCACCGTGTTAGTAAAGGGGAAGGGCCTGCATGGCCTTTCAGAGCCCGGTGACGTGCTGGATGCCGGAAATTCAGGTACTACCATAAGGCTTATGTCGGGACTTCTGGCTGGGCAGTCTTTTTACTCCGTAATGACAGGCGACCGCTATCAGAGGGTCAGGCCCATGAAGCGGGTCATAGAACCTCTCACGCAGATGGGTGCCAGGATATATGGCCGCGATGGAGGTCGTTTTGCGCCTCTCTCTATTGTAGGGACTCAACTTAAGGGTATAGCCTACGATTCACCTGTTGCCAGTGCACAGGTCAAATCATCGATAATTCTTGCAGGACTTTATGCCGATGGCCTTACATCTGTGACAGAGCCGACTTTGTCCCGCGACCATACGGAAAGGATGCTCGGTCATTTTGGTGTCAAGCTGGACCGCCAGGGGATGACGGTTTCTATTAAGGGTGGTCAGGAACTTTCCGCTGGAGAGATTATAGTCCCTGGGGATATTTCTTCTGCCGCTTTCTTGATTGTCGCTGCCCTGATTGTTAAAGGCTCGGAGCTTAAGATAAAAGATGTGGGAGTGAACCCTACAAGGACAGGTATAGTGGATGTTCTTAAGGCAATGGGTGGGGACATAACTTTGGAGAATGAGCGGGTGTTTGCAGGAGAACCGGTAGCTGATATTGTCATCAGGTCAAGCCACCTGAAGGGGGTAGAGATAGGTGGGGATCTGATCCCAAGGCTCATAGATGAAGTCCCTGTGCTGGCAGTCGCAGCCGCAATGGCCGAAGGGAAGACGAAGATTACAGGTGCAAGGGAACTGCGGGTTAAAGAAAGTGACAGGATAAAGACGGTAAGTGCTGAACTGAGCAAGTTTGGAACCCGGATAGAGGAACTGGATGACGGTATGGTAATAGAGGGTAGAGAGTCGCTTTCTGGCTGCAATATCAACAGCTACGGCGACCACCGTATAGCGATGGCAATGGCTGTGGCAGGGCTTATTGCCGATGGAGAGACGGTCATAGATGGATCTGAGGCAATAGATGTGTCTTTCCCCGGTTTCTTTGAGGCCCTGAAGGGCCTTACTTAATGAAAAGCATTGAAGGGCTTGCCTCTATAGTTATAGCCGTTGATGGCCCATCTGGTGCCGGCAAAAGTACAGTCAGTAAGGCTGTGGCTGAAAAGCTGGGTCTTGTCTATATAGATACAGGTGCTATGTACAGGGCGGTGGCCCTTAAGGCGAAGCGTGCTAAAGTACCTTTTAAAGATGATAAAATGCTTGAAGGCATAGCCAAAGGCTGTAGTATAAGTTTTAAGAAGGTGGACGATGACAACCGGACTATCCTGGACGGTGAAGATGTCAGTGAGGCCATAAGGACGCCGGAGATATCGCTTTTTACTTCACGTGTTTCGGCAGTGCCAGGTGTAAGGAAGGCCCTTGTAGTACTTCAGAGGGCCATGGGAAAGACTGGAGGTGTGATCATGGATGGCCGGGATGTGGGTACAGTGATATTTCCCGATACGCCTTTCAAGTTTTTTATCGATGCCTCCTTAGAAATACGTGGGAAAAGACGGCACCTTGAGCTTAAGGAGAAGGGGGCCGATATCGCAGATGAGACCTCAACCATCAAGGAAATGGCGGAAAGGGATGATGTCGATTCCAGCAGGGAAGAGTCTCCTCTTGTAAGGGCGGATGATGCCGTCTACATCGATACTTCCCCAATGACCCAGGAGGAAGTTGCGGTACAAATAGGGCAGCTCGTCTGTGAGATACTGGAAAAAGAGGGCAGGGCTTAATATTGTGCAGATAATAATTACACAGAATGCCGGTTTTTGCTTTGGTGTTGAGCGTGCTACTAAAATAGCCTTCGATGCATCGAAGGAGCTCGATGGAGATATCTATACCCTGGGCCCTATCATACACAACCCCCAAGTGGTTAGAAGCCTTGAGAAAAAGGGCATAGTAGCAAAAAAATCTTTAGATGATATTAAAGGCGGGACGGTCATTATCCGTTCCCATGGCGTGACTGCCGAGGTTTTGAAGAGTGCCGAAGAGAAAAATCTAAAGACACTTGATGCTACCTGCCCCTTTGTGAAAAAGGCCCAGAAAAGGGTGGAAAAACTATCTGAAGAAGGTTATACCGTCCTCGTAGTGGGCGATGCAAAGCATCCAGAGGTTCAGGGGATAGTCAGTTATGCCAGCGGTGATGTATATGTGGCAGCCAATGTTGAAGAACTCGAAAATCTGCCCCATGTTGAAAAGCTCGGGATAGTAGCTCAGACAACTCAGTCGCAGAACAACTTTAACCAGATTGTCGATGCCTGCATGGAAAAGGCCCGGGAGATAAAGATCTGTAATACCATCTGTGATGCTACAGCGGTAAGACAGAGCGAATCAACAAACCTTGCTGGAAGGGTGGACTGTATGATCGTTATAGGTGGACTTAGCAGTGCAAACACTAAACGTCTGGCCTCTCTGTGTCTTGAGATACAGCCAAATACCCATCATATCGAATCTGCTGAAGAAATTGGCAGGTCCTGGTTTGATGGAGTAGGAAAAGTTGGGATTACCGCAGGGGCTTCAACTCCCTCGGATGTGATAGAGGACGTTAAGAAAACAATAGAGGCTATTGCCGCTTAAAAGAATTGTAATATAAAAATATCTATGATATAAGGTACTTTACAAAATTTTGGGAGATGTGTCCGTAATGCATGATGAATTTAACGATGTAGAAGAAAACGAAGAAAATAGCAACGAAAGCGGCGAAAGTTTTGCCGATCTTTTTGAGGAAAGTCTCAAGGGATTAAAAGCTGGGGAAGTGACCCAGGGAACTATAGTCGAAATTAGCCATGATGTTGTTGTTGTCGATATCGGTTATAAATCTGAGGGAATAATATCTGCCTCGGAATTTATGGATAACAGTGGCGAACTGGAAGTAAAGCAAGGTGATAGTGTCGATGTTTTTATAGTAAAAAGTGAGGATAAGGAAGGTAAGCCAATTCTCTCCAGGCAAAGGGCCAAGGGTATGGAGACCTGGAAAGAGGTTGAGGCCGCAGCTGAAGCAGGCACCGTATTTGAAGGTAAGATAACAGATGTTATAAAGGGCGGATATTTTGTAGATATAAAGGGACTTAAGGCCTTTTTGCCCGGTTCTCAGGTTGATCTCAGACCAGTTAGAGACATGTACAGCCTGATAGGCAAGGTCTATGATTTTAAGATTTTGAAGGTCGACAGGCTAAAGAACAATATTATTGTGTCAAGGCGTGCACTTCTTGAGGAATCAAGGGGTGAAAAGCGTCAGGAAGCAATCGAGACGATCAAAGAGGGTGATGTACTCAACGGCCTTGTTAAAAACATAACTAATTACGGGGCATTTCTGGAAGTTAAAGGTATAGACGGGCTCCTCCATATAACAGATATGTCCTGGGGCAGGGTCAACCATCCCTCAGATGTTCTTAATGTAGGTGATGAAATAGATGTCAAGGTGCTCAAGTTTGATAAGGAAAAAGTCAGGCTCACACTTGGCCTTAAGCAGCTGACTCCCGATCCATGGAGCCTTGCAGCAGATAAATACTCCATAGGAAACCGCGTTAAAGGTAAGGTTGTAAGCCTTATGGATTACGGTTTCTTTGTAGAGCTGGAAGAAGGTTTTGAAGGTCTTGTCCATATATCCGAGATGTCGTGGACTAAGAAGGTTCGTCACCCTTCCCAGATTGTTAATGAAGGTGATGAGGTTGAGGTTCAGGTCTTGGATGTGGATCGTGACAGCCGCAGGATATCTTTGGGCCTTAAGCAGATTGAATCAAATCCCTGGGATCTTATTGAAGAGAATTACCCCATAGGAAGCCGGGTTAAGGGTGTAGTAAAGAATATCACGGACTTCGGCCTCTTCATAGGTTTTGATGAAGGGGTTGACGGGCTTGTGCACGTGTCTGACCTTTCATGGACTAAAAAAATAAAGGAACCTTCAGAAGAGTACAAGGTTGGAGATGAAGTAGAGGCCGTTGTTCTTGCAATAGACAGGCAGAATGACAAGTTCTCTCTTGGAATCAAGCAGTTGGATGATAATCCATGGGATATAGCACGCAAGGAATTCAAAAAAGGGACTGTTTCAACTGGAAAGGTGACAAGTATTACAGAATTCGGCATTTTTGTTGAGCTGGCCGAGGGTGTTGAAGGTTTGATCAGGCAGAGCGACTTTGGTAGTGCCCAGGAAGGGAATCCCAAAGACGCCTTCAAGGTCGGAGATGAAGTCACTGCACAGGTAGTCAAGGTCAATAATAAGGAAAAAAGGATAGCACTTTCTATTCAGGCCATGGAGGAAGTGCAGGAAAAAGCTGCAGTTAAGGAGTATACTGAAAAGCAGGGAGATCAATCCGCTACCCTGGGAGATCTGCTGAAAGGCAAACTGGGCGGGGATGGCGAATAAACTGTTCTCTGCGCTGAAAAGGCATCCTGTAATAACATTTTTTCTGACTATCGGGTTTTGTTTCTCCCTCCTGCTTATTTACCTTATAGCTTCTGTAGATGATATCGGTGGGGGCGTAAGTATACCCATAGGCCGTAACGTTGCTGTTATTGAGGTCAACGGGGTTATAGTCTCTTCAAAAGAGATAGTAAATAATATAGTTGCGGCGAAAAGGAATGACAACATAAAGGGTGTTGTAGTTCGTATAAACTCCCCCGGTGGCGGTGTTGCCCCTTCGCAGGAGATCTACGGGGAGCTGAAAAAACTCGGCAAAAAGAAACCTGTTGTGGCTTCTATGTCCTCTGTCGCAGCATCGGGTGGCTACTATGTGGCTGCAGCAGCAAAAAAGATCGTTGCAAACCCGGGTACTCTCACCGGCAGTATCGGTGTGATAATGGAATTTTCCAATATTGAGGGCCTGCTTGAAAAGGTCGGCCTGAAGAGCTTTGTAGTGAAAAGCGGTAAATACAAGGATGTTGGTTCTCCCAACCGTCCCATGACGGACAAGGAAAAAGAGTATATCCAGCAGCTAGTTGACAGCGTTCATCTTCAGTTTGTCACTGCTGTGGCTGATGGACGCAGTATAGATGTTGCATCTGTCAAAAAGATTGCTGATGGCAGGATACTTACGGGTGAGCAGGCCTTGGAGCTTGGCCTTGTAGATAAGCTGGGAAGTCTGAATGACTCCATTTCACTTGTTGCCGAGATGGCGGGAATTGATGGTAAGCCAAAACCCTTTGTCATGGAGAAGGAAAAAGGAGTCTTGGATTATTTGCTGGGAAAGTCTTTTTTAGACCTTATTGGTGGATCTTTTATGGCCCAGCTTCAATACCGGGCAGATTATTTATAACTTTATCATATATTGAGGTTGCAGGTATGACGAAGAGTCAGCTGATTGAGATAGTCACAGAAAAGCTTGCGGGAAGTCTAAGTAAAAAAGATGCAGAATTGATCGTCAACACACTTTTTCGTGATATGGGTGATGCTCTGAAGAGTGGTGACAAAATTGAGATAAGGGGTGTGGGTAGTTTTAAGACCATTGCCCGCGGTAAGCGCATAGGCAGGAACCCGAAGACCGGTGAGAAGGTCGAAGTAGCCGAGAAAAAAGCAATATTCTTTAAACCTGGCAAGGAACTTAAGGAAAGGGTTGACAATTAACAAAGCCCCCCTGTCTCAAGGCCTCATAAAGTACAATCCCAACTGAATTAGCTAAATTAAGGCTTCTAGCCTCTTCAATCATTGGTATCCTCAGATAGCAATCTCCAGGTCGTGATCTTAGTGTTTCAGGTAGGCCGCTCGTTTCAGAACCAAATATCAAATAATCATCTGCCTTAAAAGAAACCTCTGCATATACCTTATTGCCTCTGGTAGTAATGAAGTAAAAATGACCCGTACCAGAAACCTGTCTTTCAAAATTCCCGAAATTATCATAGTAGCTGATATCCAGATACTGCCAGTAGTCAAGGCCTGCTCTTTTTAGGTGTTTGTCGTCCGTCTTGAACCCCAATTTGCCTACCAGGTGTAGCGGACTTCCTGTTGCAGCGCATATCCTTGCTATATTGCCGGTATTCTGGGGGATCTGTGGTTCTATGAGGACGATGTTCATTATTTTTTTTGCTTAAAGTTTAATAAAGATAGGGAAGTATATTCTATCGCTCATTTCAAGACAAGCTTTAGCCGGTCTTTGTTTGCCACTCTGTGTCAGACTCGTGATTTGTAGAAACCCTTTTACTGCTTTCTACAGCTAGGAAGTTGCGGTATGAGTCAGGCAGAGCCCACTGCTAATGCTAGATAGCAATGAGACAATGAACTTTTCTTTAGACCTTAGTAGTTATATTGATCGAGCTTCATCTGGTAATTGAACCAAGCACCAGTCCGGATGGCGTACTATTTACGGACCGGGTTAATATTGCAATGTCTGCAAGAAGCAAGTAAAATGGTGGAGTTTAGTCGTAAAAAAACATGAAGGGTAATGCCCTCCATTTTGATTTAAGGAAAGTGTAATGAGCAAGGCAGAATTAAGGCGAATAAGGGAAATCCCCTATAACTACACCTCCTTTTCAGACAGGGAAATAATCATCCGTTTCCTAGGCGAGGATATGTGGAAGATTATGGGAGAACTCCATTCCACGCGCAAAACAGGAAGGTCGGCACGCATGCTCTTTGAGGTACTTGGAGATATGTGGGTGCTCACAAGGAATCCCTACCTTATGGAAGACCTGGAGTCGGACAGGAAGCGGCGCAATGCCTTGATTGGTGCTCTTAATCATCGCCTCCAACAGTTTGAGGCCCGGATTGAAGGTAATGAAAAGGCATTCAGGCTGCTAAGCTCTGCACGCGATGCTGTGGCGCGTTTTTCGGATTCCTTTGAAGAAAATGTATCTCTGAAAAAGAAGGTAAAAAAGTGCCTTGGCCGTGTAACAAGGATGGATAACGTAGATTTTGGTGGTCTTGCCAGGGTCGCCCATGCAACGGATGCCACCGATTGGCGCGTAGAGACTCCCTTTGTAGTTGTTTCTCCTGATACTGAAGGTGAATTAGCCCATGTTGTCAAGGCCTGTATAGACGCAGGTCTTACAATCATACCCCGTGGAGGTGGCACGGGATATACGGGCAGCGCCGTGCCGCTTTATGCCCATTCAGCAGTTATAAATACTGAAAAGCTGGAAACGCTGGGTAAGATCGAATACCTTATGCTCCCGGGGCTCGATGAAGATGTGCCGACGGTACGCGCTGGGGCCGGTGTTGTAACGCGCCGTGTTTCTGATCTTGCAGGGACTGAAGGTCTGGCATTTGCCGTAGACCCTACATCTCAGGACGCATCGACTATTGGCGGCAATATTGCCATGAATGCAGGCGGCAAGAAGGCCGTTCTGTGGGGCACAACCCTTGACAACCTTGCCTCCTGGCGAATGGTTACCCCCGATGCCCAGTGGCTTGAGGTTGTCCGCCTTAACCATAATATGGGCAAGATTCACGATCAGGAGACGGCCAGCTTCCGCATTACACGCTATGATGCCGATGGAACGACAGCTATAGGTAATCCAGAACAACTTGATATCCCCGGCAGCGCATTTCGAAAGGCCGGGCTCGGCAAGGATGTTACTGACAAGTATTTGCATGGTCTTCCGGGCATACAGAAAGAGGGCTGTGACGGGCTTATCACATCTGCGCGTTTTGTCCTGCACCGTATGCCGACAAATATGAGAACTATCTGCCTTGAGTTTTTTGCCTCGGATATATCCAGATCTGTACCTGCCATTGTCGAGATACTTGACTACATGAAGACAAAGGACGGTGTAGTGCTCTCAGGTCTTGAGCACCTTGACGAGCGTTATATAAAGGCTGTTAAGTATTCTACCAAGGCGGCGCGCCGTGACAGGCCGAAGATGCTGCTTCTTGCCGACATAGCCAGCGATGATATGCAGTTGGCAGATGAAGCGGCGGCGGAGATAGTTCGTTTTGTTCAGGCAAGGGAAGGGGAAGGTTTTATCGCCTCCAGCCCTGAGGCCTGCCGCAGTTTCTGGCAGGACAGAGCTCGTACTGCCGCAATATCCGCTCATACAAATGCATTCAAGATAAATGAAGATGTTGTCATCCCACTTGAAAAGCTGGGTGATTACAACAGGGAGATAGAGTGCATCAATATTGAACAATCTATCCGCAACAAAGTGAAAATTGCCGATGCAGTGCTTGAATATCTTGCTGGTAAGATGGAAGAGGCGAGACATATCGATGGTTTTGAAGATAGCAGTGAGGGCCGGGCCATTTTTGATGCCAAGCGTGTTCAGGCCGTAGAGCTTGTTGTGGCTGCCCGTAATCGATGGCAGTCAATTATGGACAGGTTGGATGAAGAGGCCGCTTCCTGTAAAGATATACTGTCTGATCTTGAGAAAGGGCTGCTTGTTAGTGGTGATAAGCTTGTTGACTTGCTGCTTCGTCGTGATCTTGTGGTCTCTTGTCGTCGTGAGGTAGGCGATGTGCTTTTTGAAGTGTTTTCCGGTCGTGATCTTCTGGAGGTGAGGCAGGCCATAGAGTCGATTCACGATAGGATAAAGGATGAGAGGCTATTCATTGCGCTCCACATGCATGCCGGTGATGGAAATGTACATACCAATATCCCCGTGCATTCCCAGAACTATGAGATGCTGCACGAGGCAGAGCGTATGGTTGACCGTATTATGAAACTGGCCAGATCTCTGGGGGGGGTCATTACCGGTGAACATGGCATAGGTCTTACAAAGATACACTACCTTGCCCCTGAAAAACTGGCGGACTTTGTGGAGTATAAGAAGAAGGTTGATCCCGAGGGACATTTTAATCGTGGCAAGCTTATGCCGGGTTCCGGTCTTCAAAATGCATATACTCCTTCACTAAAACTTGTAGAACAGGAAGCCATAATCCTTGAGGAAAGCGAACTCGGTGCGCTTAATGATGACGTACGTAATTGTCTTCGTTGCGGAAAGTGCAAGCCCGTCTGTATGACACATGTGCCCAGAGCAAACCTCTTATATTCACCGCGCAACAAGATACTCGGCACTGGTCTTGTCGTAGAGGCGTTTCTTTATGAAGAGCAGACACGCCGAGGTATATCAAGAAGGCATTTTCAAGATCTTGCAGATGTGGCCGATCACTGCACTATATGCCATAAGTGTGTGACCCCGTGCCCGGTTAATATAGATTTTGGAGATGTTACAATAAAGATGCGTAAGATATTGACGGATTGCGGGGAGAAGAAGAGATCCCCCGGAGAGCTGGCGGCCTTCGCATTTCTAAATACGACACACCCCGGCAAGATACGCATCATGAGAAATGCTATGGCCAAGTGGGGCTTTAAGGCCAATAATTTAGCAGGTGAAGCGGCCAAAACTATTGGGATTCTACCCGCTGGAGAAGTACTCCCTGACGCTACTGTAGAAAAACCAGGTTTTATAAAGCAGTCTCTGAATATGGTGCAGCGACCTCTGCGCGTTAATGTGCCTGACAGAACCCTTAGGGACATGCTTGATCTGGAAGACCCGGCTACCGTGCCTATTCTCAGAGACCCTGCAAGGGTAACTGAAGACTCTGATGCTGTGTTTTATTTTCCCGGCTGCGGTTCAGAGCGGCTCTACAGTGATATAGGTATGGCGACACTGGCCATGCTTGCAGAAAGCGGTGCTGAGACGGTTTTGCCACCGGGCTACCTTTGCTGCGGTTATCCCCAGATAGCTACAGGGAGGCATAAGGAAGGCCACAGGATAACGACAGACAACCGGATACTTTTTCACCGTATTGCAACTACGCTTAACTACATGGATATAAAGACCGTTGTCGTTTCCTGCGGAACCTGCCTCGACCAGCTTCTGACCTATGAATTTGAGCGTATATTCCCCGGATGCCGCCTCCTTGATATCCACGAGTATCTTATGGAAAAAGGCATGATGCCTGAAAAAGGGGAGGGCGGCATAAAATATCTCTTCCATGACCCCTGTCACAGTCCTATGAAGCGTTATTCTCCAAAGGATGTGGTATCGAAGCTTCTGGGCTCTGATGTGTTGCTCAGCGACCGCTGCTGTGGTGAGTCCGGTACCCTTGCTGTCTCACGTCCCGATATCTCAAACCAACTGCGTTTCAGGAAGAAGGAAGAGCTTGAGAAGGGTATAGCGGTGCTTAGGGGTGAAAAAACTGCTCACAAGGGGGATGTGAAGCTCCTGACATCATGTCCTGCGTGCCTGCAAGGGCTTTCCCGCTATGAAGACGAGACTGGCGTCGAGGCCGGTTTCCTTGTCATTGAAATGGCAAAGGCCCGCCTGGGTGAGGATTGGCAGAAAAAGTTCCTTGCAAAGGTGGAAACGGAAGGGATAGAGAGGGTGCTGCTTTAGTTTTAAAATTGAAAATAAACAAAAGGTTTTGGTGTCTCTCCGTTGACGATAAAAATTACAATGGAAATTACCGCGTAACTTAGTGCCTTTACCGGAACTGGCAGCCTTATTAAAAATGCCTCTGCTCTGCTGTATTCTGAGATATATTGCAACATCCAGCTGAAAAATATGATTCCTAAAACGCTTATATCGGCCGTTGTCACTTTAAATTGTCCACCAAAAGTAAACATCGTTTCAAGATAAGTTGCCAAAGATTGTATGTTTTCTGAGCGGAAAGATAACCAAAGCAGCGTTATTATATTAAAAGTCATAAATTGACGGATTAATATCTTTGGACTTAGTTTGAATTCAGTATAAGCTTTTTTGTAGATCCCCGTTGCTCTTTCAAAAACCAGCAGCAGGCCCTGTATGCCTCCCCAGATGATAAAGTTGAAAGCTGCTCCGTGCCAAAGACCACCGATAAGCATGGTTAGCATAATATTTTTATATATACCGGATTTTCTTCTCATTTTATTTCCACCCAAGGGGATGTAAAGGTAGTCTCGCAGCCATGATGAAAGTGAAATGTGCCAGCGGCGCCAGAAGTCGGTGATGCTTGATGCGACGTATGGACGTTTGAAGTTTATAGGAAGGTGGAAGCCGAGCAATCTGGCACAGCCAATTGCGATATCGCTGTAACCGCTAAAATCAAAGTATATTTGAAAAGAGAATGCATAGAGTCCAATCCAGGCTGAAACTGTGCTTGCATTTCCAGGTGAAGAAAATATGCCATCCACATAGATTGCAAGCACGTCTGCAAGGACAACCTTTTTAAATAAACCCTTAAATATTTTAAAAAGAGCCTCTTCTGCCTCATTAAAGCTTAAAGAGGGCTTTGTCCATGTCTGGGGGAGAAAGTCTTTTGCACGAACTATGGGGCCTGCAATAAGTTGGGGGAAAAAAGCGACGAAAAAAGAAAATCTTAGCCATGATTTTTCAGCCTTAATGTTGCCGAAATAGACGTCCAGCGTATAGCTCAGACTCTGAAAGGTATAAAATGATATTCCAACGGGAAGGGCAATATCAAGGCTGGCTGATGGGAGTGTGGCGCCGAAAAAATTTATTGAGTCTACAAAAGTTTCGGTTAAAAAATTAGTATACTTAAAGAATCCTAGAATTCCGAGGTTTCCAGTGAGAGACAGGATCAGGAAAAATTTTTTCTTTTTCTGCATCCTGTTCTTTTCTATCATCAGGCCACAAAAGTAATCTATTTGCGTGGATGCAATGATTAAAAGGATCAGCCATTGGTTATTTGAAGCATAAAAATAATAGCTGGCTGCAAGCAATAGAAGAAGGCGGGCAGCCTGGAGTCTGAAGAGCAGCCAGCTCCCTAGGAGTATAGTTATAAAAAAAAGGAGATATTCTATTGAGTTAAAAAGCATTGATGCTCTCAGCGAAAATTCATAATGGTCTTATATAGTTTATTTGAAAGAAGCTCAGCATATTTATGGCCACCTTTAGAGTTGAGGTGATTGTAGTCAAAATAATCACTATCGTCCAATTGGCTGAAGTCTGCACGTATGTATGGGATTCCCCTGGATTCGACGTAGGGCCTTACTTTTTCATTTGAAAAAGCTTGTCCTTCTGTATAAAAACCTTTTTCATTGTAGTGAAAGGGCGCTTCTTCTATCTCATTGACTATAAGTTTTATATTGTTTTTTTGAAAAAGATCCAGTATCGCCACAAATAGTTTCCAGTAGCAATCTTCGGGCTTATATGCCTCCTTAGGCCTTCTGTTTTTATTCCACCATTCAAGCTGTTTTTCTCTGAAGTAGTCGGGCAATAATTCAATGCGAACATAGTTCCCTCTTTTTGTATGTACGACCAAGGAGGTGATGTCGCTACCATCCACTACCTCGGTAAATTTTGATGTGAAAGGGTCTTTTTCTAAAGAGGCTTCGATCTGGTAAAGGCTCATTTTTTTGCCATCGATAATGTAGTTTTTTGCGTATGGGTTTGTTTTTTTGAGAGCCTTTGTAGTAGTTTTTTCTGAAAACTTATTTTGTTTCAGGCTTGTGCTGAATTCATAAAAATAGCCTTGTTTCACCCATGTTAACCCTTCCTTCAAGGAAGATGTTTTCCAAAGGTGATTAATGATAACGCGTACAGGAAATCCAATCTTTATATAATATGCGATATTGTGAAGCCCTATAAAATATACGGAATTATGAGCCCACCGCCAGTCTGCAACTCTGTGGAAATTATTGTATCCAATAGACCAAACGACAATGGTTTCTTTAGGTATTGATGAAATTATTTCTTCTATCTGAGGGTATTGAGTCGGAATCCAGTTTGCAAAAGTTGCGATATTTAGAGAGGTAGTCTTGAGCCTTTGATCAATAAGTTTAGGTTGGATTCCAGTATAGGTTCGACTATCTCCAAGGAAAATCAGATTGTACTGGTTTGCATTCTTTTTGTAGTAGTTGGTTATTTCGTAAAACTCTGATTGTCTAAACTTCCCATCAAAATAAAAGGAGACTGCCATGAAAGGTGCCAGGAAAAAAAACAGATATAGAGCAATTTTAACAGCAGTTCTCATTTGTCCTACAGTAGTGTCCCTTGCGGCCCCTCCGGCTGATTAAGTCCGAAATGCTTGTAGGCGTTGCCCGTCGCAACTCTTCCTCTTGGCGTGCGGTTTAAAAAGCCCTCCTGTATAAGATAGGGCTCGTAGAGATCTTCGATGGTGTCTCTCTGTTCACCGATTGCTGCAGCAAGTGTGTCCAGGCCTACTGGGCCGCCACTGAATTTTTCTATTATTGCCAGAAGCAGCTTCCTGTCCATAACATCAAAACCCTTACTGTCTACTTCCAGCATCTTTAGTGCCGCATCGGCTACTTCTGTAGTTATCTTTCCGTCTGCCCGAACCTCTGCATAATCTCTTGTACGTCTAAGCAGGCGGTTGGCAATGCGCGGCGTCCCACGGGAACGTCTTGCGATCTCATAGGCGCCTTCTTCGTCTATTTCTATCTTCAGAAGCCCGGCGGAACGTTTGACTATGGTCTGCAACTCTTCGGGTTTGTAGAATTCAAGCCGGGATATGACACCGAAACGGTCTCTTAGTGGTGAGGTGAGGAGGCCCGCCCTGGTAGTTGCGCCGATCAGGGTAAACCTCGGGAGGTCGAGCTTAAGGCTCCTTGCGCTTGGGCCCTGGCCTATCATGATGTCGAGTTGGAAATCCTCCATGGCAGGGTAGAGTATCTCCTCTACAACGCTGCTCAGGCGATGTATCTCGTCGATAAAGAGTACGTCACGTTCTTCCAGGTTTGTCAGTATGGCGGCAAGATCTCCAGCCTTCTCTATGGAGGGGCCAGAGGCAGTCTTTATGTTGACGCCAAGCTCCGATGCTATGATGCAGGAGAGGGTGGTCTTGCCGAGGCCGGGAGGGCCGTATAGCAGTACATGGTCGAGGGCGTCCTGCCTTGCGCTGGCTGCCTCGATGAATATAGAGAGGTTGCCCTTTGCCTTTGACTGGCCTATGTATTCATCGAAGTTTTTCGGCCTCAGTGATGCGTCATAGTTGCTGTCATCATCGGAAATGACGGGGCTGATTATGCGTTCTTCTGTCATCCTATTTAGCCATCATCTTTAGCGCTTCCTTCAGAAGTTTTTCTACTGCCCACTCTGCGGAATCGCTGTTCCTGGCGATAGAATCAAGGGTCTTTTCAAGGTCTCCCTTTTTATAGCCCAGATTGATCAGGGCGGAAAGGGCATCATCAAATACTCCTCCAGATGGTGGCGATATTGTAGTGTCATCTTCGCTGCTTAAGTCTTCAAGCTTAATCTTGTCCTTTAACTCAAGGATAAGACGCTCTGCTGTCTTTTTGCCTACTCCAGGGATACTGTTGAGGCGTGCAATGTCGCCATTTTTTATGGCTCCCGCAAGGTCACTGCTTTCTATGCCTGAAAGTATGTTGAGGGCAAGCTTCGGGCCTACGCCGGATACGCCGATAAGTTTTATAAATAGATCCTTTTCCGAAGGTGTGAGAAATCCGAATAGCTTGAGCACGTCCTCTTTGACGTGTGTATAGATAAGGAGTTCAAGCTCTTCTCCCTCTTCGGGTATTGCGTAGAAGGTTGATAGAGGTACATGCACCTCATAACCTACGCCGCCAACGGAGACTATAAGGTGTTCCACGGATTTTTGTGTAAGTTTGCCTGAAAGCCTGGCTATCATCTTTTTTGCCTTAGGAGTGCATTGGATTTTTGTGTTCCAGCCGTATTGATGTGGCATATGGCTGCTGCAAGGGCGTCGGCTGCGTCTTCCTGTGGCGGTTCAGGGAGATTTAAAAGCATCTTTACCATTTGCTGCACCTGACCCTTCTCCGCGCGCCCAAAACCGACTACAGCCGATTTTATGGCCGTTGGAGTATACTCAAAGATCTCCAGCCCGGCATTAGCTCCGGCAAGCATAGCTACACCGCGGGCATGTCCGAGTTTGAGGGCGCTTTTTACGTTCTTTGCGTAAAAGATGTCCTCTATTGAGACTACATCGGGCTGGTGTTTTTCAATAAGCTCCGTCAGGGAATCGTATATCTGTTTCAGGCGAATAGAGAGATGGTCGCCTGTCTTTGTAAATATGGCGCCGTTGTCGATGTGCTTCAGGCGGCTGCCTATCCCTTCGACGATGCCGTATCCCATTACCCTTGTTCCCGGGTCTATCCCTAGTGTAATCAAGAGACTGCCTTAGACCTCCATGGCCTCCAGGACCTCATCGGAGATGTCGAAGTTTGCGTGTACTTTCTGTACGTCGTCCAGGTCTTCAAGTTTCTCCATCAGGTTGAGCATTTGCCCCGCCTCTTTAGCTTCAAGTTTGATGGTATTTTGGGGCCTCATCGTTATTTCTGCAGACAGGGTAGCTATACCTGCGTCTTCAATGGCCTGCCTTACGTCCTCAAAGGCGGACTGGTCGGTATAGACCTCAAATGTATCGTCTTCTGTTACTATATCTTCAGCCCCTGCATCAAGTGCTGCCTCCATAAGGTCGTCTTCGGTAGTATCCGAGGCATTGATCGTGATAAGCCCCTTCCTTTCGAATATCCAGGCAACAGAGCCGCTTTCACCAATATTGCCATTGTTTTTATTAAATGCTGCCCTTACCTCAGGGAGTGTTCTGTTCTTGTTGTCAGTCATGACTTCGAGGAGGATAGCCACACCACCCGGGCCATAGCCTTCATAGGTGCATTCCTCATAGTTAACGCCTTCTATCTCGCCGGTACCCTTCTTGATTGCCTTTTCAATATTGTCCTTAGGCATGTTCTCCGCCTTTGCGGCGGCAATGGCACTCCTGAGACGTGCATTCCCGGCAGGGTCACCTCCGCCTATCTTGGCAGCTACGATCACCTCTTTTGCAAGTCTTGTAAATGCCTTTCCCCGCTTGGCATCTACAGCGCCTTTTCTTCTTTGGATGTTTTTCCATTTACTATGTCCAGCCACAAATTACCTCCAGGTTCTATAGTGGGTTACGATACTACCATATTGAAAAGCCTTGTTAAAGTGAAAATGAATCCATGGTTTTGTATGGGGAGGTGGGTGTGAACAGACTTTTATCTCTGATTCTAAAGAGGCTGTGATTGGGAAGGGTAGAGTGAGTAATTTTTTTTGCTTTCTTTCATGCTTCAATCTGGTATCGTTGTAGTTCGGTTAGCTGGGTATATTTATTCATAATCTCTCTCCTTTTTGGTTGGATTGAAAAACCTAGGATCTTGCACCAGCTAAGCCTTTCTTTCCTTTTAAAATGAATTGCAATTATTAGTTGAATCGAAGTCTTACTGGCTAATAAATGCAAGTTTTTAGCCGGCAGGCTAGTTTTTTCTATTCAAGGTTTATTGTATCATTTGTAGTCTTAAACATAAATCTGCTGTGACGAACTTAAATATAAATCATACAGAAGCATATTATGAATGCCTTATTAGTTTGTGACTCTCCCGATATAAAATTGATTGTCAGAAAAGTGCTTGAAATTGA
>JADFVX010000050.1 GCA_015222755.1 Pseudomonadota bacterium | reverse complement strand
CTTTAAGAAGGGGCAGGTTGATATGCTGGTTGCTACCGATGTGGCAGCCAGGGGCCTCGATATAAGCGATGTAAGTCATGTCTTTAACTATCACATACCCTTTGATCCTCAAAGCTATATCCATCGTATCGGAAGAACGGGCCGCGCAGGGAAGAAGGGCATAGCGATCACCCTGGTCACGCCCCTTGAATTCAAGGAGCTGAGCAGAATAATGAAGGTCTCCGGCGCAACAATAAAGTATGAAGAGATGCCTTCTATTCATGAGGTCAAAAAGAACTACATAGAAGAACTCGCAGAAAAGGTGGGTGAGCATGAGATATATGATGACGCTGCGGAGCTGCTGGCGAATTTTCTGGCATTAGGTGAAGACCCTGCGGAAATCGCTGTAAAGGCCCTGTCTGCACTCATGGACAAGCGTCAGGTTGCCGGGCCCAACAGGATAGGTCTTAATGCCGATGAAGCGCAGAAGATGTTTCAGCGCTCGCTCAGACATAGCAGCGGTGGGAAAGGCAGATACCATAAAGGCCGGCCGGGAGGCGGAAGGTCAGGCGGGCGTTCCGGAGGCTGGGGAAATCGATCAGGCGGCGGAAAACAGGGCCAGGGTGGAAACCGCGGAGGAAGGCGAAAGTGATGCTCCCCGCCTGCAGGGCGGGCTTAAGCTTCCAACTCAGCCAGGCATTTGCGATGGTGCGCCATTATCCTTGACACCTCGGCATCACTCAGCGCCGCTAAATACTCTGTCTTTTCCTTGAGGCTAAGGCTCCCCCTCGCATCGCCCACAGGGCAATCCTTACTGCAAGACCTGTATGGGCATTCTATCAGCAGGCCGAACAGCAGATGGCGCTCGCTCTCATGATTCATAATACTCATCACCTCCTCTACAGTTAGGATAGATAATCTGACCAGAAAGATTCAGGCTCGCTAGTAAACTTTATCTTTTCATTAAGAGTAGGGTGCGTAAGTGTAAGCGAGTGGGCGTGCAGCGCGACAGCCCTGTCCCCAAACTTTATCTTCGAACCATACCTGAAGTCCCCCAGCAAAGGATATCCGCGGCTTGAAAACTGCAGCCTTATCTGATGGTGACGACCCGTCTCAAGCTCTATCTCCACCAAAGACAATCCATTATTGTATTTCAAGCGACGGAAGGAAAGGCGTGCCTCCTTACCTTCGCCCTTCTGAGCAAGGCGGCTTGTGACACCATCCCTGGAGATGTAATCTAGCCACCTGCCCTTATCAGGCAGTTCCCCTTCGGCAATCGCCAAATAGATCTTGTGGGGCGTACCGGAACGAAATTGCTCAGACAGGCGAGAAGCGGCCTTTGAGGTCCGTGCGAAAAGAATTAGCCCTGAGACCGGGCGGTCTATTCTATGTATGAGCCCCAGATAGACATTCCCCGGCTTGCCAAAGATTTCCTTGAGGTGGTGTTTTGCATCTTCAAGTAGTGAAGGGTCGCCTGTGGCATCTTTTTGAACGAGCCTGCCCGCCGATTTATTGATTGCAAGCAGGTGGTTGTCTATGAAAATTATATCGCTCTCGTTCATAGATGTATAGTTGTGAGGTGTGATGAAAGAACACGGCCTGCAAACTTTAAGGCCTGCCCTTGATTGCCAATCTATACGGAGTTTATAAAATAAAAAAAGGCGGGCTGTAAACAGCCCGCCTTCCAAAAGTTACTTTGTCAGTCTTTATGCAGACTGAACATTTGATGCTTGAGGTCCTTTCGGTCCGTCTTCTACATCAAACTGAACTGCCTGTCCTTCGTGAAGGGTTTTGAAACCCTCAGTCTGGATAGCGCTGAAGTGAACGAAAACATCCGGTCCATCTTCCTGCTCGATGAAACCAAACCCTTTCTGCTCGTTGAACCACTTAACTGTTCCATTTGCCATGACTTTACTCCTCCTTTAAATTTTCGGGTACTTCCGACCCATTTGGTACACTTGCGATGGTTCGAAACGCCCAGACTTAAAGAGCTCGTCATGTCGCCTTCTTCTATCATCTACCAGTGTCACTTCGTATCCCCGTTGTGAGGACACTTTTTACATTTAAAAAACACGGTATACCATATTTGATGTGAGGTCAAGATTTTTTTACATAAAAACTATGCTTAAGGAAATAATATATAAAATTTCAAGATAAACTACCGGTGTATAAGAGAAAGTATAACTCTTAATATACGAGGGAAATCTTATGCTAAAAGCGGCCTGCAATTCTATCTCCGGCGCAGAGGAAGCTTGCCGGGGCCGGGGACCAGATAAGCTTAAGGGAGGACTTATGATTTCCCTAGGTGGACAGGAGCGTCAAATATCGAAGATTCAAATCAAATCGGCTCG
The DNA here is from genome assembly GCA_015222755.1 of Pseudomonadota bacterium. Classification (GTDB taxonomy): domain Bacteria; phylum Desulfobacterota; class JADFVX01; order JADFVX01; family JADFVX01; genus JADFVX01. The sequence goes on along the minus strand of JADFVX010000050.1, from coordinate 17,118 downwards.
AAGCATTTGCTACAGGCCAATCCTGCTGTCTTGTAAACTATAGATGAAATAACAGGCTCAGTGACCGGTATGTTCACATAAGTCTCCAGGGGCACTAAGTCATCTAAACTTCTGACAAACAGCCTTTTTTCAAAAACCTTTTCATTGACAAGCAAGTGTAGATAGAGCAAAATATTTTCATATTTTACAGGAGGCTGTTATGTTTGGACTGGGCATGCCGGAACTTATTATAATCCTTGTTATAATATTGATAATATTCGGCGCAGGTAAACTCCCTGATATCGGTGAAGGTCTTGGCAAAGGGATAAAGAGTTTTAAGAAGGCCACCAAGGGAGAGGATGAAATCGACGTGACCCCTTCCGAGGAGAAGCTGGAGACCAAAAAGAAAGAGGAGAAGAAAGAGGAAGTCTAGCCGCTCCTCCTGGGCTCCCTGGCAAGCAACTCTTTTGCTCCGGCGCGTATCTCATCGTGGAGTGTACCGCTGGATGAGATTATCTTCAAATCACTTTGATGCATAAAGTGTAACAATCCCAAAGCTATACCGGTAGAAGTACATGGATTAAGGACAAGCGCCCGCTTGACTACATATCTCGATATCCACTTCTCGGACTCAAAAACTACTTTCAATATTTCCTGCTTTACCGGTCTTCTTGATGCGATCTTCAGTATCTCTGCCTCTGTCATTCTGGGGTTTTTGAGAAGGTTATTTATAACAACCGGGTCTTCATCATAGAGAAGCCGGTCGAGAGTGTCTTTTGAGAGTCCCTTGGCGAGGCTTCGTTTTTCACCTAGTGTTATATCCAAAAGATCGCGCCCCTCAACAAAATCATACTTACTGTGCCTTTTACCCTTGGGCCTTGGATTCATCAATAGCCTGACTAGGCCCTCATAGCCCTTCTCTCTTGCTATCGTGTAGATCCGGCTCATTTTTTCAAGCCCCAAAACATCTCTCAGACGATCTATGTCAAGGCAACTCTCAAGTATTTCCAGGTAGGGCGTTTTTTTTATCGAAGCCTTTTCATAGATAAAGCTGAGCAGGTCTGCCGCAACTTCCGGTTTGACCTTGCAGAGCCTTTCGGAAAAAACAGCCCGCCTCATTTCATTTTCACTAAGCCCTAGCAGTTCTTCTCCCAGCTTCTCAGCAACCCTTTCCACCTTTGAGCTTAATATTGTTTCCTGAGGTAAGGCGGCAAATATATAGCAATTACCAGATGGTCTCGTTTTTTTCTCTATGGCGTAGCGGCACTTTAAAAGAATGGTGGACATAGCATCAAAACTTTTATGGGACTTGGCAATAAAGCAAAGTCTTCCATCTTTTTTTGATATACGGATTATTTCTGTAATTAACGCGGGAGAAGGTGGGCCTTTTTCACCTTCCGTAAAAATAATAAAATCGACTATATCCTCGTTCAAGGATATAGGAGGAACATCTTCAAGGTATGTAGAAATATTATCAACACGCCACCTGGAGATCTTTCCCTCAATGACTTCAAGGTCTTTCTCCGATTTGGCAAAGGCATGTATCTCGCCCTTATCCCCGACAAGGGCGGCGGCAGGGATCGTCCATTCTCCAGTGCCGCAGTTTAGTTCTGCAACAACATTCCCTCTTTTAAGGCCAAGGAACTTCAGCAGTTCATGCTTGTCCGGAGGAATTGCTTTTTCTCCCTCTTCCTGCATAGCCATATAGTTTACCAAGTTTATTGGTGTCTTCTAAAATTCAGATTTGCAAAAATAAGCTAAAAGCTGGATTCAGTTATTTTTTAAGCCGACCTGCTCTTCTACAAAATTGATAAGGAGGTTTTCCAGTTGTACGCCGTTTAGCCTGTTTATCTCCACAATACAGGTAGGGCTTGTAACGTTTATTTCGGTGATCCAGTCACCGATGACATCAAGGCCTACAAAGTACAGGCCATCATCCCTTAGCCTGGGGGCTATGATACGGCAGAGTTCCAGGTCTCTTTCTGTAATGTCGCACTTCCAGCTTGATCCGCCGACATGAATGTTACCTCTGTGTTCGTTATCCTGAGGTACCCGGCTTACAGCACCTACAGGTTCTCCATTGATCAGAATAATGCGCTTGTCTCCATCTTTGATCTCCGGCAGGTAGCGCTGGGCCATGATGAATTCCATGCCAAATGATGTGGATGTTTCGATAAGGGCGTGCAGGTTTTTGTCGCCTTCCTTTATGTAAAAGACACCTTCCCCGCCACATTTCGCAAGTGGTTTGATAATCATCTCTCCTCCAACATCAAGGAGAAACTGTTTAAGCTGTCCAAGGTCTTTGGATATGAGGCTTTCCGGTATGGCATCGGGAAAGTTTAAGGCATAAAGCTTTTCGTTTGCACTACGGATACCACAGGGGTGGTTTATGATAAAGGTATCTCTTGATGCCAATTCGAGGAGATATGTGGCAAAAACATAGTTCATGTCAAAAGGGGGGTCTTTTCGCATAAATAGGGCATCCACACTTGAAAGAGGCTGCGCTTCTCTCTCGCCAAGACAAAAAACAGGGTCGCCTTCATTAAACGTCACCCTGCGGATGCTTGCATGCGGGAAAGTCCTGTCAACAAAAAGGTCTTCTACGGTACAGTAAAAAAGCTCATGGCCCCTGCGGTCGGATTCTCTCATCATCAACAGAGTTGAGTCCGTTTCATGGTTTATGGAGCCCACAGGATCCATAACAAAAAGATATTTCATCTTATTCTCCGGTATATGCCTTTTTGATCAGGCCATAAAGTGTTTTTTAACACTCAGACGAAATCTATTTCATCTGTGGCAGAACTTACAATAAATATCCTGTCATTATTGCTGTCAGCATCAACGGGAAAGACAAAAAACCCCGGCCGGTTGGGAGAAAAACCCTGAGTGTACCCAAAAAACTCCTCCCCGTCCTTGAACATGACCCTGATCTTTTTGCCAAAGCCCGCCCTTTCAGATTCGGCCTTATCGTCATAATCAGGGTTGCCTTCATAGCTTTTAACAAAGTAAACTGCCTTAAGGTCAAGTATATCGATCTCAAGGATCTCCTCCGAGTCATTTGTCTTGAGGTGAAAAAATTCTTTGCCAGCTGAGAAATCATTTGTCACCCCTTTTATGATTTCTCCATTAATAGTCTGAACAACGACCCTGTTTTGCATAAAAATACCCCCTATGTTTTTTTAGTCATTGATTATAAAGTAAACAGTAAAGAGGTACAATGTCAAAAAAAAGACTGAATACTCCTATGGGACTTTATATCCACATCCCTTTCTGCCTGAAAAAGTGTCCTTACTGCGCCTTTAATTCCTATGCTGGCAGTGAAGTCTCTGAACGCTACATCTCTGCCCTTGAAAAAGAAATGGAATGGCTGTCCTCCCTCTTTGGACTGGAGAGTTGCGCGGTAGACAGTATTTATTTAGGAGGAGGGACCCCTTCCATGTTGAGTGCCAGCGATTTGGGTCGTCTTCTAAGTACTGCGGCTTCCATGTTTAAACTGGATAAAGATGCCGAGGTGACAATAGAGGTAAATCCTGCAACGGTAAACTCTGAGAAGCTGAAAGGCTTCAGAGAGGCGGGAATAAACCGCATAAGCATAGGAGTTCAGAGCCTTAATGACAACAAGCTGAACCTGCTTGGCCGCCTGCATAGCGCCAGTGAGGCGATAGAGTCTTTCCGCCTGGCAAGGAACTGTGGCTACAAGAACATCAGCGTCGATCTCATGACAGGCCTGCCTGGTGAGACATTGAGAGAATTAAAAAACGACCTGAAGGAGCTTGAGCAGCTTTCCCCCGATCATATTTCCCTATATCTTCTAAATATTGAAAAGGGCACCGATTTTTTTGATAAGCAGGAAAAAGGTGAACTTGCCCCGCCCAACGAAGATATACAGAGGGATTTCTTCCTGCGTGCATCACAAATACTGCAGGAAGATGGATATTTTAGATATGAGACCTCTAATTATGCCCGCCCTGGATTTGAGTCAAGGCACAATCTAAAGTACTGGACAGGTGCTGACTATCTAGGACTGGGAGCAGGTGCTCACTCCTATCTTGCCGAAACAGGCTGGGGGATGCGATGGTGGAACTGTTTACTGCCTTCATCCTATTGTGACGCTTTGGAGGCCGGAAGGCTGCCTCTTGAGGGCTGCGAGATCCTTAGCAGGGAAGAAGCTCTATCCGAAGCTGTCCTTACCTCCCTGAGGACGCGGGGAGGCCTGGAGGAGATTTCTTTGGAAAAGCGCTTTGGGGAATCTGCATTCAAGACTCTTATAACACGGGCTAAAGAACTGGTTCCCAAAGATTTGATACTGCTTGAGGCTGGAAAAATAGCACTCACCGACAGAGGTGCTCTGATGGCAGATGAGATTGCCATGACTATAACCAGGTGATGCATTTTTATTTGCAAAAAGGCTGTTTCTTTGCTATTTAATCACCATAAAGCCTTGTTCTTAAAAAAGGAGAGAATATTGAGTGGAGAAGCCTTCCCATCAAAAAGGGAGCATGAGAGACTGCCCATAACACTAACGGTAAATTACCGGACGGACATGGACTTTCTGAATGCAGCTGCAAAAGATATAAGCCTGGGTGGCATGTTTCTAAAGGCTCTCTCCCCTCTGCCTGAAGGTACCGAGCTGAACCTATGCTTCAATATACCGGAGATACCTATAGAATTTTGTGTAAAGGCAGAGATAATCTGGGCGGTTAGTTCTGCTGAGGCAGATTATGAAAAAGACTGCGGAATGGGGCTAAAGTTCATAAACCTTAGCAAAGAACGCTCGAAGCAGCTTGAAGATTATATCAACAAAAAGCTGGAAATTTGATTTAGTCCTTCCTTAGGGTTCCCTTCTGCTGTTTTCCTGTATTATCTCAAGCACAAGCCTTGCACATGAAAGCATGTCTTCAATTTTTATCTCCTCCTCATTCGTGTGCACCTTCGACATTCCCGTTCCCAGGATGGCAAGATCAAGCCCCTTTTCATTAAATATATTGGCATCACTTCCACCGCCTGCTACCACCATTGAAAGTGGGGCCCCCAGGCTTTCGGCAGAGCTTTTAGCCAGTGTGACGGCCCTGCTGGTATCGCTGAGACGCATTGATGGAAAATCGGCATGGATCTCCACATCTAATGAGGCTCCACTTCCAGCCTTTTCATTAACAGCGTTTTTACAGGAATCCACCATAGCCTCAATCTGTTTTTTTAACTTCTCCGGGTTGTGGCTTCTTGCCTCCCCCTCTATATGCGCGATGCCCGGAACAATGTTTGTGGCACTGCCTCCCCCTATAAGGCCTATATTGGCCGTTGTCTCATCATCTATCCTTCCCAGGGGCATCGCAGCAATTGCTCTGGAGGCCAGTTCAATAGCACTTACTCCTTCTTCTGGAGCAAGTCCGGCATGGGCCTCCTTCCCAGAAAAAATCACCTTTATGTGCTTGGCTGCCGGGGCCGCAAAGACCAGGCCGCCGGTTTGTGATGAGTCAAGAGAGTAGCCAAAGCGGGACTCCAGTCTGCTTACATCGAAGTGTTTGGCGCCAAGCAGGCCTATCTCTTCCGACGCCGTAAATAAAAGCTCAAGGGGGGCGTGACTTATATCGTTTTCTTTGAGGACTTTAACTAGTTCCAGCATTATAGCTATCCCTGATTTATCGTCGGCACCGAGAATAGTATCTCCAGCCGAACGGACTATTCCACCTTCAATTATGGGCTCAATGTTTTCCCCCGGCCTTACAGTGTCCATGTGGGCGTTTAGTAAGATAGGCGGTGCCTCATTGCCCTTTCCAGCCATCTTGCCCAGCAGGTTGCCGCAATCTCCCCCAGTAGATGCAGCCGCATCATCTTCAAAGACCTCTATATTCAGGCCTTCCAATACACCGCGAAGGTAGTGCATTATTTTCCCCTCTCTGCGGGAAGGGCTCTCAATCCTCAGCAGTTCCATAAACTGTTCTACAAGGCGCTTTTCATTGATCATAGACTTTGCTCCTTTTTACAAAAATAAAAATATCTCTTTGATGGATATAGAAATCGTAGCGCCTGACAGGGTTTCTGGCAAGACATTTTCTCTCCATTCGGGCTTATTTCTTGAAGCGCCATGCACCTATCTGATAGACTTCTATTTACTGGAGGTTTTGGGTCTTATGCCTAAGATGAGTATAAAAACTAAGATAATGGCTATTACGCTGCTTGTTGCCTTTATACCCGGCGTTATAGGGGTCGCCTCTATCTACATAAAGGGAACCCAGGTCTTTGAAAAATCCATAGGTGATGAGTTTTTAAATATTGCAAAGCAGGCCTCCAGACTTGCCGATACCCTTATAGAGAAAGAGATATCCGAGATAGATATAATCTCTAAAAACACCGGGATAATAAACCTTATTGCTGGCAGTCAGTACGCTGCAGGAGAGATAGAGCATATTTTAAAGGCTTCCTTTTCCTCTGAACAGGAGAAGGCAGGGCACTCCAATATCGGCATCTATGACTCTAAAGGAGGAATCCTTTACAGCTTTAAGGGGGAAGAAAAGCAGGCACTCATTGAACCCGAGTCCCTGTTGATGATGAAGGAAGGAAGATGCGAGCTTACTGCCGGCAAAATCTATATTAACAGTGAGCAGCACTTTGCCATGCCCCTCTATGCGCCGATATGCAGATCAGGGGAGAAGCTTGAGGGTATAGTTGCCCTTACTATCGACTTTTTTGAGCTTATGGATGGGCAACTGGGAGATTCTGGCATGGGCTCAACGGGGCATATTAATATTGTCAGTTCCGACGGAACCATCCTTTACGACCCCCTTACACCAAGAGGAGGGAGCCCCTTCTCCAGAAGAATAATGCAGAGGGTGGCAAAGGAAAGGGATGGCTGGTTTGTGGATATTGATGAGCATGGGCTCAATTCTGTAATAGCTTTCTCTCCTCTCGGGCTTTCTGGTCATGAAGGGATCATCTCTGCCGATGACAGGGCAAATTATCTCATCCTTACGCAGGAAGAGCACGAGCTTTTTATAAGGCCGGTCAGAGACGTACTTTTTAGCGCGGCTGTTCCAGGCTTTACCTTTGCCTCTTTCCTTATTTTTGCAGTTTACCTGGTTTTGAGAAAAACAGTTCAACCTATAAGCACACTGAAGGAAGGTGTTGCCGTCATAGGAAGAGGCGATCTTGACTTCAGGATAGACATAGAAACAGGTGATGAGATAGAGGAACTGGCAAATGAATTTAACAATATGGCCTCCGAGCTTAAGAACCTATATGCCGGATTGGAGCAAAAGGTAAGTGAGCGCACGATGGAACTGGAGATTTCTAACAGGGACCTGGAAAAAGCCAGTCGCATGAAGTCCGAATTCCTTGCAAACATGTCTCATGAGCTTCGCACACCGCTAAACTCCATCCTCGGCTTTTCAGAAATCCTTGTTGATCAGATCTACGGGGAAACAAACGAGAAACAGAGCAAATATCTACGGAATATACAAAATAGCGGGAAGCACCTGCTGGAAGTCATCAACGATATCCTTGATCTTTCAAAAATAGAATCGGGAAAGATGGAGCTTATCAAGACAGAGTTCCCACTGATAGATGCAGTTGAAGAGGTATATTCCGCACTTGGCCCTTTGGCGCATAAAAAAGACATTAAAATGTCATCCGATGTCAGTAACGAAGGGGAGAATATCTATGCCGACCACCTTAAGCTCAAGCAGGTGATTTATAACCTGGTCGGCAATGCCATAAAGTTCACTCCCGAAGGTGGGTCTATAAGCCTGGAGGCAACAAGGCATGGCAATGAGATGCATATCTCTGTATCTGATACCGGGGTTGGCATTGAGGAAAGCAATATAGATCTCATTTTTGAGGCATTCATGCAGGCCGACACTTCACACTCTAGAAACTTTGAAGGGACAGGTCTGGGACTTGCCCTTAGCAAGCGTTTTATTGAGATGCATGGGGGAAGGATTTCTGTAAAAAGCAAACTGGGGGAAGGCTCCACTTTCAGCTTTTATATCCCCATGGACGGCAAGTCAGAGCATTCAAAAAATCTGGACACAGAAACTTGAACTACAAAATTTAGCTCCGTTGTAGTAAAATGCAAGTCTGCGTCTTTAATACCCGGGAGAGATTGGAAATAATTGACAACTGAAGCCCTCACAGAAAAACAAAGGATACTTGTCGTTGATGATAATATCGCCAATGTAGAACTTCTTGAGGCCTACCTTAGTGCAGCCCAATACGATGTTGTAAAGGCATTTGACGGACAGGAAGGGCTTGACAAGGTGCATGAGACCATGCCCGACCTTATCCTCCTGGATATTATGATGCCTAAACTCGATGGCTATGAGGTCTGCAAGCAGATAAAGGAGGACGAAAGAACCCGATTTATTCCCGTAGTCATGATTACCGCACTTACCGAACTGGAGGCAAAGATCAAGGGGCTTGATGTAGGTGCAGATGATTTTCTCAGCAAGCCCTTTAACAGGCTTGAATTGATGGCGAGGGTTAGATCACTGCTCAGGATAAAAAGCCTTCACGATGATCTTGACAGCAGCGAAGATATAATTTTTACACTGGCGCTGGCATTGGAGGCAAAAGACACTTATACTGCAGGTCATTCTGAGCGGGTAGCCGGGTTGGCCAGGGAGCTAGCTGAAGAAATAGGGCTTTCCGAGGAAATACGGGGAAGGATCCACAAGGCCGGCATACTTCACGACATAGGTAAAATCGGAGTGAGGGAGGCCATACTTAACAAAGAGGGCAGGCTTGATGAAGAGGAATACAATGAGGTGACCAGCCATCCCTCCGTGGGTGCGAATATCTGTGAGCCCCTTAAGTCGCTTTCAGATATTATCCCCATGATTAAACACCATCATGAGAGATATGACGGTACCGGGCACCCTGACGGTCTGGCTGGAGAGGATATCCCCTTGGGGGCCAGAATAATATCGATAGCAGATACCTTTGATGCAATGACCTCTGCCCGGCCTTATCGGGCCGCTATGGATGCGGATGTGGCATTAAAGATCATGGAGTCGGAGCTGCCCGAAGGTCAGTGGGACGAGAAACTCCTGAAGAGCTTTATCTCTATCAAACGCAATAATGCAACGTGAAAGGCCTAATAATACCAGAGGACAAGCCTGAAGAAGTCGGACATTGAAGCTGTTTTCGAAAATCCCCCTGCCTTTGGCTAATGAGACTATCTTTACAGAGACATGTGATGCTCCCCGCTTACAAAGCGGGGCACCCTGTCAGCCCCTCGTGAGTAAGAACAAACTTACTTGGTTACATCCTCAGAGCTTAGGACTTCTACGTCAAATTCGGATAGCGTACTTGGAACATCATAGAATACCAGCATAAAGGCAACTTTGTTTCCCGGCATGATATTGCTGTTGGAAAGGCCCTTTCCTACCTTGTAGGCCATTTCTTTCCGCACCTCTGCTCTAGACATCTCAAGTAGCTTATTACCACTAAAAACATTGCCGGCATAAGCGACCTGTTCCATAACAACTTTGCCTTTGTCATCGTAGAGGTTGCCCTTAAGCTTAATGAAACTTCTGGCACCTTGATCCTCATTTTGGGCTTCAGCTTCTATGATAAAAATGGGGCCTTCCTTGTCTGTCTGAAGATAGTAGCTGTTGAGTGACTTAATACTTATGACCCCTTCTTCTTTGGCACCCAGTTTTTCTTTGACCGTGTTAATAATCGACTGCAGGTCCGTAAAAAAGTAGGTGCCGCCACCGGCAAAAATGAGAAGTAACAAGAGCGGGACAAGAAACTTATTGCTTCGCCTGGGACCGGCCTTTTTAGTTACTTCAGCAAGATCAGGGATCTCCTCATCTGGCAGTTGACTTTCAGCTTCTGAGACTTCAGCTTCTCCCCCATCCTCTGGCTCTTTTTCGGCAAGCTCCAGAGTTATTTCCTCCCGAGGAGCTTCTTCTTTCTCTTCCAGACCATTATCCCCCTCAAGTGCAAACTCACCAAAGTCTATAGCTGCTTCGCCCGTATCTTCCTGCGCCTCTTCAAATACTCCAGTTTCCTCCTCTCCACCCATGTCGAAAGATTCAGTCTCTTCCTCTTCGCCCATACCAAAGGATTCGGTGTCGAAGGATTCAGTCTCTTCCCCTTCGCCCATACCAAAGGATTCGGTGTCGAAGGATTCGGCCTCCTCCTCTCCGCCTATATCGAAAGATTCAGTCTCCTCCCCTTCACCTTCTAGGCCCAGGCTACCTTCAGAGGCATCAAAGGCATAGTCCTCACCCACTTCCGTTTGCGCCTCAGGTTTCTTGTCAGGAGGGGACGGCTCACCTATATCAGAAACTTTTTCTTCAATCGCGGAGGGAGGTATATCCGCCGGCATATCTGCGGGAACCTCTTTTTTGACGACAAATATATTTTTACACTTTGCGCATTTAACCTTGACTCCTTTTTCGGTAACTCTGGAGTCATCCAGTTTAAATTTCGCCTGGCAGCTTTCGCACTGTATTATCATGATATCCTCTTTTGAAAAGGGTTAGTGTCCGCAAATATACCAGAATACCCCGATAAATCAAGTGTTTTTAAGGCCTAAGCCCCCGAGTTTTATGACTTTCCACGAATTTTCCCCAGAACACTTTCCAGCTCTTTCGGTGTATTCATATTCAACAGGGAATCGGTTTCGGGATCGATAGCTCCTATTTCTTCATCTGAAATGAGCCTCACCCTGTCAGAGGGCAGGCTCTTTATGAAACACTTGAGAGATTTTTCTCCTCTTGCAAGGCTTTCAGTCATTGCCTTTAAACATCGCTTTGAGTAAAGGGCGTGGAGGGGGTGGGTATGACCACCGGAACAGGGTAGTGCTACATCGAAGTCCCTTCCTTTTTTGACGATCAGGGATATGACCTGGTCGTTTAAAAAGGGCATATCGCAGGCTGCTGTAAATATAAATTCTGTTCCCGATGCTTCCAGGGCCGTCAGCAGGCCCACCATGGCGCCCCTTTCATCGGAGCTGTCTGCCAGTTCCCTGCATCCCGCCGTTTTGAATCTCCCCGGGTTTTTTGAAATGATTATAGTTTCTGCAAAAAGTTTTCTGAAAATGCAGGCCGTTTGATCGATAAGTGTTTTGCCCGAAAGACGGATAAGTGCTTTGTCGGTGCCCATCCTCCTGCTCTCACCACCTGCCAGGATTATCCCTGTAACATCTGAGAACATCAATTTTCAACTTTGCCAAGAAAGGCCTTTTCGATAAAGTCAGTGACAGAGGCAACATCGTTGATGTCGAACCATGGGACGCCTATATCGGTCTCCTGGTCTGATACCACCGCAATCAGGCTGTCATCCTTCCTTATCATGGAAGTGGAATTTTCACTCCTGAAAACCCATATCTTAGGAAGATGAGAACCCTTGAATCCTTCTGCCAGGACTATGTCGGCATCATGCATATAGTCCCTCAAAACCTCTTCTAGCACCGGTTCTTCCTTATATTCTCTTATGCAGGACATTGTCTTGCCCGAGAGGAGAATAACCGTTTCGGAGCCCGCATCACGGTGCTTCCAGGAGTCTTTTCCTTTTTTGTCTATATCTACGTTGTGATGGGAGTGTTTTATGCTGGCGACCCTGAAGCCTCTTTCTTTAAGGCAGGGTATCATCTTGGTCAGCAGCGTTGTCTTGCCGCTGTTTGAACGACCGATGAAGGTGACAATAGGCGTTCCCATTGTCATTTCAGGGATGTTCCTCGACCCAGTAGTCACCATCCGGGGTGATCTCTTTTTTCCATATGGGTACGCATCGTTTCAACTCATCTATACAGTTTTCGCAGGCATCGAAGGCTGCCGCCCGGTGTCTTGCTGCCGCTACAATGAGAACTATGTTATCTCCGGGCCGGACATCACCTACCCTGTGCACAATGGATAGTTCTATTATGTCAAAGCTGTCGAGGATCTCATCACGCAGCTCCTTTAGTTTTTTTTCCGCCATGCCGTTATAGTGCTCAAAGGAGATCATCTCCACATCCCTGCCCTTTGAGAAATCCCGGGCAGTCCCCAGAAATGTGACGACCCCCCCTATACTTTTTGATTTTTTGAGAACGGCTTTAATCTCCTCATCTACAGAGAAGTCTTCTCTTTGAATCCTGACCATATCAGCCTCCGGAGAATGGGGGCAGCAAGGCTATCTCATCCCCATCTTTCACAATATCATTTTTCTGCGCCATTTCCTGGTTGATGGATATAAAAACCCGCCGTGTTTCCAGTATGTCCTTCAGGCCCGGTATCTTGTCGACTATAAGAGACGTTAGCTGCTCAAGGCTTATTCCATCATCACAATCTATATTCCTGGACTCAACACCTGCAAGGTCCTTGAGGTTGGCAAACAATTTTACGGTCACCTGCGCCACTTAGTCCCCTCCCCTTTCGTATGTCCCGCTTTTACCACCGCTTTTAGATGACAGGAATATCTCACCCAGTATCATATCCTTGTCGGCAGCCTTGCACATATCGTATATAGTCAGAGCCGCCACGGAAACTGCCGTAAGCGCCTCCATCTCTACACCGGTCTGCCCCTTTGTCTTTACCGATGCGGTGATGCTGATTACGGCGAGCCCGCGTTCATCGGGCTTTTCTTCAATGTTAAAGTCCATATTGACTCCCGTAAGCATCAATGGGTGACACATGGGTATAAGGTCAGGAGTACGCTTTGCCCCCATTATGCCTGCAACCTGCGCCACAGAAAGGACATCTCCCTTCTTGACCTTGCCCTGCTGTATAAGCTGCAGAGTTTCCGGCTTCATGTGTACAGAGCCATTGGCTACCGCTTTCCTGTCAGTGACAGATTTATCCGTAACATCGACCATTTTAGCCCGGCCGGATTCGTCAAAGTGTGTCAATTTTTGATACGGCATTACATATCCTCAAACTTTTAATCTGTTGTACAGGCAATATATCAAACCTGCCTCTTCGTGGTCAATCTTCATAATAACAGGGCATCTCTAATAGTCCATCATGCCGGACTTGATCCGGCATCCAGATATTTGATTTGACTGGATTCCCACTTTTGCCACTGGGGCACTATATATGCTGCCTTTTTTTGTTTTGAGTATGATATCGTATCTTCCGCCGAGGGTATCGTTTTGAAACAGGCTGGATGATAATTGAAAAAAATAATAAGCAGACAAATATCGATGAATAACATTACTAATTCTAAACTTATAAGCATAGCTCTTCTTTTGGCACTCCTGTCTACATTTTTTCTATCCCTGTTTAAGATAACAAATTATGATTTCTGGTGGATATTAGCTGATGGACATTATATTTTGGATAATTTCGAGATCCCAAAAACGGATGTTTTCAGGTTTGTTTCTATTGATAAAGAATACGCATGGTACAACCACCTCTACTTAACAGGGACAATCTTTTATATCGTATATCTTTTAAGCGGTTATTCAGGGCTTGTCCTTTTTAAGGCCCTTATATCAACAGTTATCTTCGGCGTTCTTTCTGCTTCACTAAAAACAATAAACTTAAGAAATTTTTTACTTGTTTTTTTGCTACTGACTCTATCAGTTTTTTCAGTCCGATTTCGACTTCTTTTGCGACCTGACATCTTCTCATTCTTGTTTTTTGTCCTGGTTTATTGGATTGTTCTCCGCTTCAAATCTGGCACTGGCAAGCACCTATGGTCTTTACCGCTAATACATTTGCTTTGGGTCAACTTACACGGGGGCTACTTTGCAGGCCTTGTTCTTTTATTGACTATCATCTTTTCGGAGGGCAGCAAACTATTTTTAAATAAACAGTTTGCTTGGAAACTGACAGGGCAGATAAAGGTGGGGAAATTAAAAGCACTTTCTTTCTACACTTTAATTTCGTTGGCGGCTATTGTAGTCAATCCATATGGAGTCCGAGCCTACGACCTGTTTGCCAGCTTTATTGCTACTCACGGGGATCTGAACAGCCAGATAGAAACTGCAAGGGTGGGTGAGTGGCAAGGTCTCGCCCTGACTCATTTTAAAGGTCTTGGAATATGCTTTACCAGTGAATATGGGGTAATTTTGGCCCTATTCCTCTTTTCCTGCCTCTTAGTTAGAAAGAAAAACGATATTACCGATTTAGCGCTTTCTGCGGGCTTTTTTTATGCTTCCACTGTTTCTATCAGGTTTATTCCTTTTGCTGTTTTTGTAATGGTGCCCGCCATATACAAAAATTATTCTTGTATTGAGTTGATTTACTCATCAATACCAGTTCGTCGTTTACTAAAAGGTATTATTGTGACCTTGGCACTGGGAGGGGTATTGTTGGGCCTTAGAGGCCTCTCAGTTCCTCCAACTTTTAAGTTTGGTCTTGGCTTGCCTGAAGGTAAATTCCCTGAAGATGCCATCAAGTTTATAAAAACTGAAGACATTAAAGGGAATTTCTTTAATACCTATGGAATAGGTGGTTATCTTATCTGGCAATTCTACCCTGAAAGGAGGGTGTTTATGGATGGTCGGGTTCTGGATAACATCGAAGATTACTATAATATGGTAGATTCTTATGATGCCTGGGAAAAGTTGGTTAAAAAATATGATATTGGCATTGCAATACTGGATAATAACGAAAAAGATTTTGTTGAGCATCTCAACTCAAATCCAGGCTGGACACTCGTTTACTGGGATGACAGTGCTCTGATTTTTCTAAAGAACAGGAGAGAATATAAAGAGGCTATTGAGAGATATGGCTACCACTATGCTCGGCCAGACTTTATGGATATTGATTATCTTGACCAGTACCTCCAGTCGGGGGAAACAGCTAGACTTCTCTTTAATGAGCTAAAGAGAAACATATCGAGCACAAGATACAATAGTGAAGCAAGATTAGCCCTCACTTATCTTTACTTTTATAAAGGCAAAAAGCACTACGGTAATGCCATTAGAGAGCTCGAAAATGTAGTTAGCTCCAGACCCGAGCTTGCAAGGGCGCATTCAGCGTTGGGATGGCTTTATATGCAGACAGGGAGGGAGACAGAGGGCTTAAAAGAGATTAAAAAAGCAATTCAACTGGATCCTCATGATCCCGTAGCAAACGACATACTTTCTTCAAAGAATCCGTTGCATTAGCGTTTCTTGTAATGATATTTTGTTCGCCCCTGTTTGCACTAAATCCTGCTACACCTTTCTATACTCAGCAAGTCAAACCAAATATTGAAGATTGAATTTCACCAAGGGAAACGGTATAGTTCAAACCTTGATACATAATAAAAAAAACGAGGAGAATCGAAGATGAAAAATGTTTTTGATTACCAGACAGAGTGGAGTGGCCTTCAAAACCGCATGGCCAGAATGTTTGACCCAGACTCAGGCCGCACCGTACTACTTGCCGTAGACCACGGTTATTTCCAGGGGGCTCCGGCGGGACTGATCAACCTGCGCGAGACCGTCACCCCGCTCCTTCCATACTGTGACGCCATAAGTCCTGCCATCGGTGGACTTAAGACAAGCCTTGACCCGAAGACGAGGACGCCCATCATCCTTCGCGCTACCGGCGGGAACAGCATGCGCCGTCCCGACGAGCTTGATGACGAGGTTGTTACGGTATCTGTAGAGGAGATGGTGCGCTGCAACGCCATCGGCTTCACCGTTTCATGCTACATAGGTCTCCCCGGCCAGTGCCAGACGATAGAGAGCCTTGCGTCACTTAGCGATGAGGCCCACAGGTTTGGCCTTATATCCATAGGTATTACCGCTGTAGGTGCAGACCCTGTACTGACAAAGTTCGTCAAGGGTGAGCGCGAAGACGGTGGAGAACTTACCGCCGACGATAAAAAAGAGGCCGTGCGCTACCTGAAACATGCATGCCGCGTTGTATCCGAAAACGGTGCAGATATCGTAAAGACCTACTACTGTGACGGGTTTGAAGAGGTAGTCGAGGCATGTCTTTCACCGATCGTCATTGCCGGAGGGACCAAAAGGCCCACAAAGGAAGCGCTGGAGTTCACCTTTAACGCCATCAAGGCCGGGGCCGTTGGTGTCGATATGGGAAGGAACATCTTCCAGAATGAACATCCTGTGGCGATGATACAAGCCGTCAGGGCCGTTGTTCATGAAGACAAATCTGTCAAAGAGGCATTCCAGCTCTACGAAGAGATCAGCAAGGGATAAAAAGCTATATGAAAGTCGGAATGTACTACAACAACAGCGATGTGCGCCTTGAAGAAATGCCCGTCCCCGATATAGGGAATAATGACATCCTTATCAAGGTGAAGGCGAGCGGCATATGCGGCAGCGATGTGATGGAGTGGTACCGCATAAAACGTGCTCCCCTTGTGCTGGGACACGAGGTCACCGGCGAGGTGATCAAGGTGGGCCTTGATGTAGATAAATTCAAGCCGGGCGACCGTATCTTTACCCTCCACCATGTCCCATGTGAAGAGTGTCCCGAATGCCTTAAGGGGCACCAGACGGCATGCAGAGATTTCCAGTCCATCAACAATTTTGAGCCGGGGGCCTTTTCGGAATACCTGAAGGTAACCGGCAAATCTGTTGATACGGGGACGCTGAAACTCCCCGACAATATCTCCTATGAAGAGGGGACATTTATCGAACCCCTCGGCACAGTGCTGCGCGGCCTGCGGGCTACGGGGATCAAGCCGGGCGACAGCATTCTTGTCATAGGTGCGGGGCTTTCCGGCCTGCTCTTTATCAAGGCTGCAAAGGCGCTGGGCGCTGGCCTTATAATGGCCACAGACATGCAGGAAAACCGACTGGAAGCGGCAAAGCGTTTCGGTGCCGATTACACGGCCCTTGCAGGAGAGGACATCCCCAGCACGCTGGAAGGTGTCAACGATGGACGTCTTGCCGACCGGGTCATACTCACTACAGGCGCTATGCCAGCCGTTGAGCAGGCTATGGACTCCGTTGAACGCGGCGGGACACTTCTCTTTTTTGCAGTGCCACGCCCGGAGGACAAGGTAGAGGTAGATTTCAACAGGTACTGGCGCAACGATATCACACTGAAGACGAGCTACGGTTCAGCACCTATAGATCACTACCAGGCCATAGAGCTTATGAGTTCTGGCAGGATAGAGGTAAAGGATATGATCACGCACCGCCTCCCCTTGGAGCAGATAGCATCCGGATTTCAGATGGCTGCCGAAGGGAAGGACTGCCTGAAGGTAATCATTGAGCCGGGCAGCCAGGACTAGCGCCCCCACCCTTTT
>JADFVX010000049.1 GCA_015222755.1 Pseudomonadota bacterium | reverse complement strand
GTTGTGGAGTGTAAAAGGCTGGGGTCAACTACACCCTCTGGATGGAAATTGAACGAAAACTACGTGAGCGAGGGGATACGCCGATTCATTACGGCACCGCATAAATATGGTAAGGACGATGATGCTTCTGGCATGATAGGTTATGTTCAAAATATGTCATTTGTTGATATACTCAGTGAAGTTAATGCAGTAGCAAGCGCCGCCCCGGAAACCGTATTGCCATTAAATCTTTCTAGCCTGGGGTGGCAAACAGGGGGTGTCAGTGAGTTAACACATGATCTGTCGCGTCCTTTTCCGGTAACGACCTTCCGTTTATATCACTTTTGGGTTGATGTTAGGTAAGTAGTGAATAAAAGTGGACAGTCTACTTTAGCAGGGTAACAGGGGGACCGCATCTACGCAATCAACCACATAAGGAAGATAGATTCCTCCCGTATCATAAAGTACGGGACAGGCGTTACACGTCGGGAATGACAGAATACTCCTTGCAATGCCGAGACAAGAAATGAAGTAATAAAAACGTAAGCTGGGTCCAAAGGCATAGGGTCGGGCCACGCTAACTAACTGAAAACACTTGATTAATATTCCAAAAGTGGGTGTTTTGAGGGTCTATGTCGTCCTTTTTGATGTCATAATAGGTAATATAGGTTCCTATACATCTAAAAGACGAAAGTCACCAATCAAATAGGGACGACAATCGTTAAAAACCAGCTCAACTAATTGGCACCAACGACTTTTCAAAAAGAAGAATACTTGATAGAACTGGATTCCCGATCACGTCGGGAATGACAGAATACTCCTTGCAATGCCGAGACAAGAAATGAAGTAATAAAAACGTAAGCTGGAGTTTATACTGAACTGCATCGTATCCATCCATCTCGTGAAGGGAATGGGCCTGGCACAAGGGCACTTTACTCTGTCATCATCTAATATTTATTTTTGTCTTAAATTGATTGCTGTGGTAGATTTATTTGCACCGACTGTTGTAGTCCTGTATCGAATCGAAGGTAACTTTACTTTTTAGCTGAAATTTAGGAGGAAAGTCTTGGAGAAGATAAAGAAGACAAAGGGGAAAGAAGTTGAGCTTTTGCTGAAAAGGCAGAGTAAGGACCCGGTTTTTTCCTCCCTTTCAGCTATTATCCTTAAGACCTTGCCTGACGTATTGTGGAAGGACCTTGATTCAGACCAGATTGCCCAGTCGATAAAGGAATATGTAGAATTTATACTTGACGGAGCGCCATGCCCGGCTCAAGGAGGTGATGCTTCACAGGTCAAGGTTAGGGTTCAGAGCCCCAGTAAGACTGAATGCACATTTCACTCTCTTCGCTGTGATACCACGACAGTTGAGATTCACGTTATTAACCAGCCTTTTATATATGAATCTGTACGCGGTTATTTTTCAAAAAATGGCTACCGTATTATTGGATCGGTTCACCCCGTTTTTTCTCCCAAGCGTGAAAATGGAGCCGTTCAGTCTGTTGCACATTCCGGGAATGGCGCTGATGAGCTCTTTATCAATCTATATATTGAGAAGGTGACTGATCCTGCAAAGCTCCAGGAAATAGAAGATGACCTTGTTGCCATTCTTTGCTGCCTCTCACTTTCCGTAGGCGACTTTTTGCCTATGAAGGCCAAGCTTCAAAAACTGGCCTCTGTTGTAGGAAAGATGGAGCTGGGGTCTTCTTACTGTAGCAGTGGAGAGGTGGCTGAATTTTTGGACTGGTTGGCAGACGATAATTTTGTTCTGCTCGGAACAAAAGATTTTCGAGTCCTTGAAAGAAAAAGAAAAAAATTGTTGTCGCCAATAGATGAAAACAGCCTGGGTGTATTTCGTGAAGAACTACTGCCTGAGATGATCATCCCAGGCTTGCTTGCAGAGATTGAGGAGATAGTACTGGCTAGAGCAGGAGTGCACAGGATCATCTCCTCCGATTTTTGCAGTAAGGGAGAGGCCATTATCTACCAGCTTTCACCCGTTGAGTTTTTCAGTGTGAGGCACAAAGACAGCAAGTCAGGAGAGGTGAGAGAGACACTTATCCTGGGGCGCCTGACCCGTGGAGCAACACATTGGAGAAGTGATGCAATACCGATGCTCCGGGAAAAGGCTGTGAAGGTAATGGAAGGGACCGATACACCGGTCAACTCCTTTGAATACAGGGAGGCCAAGGCACTTTTTAATTATCTGCCTAAACAGGAGGCCTTTTATGCCACTGTTGATCAATTGAAGGAACTCATTTCCAATATAATGTCTGCACAAGGTGACAATGAGGTCACCCTGCATGTGAGAAGGGGGGATAAGGGACGCTATGCAATGGTCATGGCCACCATATCCAGGAACGATACAAGCTTCAGGGTTCGTGTCGGTATAGAGAAGCTGTTAACAAAGTCCTTTTGCCGCCCTGCTACAACCTGGCACCATGCAAGTACGGAATCGAGAGCGCTTCTGTTTTTCTATTTTGTCTCACCTGGCAAAGAGTTTGATGATATAGACTATCTGGCCCTGACTGAACAGGTGAAGAAGATAGCCATAGGATGGGACCAGCAGTTTTATCTGGCGCTATATAACCGGCTTGGTGATGACGGTCCCCCGCTTTATCGCCGCTACATAGATACCTTTGATGCTATTTATAAAGATTCATGTCCTGTGGATCAGGCGGTGGGCGATATCCTTAAGCTTGAAGAAATATTTAGCGAAAAATCCTTACAGGTAGGGCTTGTCCGTCGAGGAGGAGAAAAGGCTGTATTGAAGTTATACTCCAATGAGCCTGTTCCGCTTATGAAGATGCTAAAGGGGCTGGAGAACTTCGGGCTTTATGTTACAGGTGAACAGGCATACCGTTTTCAGTCTGTAGCTGATCGCGGTGATGCATTTATATTTAACTATAAAATCTCCGATAGCCCTGAAAGGCTGGAGAAGTTTCAGTCCCTTATAGATACTTTTTTTGAGGCCATGGTGGCCGTCAAAGAGGGTAGATGTGAAGATGACAGTCTAAACAGGCTTATATTGCTGGAGGGGCTCGGATGGCGTGCAATCGAGCTTTTGAGGACGCTGAAGAACTACCTCCTCCAGATCAACCGTACCTACAGCAATGATCCTTTGATAGAGGTTATGGTCAGGTACAGTCCCCTAGTCAAGAGCATCTACCTCTATTTTGTTGCGCGCTTTGATCCGAATGGTGGAAGCAAAAAGGTGCGGGCAGCCAATGTGGAAACACTGGAAGAAGATGCTAAGACAGCCCTTGCCGGGGTGCAGGGTCTGGGGGATTTTCAGGTTCTGAGTACCCTCTTTGATGTAGTCCGTAATGCACTGAGGACAAACTTTTTTGTAGATGGCGAAAAGCCCTATATCTCTATAAAGTTTGCCAGCAGGGAAATCTCTGCTCTTTCTTCTCCCAAGCCTCTGGTTGAGATATATGTACACTCTCCTACTCTGGAGGGGGTGCACCTCAGGGGAGGCCGCGTGGCCCGTGGAGGTCTTCGCTGGAGTGACAGGGGCGAGGACTTCAGGACGGAGATACTTGGTCTGATGAAGACCCAGATGCTGAAGAACAGCCTTATAGTTCCTGAGGGGGCAAAGGGCGGCTTTTTCATAAAGCGCACAGAGTTTTCTTCCCGTGAGGAGCAGTATGAGTACATGAAAGGGCAGTACCGTTCTTTCATAAGCGGGCTGCTGGATATTACCGATAACTATGTAAAGGGCAAAGAAGTTCATCCAAAAGACCTTGTTCTTTATGACGATTTTGACCCCTATCTTGTCGTTGCAGCCGACAAGGGAACTGCTACACTTTCCGATACGGCAAACGAGATTTCTGCAAAGTACAACTTGTGGCTTGGTGACGCCTTTGCCTCTGGTGGTTCCGCAGGTTATGACCACAAAAAGGAGGGTATAACCGCCCGTGGAGCATGGGAGTCTGTTAAGAGGCACTTCCGTGAGATGGGAACGGATGTGCAGTCCGAGCCATTTACCGTTGTAGCTATAGGTGATATGGCAGGTGATGTCTTTGGTAACGGTATGCTGCGCTCTGATAAGATAAAGCTCGTTGCTGCATTTAACCATATGCATATCTTCCTTGATCCTGACCCTGACCCTGCAAAAAGCTACAGGGAGCGGCAGAGGCTCTTTGTTCTGCACAGATCTTCATGGAAGGTTTATGACAGCAAGCTTATAAGCAGGGGAGGAGGGATCTATCTCCGCTCTGCAAAGGCTGTCCCCGTGAGCAAAGAGATGGCTAAGTACCTCGGCACACAGCTAAAAGAGGTCACCGGTGAAGAGATGATCAAGCTTCTCCTAAAGGCAAAGGTTGACCTGCTGTATAACGGCGGTATAGGTACCTATGTCAAGGCAAAATCAGAGAGCCACGTTGACGTGGGTGATAAGGCAAATGACAGTGTAAGGGTCAACGGATATGAAGTGAGGGCAAGGGTCATTGCGGAAGGGGGCAACCTCGGTATGACCCAGCTTGGCAGGCTTGAGTATGCCATTCATGGCGGACGCTGTAATACCGATGCGATAGATAATTCCGGCGGTGTGGATATGTCGGATCATGAAGTGAACATAAAGATCATGCTCAATTATCTCATGGAGCGAGGGGAGATCAAAAATATAGCTGATCGTAACCTTATACTTGAAGAAATGACGGATCAGGTGTCCATGGAGGTGCTTAAAAATAGCTACCTGCAGGGGGCCGTTTGCTCCATGGATGTCATGCGCGCCAAGGAAAACCCCACCACCTTTATAACAGTTGTTGATGAGATGGAAAAAAAGCTAGGCTTGAACCGGGAGGAGGAGTTTATACCTTCTTCGCAGGAGATGACAGAGGCAGTGGAAAGGGGCACCCCAGTATTTACAAAGCCTGTAGTCTCTGTACTCCTGGGATACCAGAAGATGAGGTATTACAGAGATATGCTGGGCTCTTCCATGCTTCAGACCTTCTTTGTCCATCGATACCTGAAGGACTACTTCCCGGAATATCTCAGACGTCAGTTTGAGCCCTTTCTGGAAGAACACCGTCTGAAGGGTGAGATAATTTCAACTATTATAATCAATAAGATAATAAACCAGGCAGGTATTGGTCTTTTGCCCATGCTTTCCCTGCTAACAGGCAAGCCTGTTGGCGAAATATCCAAGGTATACATAATAATAGAAAGCCTGCTTAATGCCGACAGCTTCAGAGAGAGTGTTTTTAAACTGGATAATAAGGTATCTTCCGATCTTCAGTATCGCTACCTTATAGAAATGGAGGACACTATTGCCTATGCGCTACGCTGGTTTGTGACACACCAGACGGAAGAACGGATATCATTTGATTTTGTGATCCAGTACGAAAAGATAGTGCATAGTTTTCAGGAAGACCTGTGGTGCTGTGTCGAAAAGGTATGCAGCAGGGGGACAGTGTCAAACCTTAACAAGACACTGAAAAAACATGCAGCTATGGGCATGCCTGAAGATCTTGCAAAGACCTATGTGACCCTTCCATATCTCAAGGATGTAATGGATATAGTGAGGATCAAGGAAGAACATCACTACAACTTCTTTGAAACAGCCAAACTTTACCTTAAGGTAAGGGACTTCCTGGATATAGACTGGCTGGGCGAGGCCTTGACCCAGTTAAAGTCATCCGACAAGTGGGGGGCTGAGAATATAGCCAACCTCAGGCATGAACTGAGAGATTACCAGAACGGTATCGTTATATCTGTATTGAATTTCAAGAGGAAGAGTGAGGACCTCGTTGAGGCCTTTGACCATTATCTTCAGGAGAAGGCAGATGCTGCGGCAGAATATAAATGCAGTATAGATGAAGTGAAGTCCGAGGGTAAGGTTGGTCTGATATCTGTAAATGTGCTGGTAAAGAAGCTTTCCCGCTTCATAAGTTGTCCCGATAAAGAACTGACATGATCAACTAGCGGGATGACCTTAGCCATAGTGCTGTAGTGATTCCCCAGACAGCATTAAAGGCGAGAACAAAAAGAGGGGTGAACCCTCCCAGCTTTATCCCCATGACCCCTTTGCCTGCCATATAGGGAAAGACATAGTAGAGCTG